>JACQGO010000268.1 GCA_016199485.1 Betaproteobacteria bacterium
ATGGTCGAGGCGGTGCGCAGAATACGCCAGAAGGAGATCGCGCCCAAGGCGATCAAGTGGCTGAACGGCGATTTTCCCCACGAGACCATGGCGAGCCTCGCCAGAATCGGCGTGCTCGGCATGGCCGTGCCCCACGAGTACGGCGGCATGGATGCGGGGGTGCTCGACACCGTGCTCGTGCTCGAGGAAATCAGCAAGGCGTGCTACGCCACCGCGCTCGCCGCGCTGGGCGAGATCGGCGTGCAGCCGCGGATCATCGCCAACTACGCCCCCGAGCACCTGAAACGCAAGTTCCTGCCCAAGGTCGCGGAGGGCACCGGCATCCTCGCGATCTGTCTCACCGAGCCCGACGCGGGCACCGACGTGCCCAGTTACAAAACCAACAGCCAGATCGTCGGCGACCGCGTCATCGTGAAGGGCGCGAAAACGCTGATCAGCCGCGCCGACATCGCCGATGTGCTGATCGTGTTCACCCGCGTGAACGGCGTCCCCGGGGCGCAGGGCATCGGCTGCGTGCTCGTCGAGAAAGGCGCGAAGGGACTCGTCGCCAGGCCGAGCTTCCACACGATGGGCGGCGAATACCTGTGCGACGTGGTGTTCGACGACTGCGAGGTGCCGCTCGATCATCTGATCCTGCGCGAGAACAGCATGAAGACGCTGCTCAGCGCGTTCAACGTCCAGCGTTGCCTCAACGCCGCGATCTGCCTTGGTTTCGCCGAGGGCGCGCTCGAAGAGGCGGTCCGCTACATGCGCGACCGCCGCGCTTTCGGCGAGCGCATCGGCGACTTCCAGGGCATGCGCTGGAAGGCGGCCGACATGTACATCGAGATCGAGGCCGGGCGCGGGCTGCTGTATCGCGCCGCGGTGAGCGGCGAAAAATACCCCGATCCGGCGCTCGCGGCGATGGCCAAGATCTACTGCAACGAAATGGCGATCCGCGTCACCAGCCAGGCGGTGCAGGTGCACGGCGGCTACGGATTTACCGACGAGTTCGCGGTGTCGCGGCTGTTCCGCGGCGCGCGCTTCGGCAGCCTCGGCGGCGGCACCACCGAGACGCTGCGCAACCTGGTCGGCCGGAGGTTGATGGAGCACATGGACCTTGCCACCGGCGTGTCCGGGCTCAACGCGTTATGAGGCGGGCCGCCGCGCACCCCGCAGGAGAACGCACCGTGGACAATCCCTGGCCCGAGTATCGCTGCATCGCCGCCGAACGGCGCGACAACATCGCGCTCGTCACGCTGCGCCGCCCGGACGCGGCGAACGCCCTGAGCCGTGCGACCGTGGAGGAGCTTGCCGATGCGCTCGCGGTAGTGAGCCGCAAAGACGCGATCCGGGCGATGGTGCTGTGGGGCGGCAACGGCAAGGTGTTCTGCGCCGGCGCCGATCTCAAGGAGCGCCGCGCCAATCCCGGCAAGGACTGGGAGATCCGCCGGCCGCTGGTGAAGCTGTGGAACGATCTCGCGCTGCTGTCGAAGCCCCTGGTGATCGCGGCGAACGGCCACGCCGCTGGCGGAGGCTTCGAGCTTCTCATGCTGGGCGACGCGGTGGTCGTCAGCGAAGCGGCCGAATTCTGGCTGCCCGAGCTCGCGTGGGGAGGCACTCCCGGCGGCTGGGGCACGCAACTGCTGCCGCGCCTGGTGGGGCCGGTGCTCGCGCGCTGGATCGTGCTGAGCGGCCAGCGCCTGACCGCGCACGAGCTGATGCAATACGGGCTTGCGACGCACTGCGTTGCGCCGGAACGCGTGCTGGAGTGCGCGCTGGAAGCCGCGCGCCTGCTCGCGGAACGCCCTGCTTCCGCGGTCGCCTGTGCCAAGGAGGCGCTGCGCCATGCGCTTTCGACACCGCTGCCGGCCGGCGTCGAAGTCGAGGACAGGTTGCTGCAGATCGCCACGAGCTCGCCCGAGCGCCAGGCGAGCCTCGAGCGCTTCGCCAAGGGCAAGCGATCGTGAGGTCCGCCGCAGGCGCGACGGCTGCGGAGCCTGCGCTCGATTCTTTCATCGAGTGGTCGCGCGAGCTGCGCTGGGACGCGCTGCCCGGGGCAACCCGGTCCATGGTCAAGCGCGAGCTGCTCGACTACCTGGGCGCCGCGCTCGCCGGTCGCGCTGTGGCCGGGATGCCCGCCTGGCTCACGGCGCTCACGTCCACGGGCGGCAGGCCCGACGCATCGGTGATCGGCGGGCCGCGCGCGCCCGCGCACCTCGCCGCGCTGTGCAACGGCTACTTCGGCCACGTGCTCGAATACGACGACACGCACGACGAAGCGGTGCTGCACGCCGGCGCCGCGACGATTCCCGCCGCGCTCGCCGCCGCGCAACTTCACGGCAGCCTCGACGGCCGCGCCTTCTGCGAGGCGGTGCTCGCGGGCATCGAGTTGACATGCCGCCTCGGCGTGGCGACCCGCCTCAATCTCGTCGAGGGCGGCTGGATCTACACCGCGCTGTTCGGGCATTTCGGTGCCGCGCTCGCCACGGCGCGCATCCTCGACCACCGCCCGCCGGTGCTGCGCGACGCGCTGGGCATCGCCTACTGCCTCGCCTCGGGCAATCACCAGTCCACGCGCGAGGGTGCGCCCACCAAGCACTTGCAGCCGGGATTTGCCGCCGCCAACGCGGTGCTCGCGACGCTGATGGCAAGCGCCGGCCTGGAAGGGGTCCGGCAGCCGCTGACCGGCGAGGACGGGTTGAGCCGCGTCTACCTGCGCGGGCGGCTCGACGACCGGCGCGTTTGTGCCGGACTCGGCGAGCGCTTTGAAATCGACCGTCTTTCTTTCAAGCCCTATCCGACCTGCCGGCTCACCCATCCGGCGATCAGCGCCGCGCTCAGGCTGCGCGCCGAACTGGGCGAGGACCTCGGCCGCGTCGAGCGCGTCGAGGTGAGCATCGGACCGCAGGCGCACGATGTCGTGGGACGCGCCTCCCCGGAGCGCCTCGTTCCCGCAACGCGCGTCGCCGCCCAGTTCAGCGCGCAGTGGGCCGTCGCCACCGCGCTGGTTCACGGCGAAGTCACGCCGCGCCAGCTCATCGAGGAAGTACCGCCGTCGGATCGTGTCCGCGCCTGCATCGCGCGCATCGAATGCAATGCCGATACGCAGGCCGCCGGGCGCGACGTAGGCGGATGCACGCTGCGTGCGCACGGGCCGTTCGGGCTGCATCAAGTGCAGGAAAAACACGCCAGGGGCCATCCTGACAACCCGCTCACCGACGCGGAGCTGCTCGCCAAGTTCAACGCCAATATGCGCATTGCGGGCGTGCCCGATACGCAAGCCGCGGAGCTGGCGCGCGCGGTGCTGGAAATAGACGACGCCGCTGACGTGGCGCCGTTCGTGACGCGTCTCGCGGGCGCGATATAAGACCAGAACCAGTCTCAATAACCTGAAAACCTCAGCCACAAAGGACACAGAGGTCACAGAGTTTAACCATCGAACCTGTGAAGGGATGAGGTAGGCAGGCGCAATACAGGATTTTCAGGGTTTTCTCCGTGGTCTCTGTGCTCTCTGTGGCTGGAGCTTTTTGGGTTGAATCGGTCTTGAGTGATTTTTGAGATGGCTTCTGACCCATCGTCTTCATGTATCTGCTCGAACACGACGCCAAGGAACTGCTCGCAGCGCACGGCATCCCGCTGCCCCTGGGCGTGCTGACCGACAACACGGGCGCGCTGGCGAGTCTACCGCCCGGTCCGTGGGTGGTAAAAGCCCAGCTCGCCGCGGGCGGCCGCGGCAAGGCGGGCGGCATCCGCAAGACAGCGACGCCGGATGAGACCCGCGCCGCGGTCGCGGACATCCTGCGCACGCGCATCCGCGGCCTTCCGGTGAGAAGCTGCCGCATCGAGCAGCAGGTCAACGCTGCGGCGGAGGCGTATCTGAGCCTCATGATCGACGCAACGCGCGCCGGGGTGCGCGTGCTCATCGCGCCGCGCGGCGGGATGGAGATCGAGGCGATGGCAACCGGGTGCGGATTGCTGCGTAGCGCGGTCTGCGACCCGGATGCCCCGGCGGTGGCCGCGTGCACGCGTGAACTCTGCGCCGATCTCGTACCGCCTCTGCGCACCGCGCTCGCCGCCGCAGGGGCCTCGCTCGCGCAGCCGTTCTTCGATTACGAGTGCACGCTGCTCGAAATCAATCCCCTGTTCGTGCGGCCCGACGGCAGCTGGGTCGCCGGCGACGCGAAGATGATCACGGACGACAACGCGCTCGCGCGCCAGGGGGCGCTGAGCCAGTTGCTTCAACAACGCGCCGACACCTACCCCGAGGTCGCGCTCAAGCGGTGCTACGGCTGCGACTACGTGGTGGTCGACCCGGACGGCGAGATCGGGCTGCTCACCACCGGCGCGGGGCTTTCCATGATGCTGATCGACGAACTGCGCCAGTCCGGGCTGCGGCCGTACAACTTCCTCGACGTGCGCACCGGGGGCCTGCGCGGCGATCCCGCGCGGCTCGTCCACGTGCTCAACTGGATCGCGCGTGGGCCGCGCATCAGGGTCATCCTGGTGAACGTGTTCGCCGGCATCACCGACCTCGGCGAGTTTGCGCGCCTGCTGCTCGCCGCGCTCGAGCAGGCGCCGCGGCTCCGGGCGCCGGTGGTGGCGCGGCTCGCGGGCAACGGCGTCGAGACCGCGCGCAGCGTGCTCGAAGCGGCCGGCATCGCCGTGGTGACCGAGCTCGGCGCCGCCGTGGCGCGCGTGCGGGCGCATCTCGGTGCGGCGAACGCGGCATGATGATGCCCCGCGTCGATCGCAACACCCCGGTGCTGGTGCAGGGCATCACCGGCCGCGCCGGCCGTCGGCACTCGCGGCTGATGCGTCGATACGGCACGCGCATCGTCGGCGGCGTTTCGCCCAATGCCGCCGTCGGGGACATCGACGGCGTGCCGGTGTTCGCGGGTTGCCGCGAGGCGGTCGCCGCGACCGGTGCGACGGCCAGCGTGCTGCTGGTCGGGCCCATGCATCTGCTGGGCGCGATCCGCGACGCGGTCGAGGCCGGGATCGGGCTCGTCGTCACGCCGACCGAGGGCATGCCGGTACACGACGCACTGAAAGCGCTGCGGCTGGTGCGCGCGGCGGGAGCGACCTGGATCGGCGCATCGACGCCCGGGATGGCGGTGCCGGGCGAGGGCAAGCTCGGATTCCTGCCCGACAGCGCGCTCTTGCCCGGGCCGCTCGGCATCGCGTCGAAAAGCGGAACGCTGTCGTACGAAGCCGGATACCGCCTCGTGCAGCGCGGCATCGGCCAATCGGTCTGGGTCGGCGTCGGAGGCGACCCGGTGAAAGGCACGTGCTTCGCCGATCTCGTGCCGTTCTATGCGTCCGACCCCGCAACCGGAGCGGTGCTGGTGATCGGCGAGATCGGCGGCCGCGACGAGGAGGAGCTCGCGGAAGCGCTGATCGCGCACCGCTTCGCCAAGCCGGTATTCGCGCTGATCGCCGGAAGAGGTTCTCCCGAGGGCGTCACCATGGGCCATGCCGGCGCGCTGGTCCACGGCGCCTACGGCAGCTTCGCGGCAAAACAGGCCGCGCTCGAACGCGCCGGCGTGAGGGTATTCGCGACGCTCGATGAAATGGTCGACGGCGTCACCAAGTGGCATTCGCGCGCGTGAGCGGCGCGCCGCGCTCGCCGGGACATTTCAGATCCGTCGCGGCATTCGCCGCTTAATAGATCGGACGCGGGCGCAGGTAGTGGTCGCGGTTTGTCGATCTCACGGCGACCTGCCTCAACTGGGCGCCCTGCACCACGTCGAGCACGACTTCGGCGCCCGCCTCCCCGCTCGCCCACAGCTTGCGGTAGAAATCCGCCTGGCCGTCGATCGGTTTGCCCCCGACGCCGACGATGATGTCGCCCGCAGCGAGCCCCGCCTGCTCGGCGGGCCCGTCGGGGGAAACGCGCGTCACCATGAGCTTGCCCTGCACGTTCTGGGTGAGCACGCCTATCCACGGGCGCATGTGGCCGGTCGACTTGCCGGTGGCGATGAGGTCGCCGAGTATGGGCTTGATAAGATCGATCGGCACGAACATGTTGCCGGGGATCTGGCTGCGCGGTCCCATTGCGTCGGTGACGATCAGCGACCCCACGCCGAGGAGCTTGCCCTCGGAGTCGATCAGCGCCGCGCCGCTCCAGTTGATCGTCGCCGGCGCGGTGAAGATCGCCTCGTCGAGCAGGTACTCCCAGTAACCGGCAAACTGGCGCCGCGAGACCACGAACGCCGGCGCCACGCCGTCGAAGCCCACGATCAGCACCGGCTGCTTGTCCGCGATCCTGGAGGACTCGCCGAGTGCAATCGGCCGGACCGACAGGGGCTTCAGCGCACGCAGCAGGCCGAATCCGGTCGCGTAGTCATACGCGATCACCGAAGCCGGGACCGGCCGGCCGTCCGAGGCGAGCAGTTCGACCGTCGCGGCTTCCTGGATGAGATAACCGATGGTGAGGATGAGACCGTTCGAATCGATCACGATGCCGCTGCCTTCGCGCTCGGCGCCCAGCGTGCGGCGGCTGCGCGCGTCGGACAGCGCCTTGACGCGCAGCTTCACCACCGAGAACACGTCTACCGTGAGCTTGCGCTCCCCGCCCTCACCCTGAGCAGGCGCTTCGCCCGCGACAGCCGGCTGTCCCGCGAGTACCGCCGCGGCGACCATGCCCGCGCATGCCGTCACCATGCGGCTTGCCGCGCCGCGTCGTCCCGCAGTTCCAAAACCGCGGCACGCGCCGCGAACCAGTCCGAGCCACGTAAGCCAGGTCATTCGCCATCCCCTCCGGAACGGAATCGTTCTTAGAATTGAATATAATACTTAGACCGCCTCTTCGGCAACTGCGATCCCGATGAGAAAATGCGCCAATGGGAGGACGGCCCGCCGGAACCGTGAATGATGTCACACCAGGAGGTAAACCCATGCGGACGGTGGTTGTATTCGCTGTCGCCGCACTCGCGCCCGCGGCGCCCGGGAGCGTGACGGCGTAACCCAAGGGAGGACTATCGTGGAACTGGGACTCAAAGGCAAGGTTGCGGTCGTGACCGGCGGCACCGAAGGCATCGG
>JACQGO010000258.1 GCA_016199485.1 Betaproteobacteria bacterium
CAGGGTAAGGCGGCGCCGGAGATGGTATCGCTGCTCAAGCGCAACTCGACCGGCAAGGCCCTGGAGATCGCCCGTACCGCACGCGACATGCTCGGCGCAAACGGCATCTCCGACGAGTATCACGTGATCCGCCACATGCTCAACCTCGAGACCGTCAACACCCTCGAGGGCACCCACGACATCCACGCCCTCATCCTCGGCCGCGCACAGACCGGAATTTCGGCGTTTTGACTGGTTGCCGGAAGGGATGTGGCTCGTTTTAATGCAGGCTTGCCGGGTGAGCCGAATTTCATCAAAGAAACAGCAGCTTGCACTCCCTGCGGCGCGTGTGTAAACGTTGACGTTGACGTTTGGTCGCCCGCGGTGCTTCGCTCGCTCCGCGCGGGCATGACCGAAATATACGACCAAACAAGAAGTTGACTCCTTCCAGCGGATGTGGGAGCATGTGTATAAACAGTCCATATGGACTGTTTATACGTTTGGCATTGTTTGCCGCCGCGGGTTGGGAGGCCATGCTGACCAGCAAACAGCTGCTCGCGAAATCCGGGATTTCCAGGGCGACGCTCAACAACTACGTCGCCCGTGGTCTCCTGCCCAAGCCTGTCGTGGAACACCCGCCCGAACCGGGCAGGGGACCGCGCCAGATCGGCTATTTTCCCGACGACGCGCTCGCCCGCGTCGAGCAGATCCAACAACTCAAGAGGCAGGGATACACCATGGAGGAGATCGTTGCCCGGCTACGCGCGCCGGAAGGCCGCGAGCCGTTGCCGCCCGCGCCGCGTCTCACCGAAGAAAACGCTGCCGCTCGCACCGCGCCCACTGCATCCAGCGGGGAGCAGCTCGTGCTCACCATCGACCAAATCCCGCACGCGGCCTACATGGTCAACTACAAGTTCGAGGTCGTGTGGTTCAACGAGCTCGCGAAAACGCGTATGCCGGCGGTATTCTCGCGCCTCGCCCCGCGCACCGAGGAACGCAGCATCTTCGCCCTGCTGCTCGCCGCGAACAGCGCGGAATCGGCATTCAACCGGCAGGAGCTGCTGCGGCTCAATCTCGCGCTCGCCAAGGAACGCATGCAGCTTCACGCGATCACCCAGCCGTTGCAGGGGATCCCGGTCGCCGGCATCCATGAGCTCGAGCAGCTCTACGCCGATATCGAAGCGGTGCGCCCCGGCATCATCGTCGACCTCGGCCTGCGCCTCGAGGATGCGGGACATCAGGTCGGAAGTTACTGCGCGTATGCAACCTATTTCCGCGAGGGGATACTCGTCATCCTGATGCCGCTGGGGGGCGACGCGAGCGAGTTGCTGCGGCTGCTCAGCCGGCGCGATCTCGTCATACGCAACCTGTTGAGCAGACGTCTGCCGACGCTGACGGAACTCGCCGTTCTCGTTTCCGACCTGCAGGATTCGGTAAAGATCTGCTCGGAGCTTCCGCCGGAGGAATACTTCGAGCTCATCAACCAGATCTGGTCCACCGCCGGAGCCGTATTCCGCAAGTACTACGGCACGCACGGCAAGCACGTGGGCGACGGGATGGTCTATTACTTCTTTCCGCAGCCCGACTGCAGTTACATCACGAACGCCGTGATCTGCGCCCACGAGATCAAGAGCGCGATGACGAAGATCAGCAAGGAGTGGCAGCTCAGGAAGAAGTGGACCACCGAGCTTTACCTCAACACGGGACTGAACGAGGGGCAGGAGTGGCTGGGCACCTTTCAGACCGCGACCACGGTGGAGTTCGCCGTGCTCGGGGACACCATCAATCACACCGCGCGGCTCTCCGACTTCGCGCGCTATGGGACAATCTGGGCCACCAAGAACTTCGTCGGCAAGATCCCTCCCGCCGAGCGTCACAAGGTCAGGTTCGGCATCCGGCGCAGCGGCGCGGAAGGCGAGCCGATTTTCGTCGAATCGACCTACTCGCGACTCTGCAACCTGGTGGACCTGACCGGCGGGCGCTACGAGAAGCTGCGCGACATCGCAGGCCTGCCCGTCACCGAAATCGTCGAAGTGCACGAAACGCGTGCACCGGAGACAACGCCATGAAATAATGGCGGATCCGCGCACGCAGCGAGCGTAGCGGATTCGGGCATGCTGTTTCGGGAAATCACGCATCCGACCGCGGTCAGGTTTCTCTCGGAGATCTGGCCGCACCTGATCGCCGTGATCATCACGCTGAGCGGGGTGATCGTCGGCTATCACCTGTTGTACCTGATCGCCGGAGTTCCCAACCCCGCTCTGTTCTTCGTGGTCGCGCTCGCGGTCTGCGTCTACTACACCACCCCCAAGGCCGGCATGACCGGGGCGGCCATCATCATCTTTTCCTCGTTCGTCGTGTTCTCCGAGCCGGGCCGCCTGTTCCACTACAGCGACGCGCAGTGGCGGCTGGTAATGGCGGTAGTGGTGTGCGCGCCGGTGATCTCGATGATCATCGGACTCATCAAGGAACAAGTGGACGCGCTGCGCAAGGCGAGCGCCGAGAACGAGACGCTCAAGACGGAAACGCGCCGCATGGCGCGAGTACACGATGATCTCAGGTCACGCGACGCCCGAAGCCGCAGGATGCTGGACAGCATCGAAGACCGCGCGGTATTGATGATCAACAGCGCCGGAAAAGTGACGGCGTGGAATGCCGGTGCCGAACGCATACTCGGCTACCGCCTTGAAGATATCCTTGGGCAGCACCATGTCCGGTTTTATACCCGGGAGGATATCGAGCACGGAAAACCACAGTACCTCCTGCAACTGGCGGCGCTCAAGGACCGCATCGAGGAGGAGGGGTGGCGGGTCCGGAAAGGGGGAGCACGTTTCCCCGCACACGCCGTGATGACCGCGCTCAAGAACGAAGCCGGCGAGGTCCTCGCTTACATCGAAACCCTGCGCGAGGCGGCTGTCCCGGCCAGATCGCGGGAAGTGACGCACGGGACCCCCGTCGAACCCGAAATATCGGAAGACGCCCGCGCGACGAGGAGCGATTAGCGCCGCGGCATTTACCAAGCGGCGGGGATGCGCGATCGGAGGCGCCGGAATGTCGCGTTCATCTCACGTGCTGACCGGGCTGCCCGCCGAGCGCGACGCAAACTTCTCGCACCAGTCCTTGCACTCGTTCGCGGGAAGCGGCGGGCTGTAGAAATACCCCTGTATTTCGTCGCACTTGAGCAATCTCAGCAGATTGGCCTGTTCGGCGGTGTCCACGCCCTCGGCCACAACCTTCAGTTCCAGTGTACGCGCAAGGGAGATACTGGTCGCGACGATGGCCATGTGGGTCGCGCTGGATGCCATATTGACGATGAATGAGCGGTCGATTTTCAGCGCGTCGACCGGCAGCGTCGCGAGGTAGTTCAGCGAAGAGTAGCCGGTTCCGAAATCGTCGATCGAAATCTCGATGCCCATGTCCTTCAGGCGCCGCAATACGTCACGGGACCTCGCAGGATCTTCCATCAGCGTGCTTTCCGTGATTTCGAGCTTGAGCAGCCCGGGATCGACGCTCGAGGCCAGAAGCAACGCATTGATCTTGTCGACGAGCTCGGGGTCGCGCAGATTGCGCGCGGAAAGGTTGACCGAGACCGGCAGTTCGAACCCGGCTTCGCGCCACGCGGAAACCTGGCGCAACGCCTGTCTGAGCACCCAGTAGGCCAAGGGCTTGATCAGCCCGCTGTGCTCGGCAAGGGGGATAAACTGGCTCGGAGGGATCATCCCTTTCGCCGCGTGTGGCCACCGCACCAGTGCTTCGGCACCGCTCACTTTTTGAGAACGCAAAGCGACCTTGGGCTGATAGTGAAGCAGCAGCCGGTCGGATTCAATCGCGCGCCGCAGCTCGCTGATAAGGGCCAGGCGTTCCGGGGTTTCCTGGTCTGTCGCGCCCGCATACACCGCGAATCCGGTGCCCGCCTGCTTGGCCTGATGGGCTGCGATGTCCGCCCGCAGCAGCAGGGCGTCTGCCGCGGCGCCGTGGCGAGGAAACAGCGCGATGCCCACCGATGCCTGGATGTCCACCAGCAGCCCCGTGACTCCAAACGACTCGTGCACGGCATCGAGCAGTTTTCGGGCGACCGTGATTGCATGAGATTCGTCGGCTCCAGGAAGCCACACGGCGAACTCGTCTTCGCCGACCCGAGCCACCGTTTCATCAGGTGCGACCACCCCGCGCAAGCGCGATGCCACCTCCTTCAGCAGCCGGTCGGCGCGGGTATAGCCGAGGCCATCCTGGATATCGTGGAAGCGGTCGATATCGAAACGCAACAGGGCGAGCGGATCACCTCGCGGTTTCGCTTGCTCGATCGCCTTGTCCACTTTCTCGCGCAGGTGCACCCGGTTGGGCAAACCGGTGAGGGCATCGAAATAGGCGAGGCGCGTCAGCGCCTCCTCGGCGCGTTCGTGCTTGAGGCGCAGGCGCTGGTGAATAATGCCGAAAGCAAGATCGTCGGCCATCTCCGAGAGTAACGTAATCTCCCTCTCGTCGAATGCGTCCGGTTCACCCGCACACAGCGTGAGGGCTCCCAGCATCTCGCCGTCGAATCGCAGCGGCAAAGCGATCGCCGACGCGTAACCACGCTTGATCGCCTGCTCCCGCCAGGGACCAAAGCTGGGGTCGGTCGCGATACTCCTCACCACGGCAGGTCTGCCCGTCCTGACGGCGGTGCCGGCGGGGCCTCTGCCGCGCTCGGTATCGCTCCAGGTCACGTCGAGGATCTCGAGGTATCCCTGTTCGAAGCCGTGGTGGGCTGCGATCCGGATGCTTTTGCGTTCATCGTGCTCGGCAAAGCCCACCCAGGCGAGGCGGTAGCGGCCCACCGCGATCGCCACGCGGCACGCGGCCGCGAGCAACTCCGACTCGGTTGACGCGCGGAGAAGCTCCCGATTGGCTGCACTGATCATCCTGAGCGCGCGATTCGCGCGCCTCAGTGCGCGATCGTCGGTTTGCAGGCGCTCCACCATCGCATCGAATGCAGCCGCCAGCCGGCCGAAATCGGACGGTCCGTGTTTCACACCGGTTCGAGCATCAAGGCGGCCTTCGCGAAGAAGA
>JACQGO010000043.1 GCA_016199485.1 Betaproteobacteria bacterium
GCTTCGTGCGCGTGCGCATCGACGGCAAGGTGCACGAAATCGACGACCTGCCCAAGCTCAAGAAGAACCTGAAACACACGGTCGAGGTCGTGGTCGACCGCCTCAAGGTGCGCCCCGAGGTGAAGCAGCGGCTCGCCGAATCATTCGAGACCGCGCTGCGCCATTCCGACGGGCGCGCGCTCGCGGTCGAGATGGACTCCGGCCGCGAACACCTGTTCTCGGCCAAATTCGCCTGCCCGATCTGCAGCTATTCGCTGCCGGAGCTCGAGCCGCGGCTATTCTCGTTCAACAACCCGATGGGGGCGTGTCCGCGCTGCGACGGGCTCGGAGCCGTCAGCTTCTTCGACCCCAAGCGCGTGGTCGCCTACCCGCATCTGTCGCTCGGCTCGGGCGCGATCCGCGGCTGGGACCACCGCAATCAGTTCTATTTCCAGATGCTGCAGTGCCTGGCGGGCCACTACGGATTCGACATCGAGGACCCGTTCGAGAAGCTGCCCGAGAACGTCCGGACGGCGGTGCTGCACGGCTCGGGCGAGGTCAAGATCAAGTTCGTCTACATGGGCGAGCGCGGCAACAAATTCGTGCGCGAGCACGCCTTCGAGGGCGTGATCCCCAACCTCGAGCGCCGCTACCGCGAGACCGACTCCATCGTGGTGCGCGAGGAGCTCGCCAAGTACCTCAACACCCGTCCCTGCCCCGAGTGCCGCGGCACGCGCCTGCGGCGCGAGGCCCGCCACGTCACGGTCGCGGGCCAGACGATCTACGACATCAGCGCCATGACGCTGGCGCACGCGGACCGGTTCTTCGAGACCGTCGCGCTCACGGGCATGAAGCAGGCGATCGCGGAGAAGATCATCAAGGAGATCGTGACCCGCATCGCGTTCCTCAACAACGTGGGGCTCGACTACCTTTCGCTCGACCGCTCGGCGGACACGCTCTCGGGGGGCGAGGCGCAGCGCATCCGGCTCGCGAGCCAGATCGGCTCGGGGCTCACGGGCGTCATGTACGTGCTCGACGAGCCCTCGATCGGGCTCCATCATCGCGACAACGCGCGGCTGCTCGCCACTCTCAAGCGCCTGCGCGACACCGGCAATACCGTGATCGTGGTCGAGCACGATACCGAAGCGATCATGAGCGCCGACCACATCGTTGACATGGGGCTCGGCGCCGGCGAGCACGGCGGCGAGGTGGTGGCGCAGGGAACGCCCAAGGAGATCGCGGCGCACGCCGATTCGCTCACCGGCCAGTACCTCTCGGGCCGCCGCAGGATCGAGCTGCCGGCGCTCCGCCACCGGGCCAACCCCAAGCGCCAGCTTGTCATTTCAGGCGCAAGCGGCAACAACCTCAAAAGCATCACGGTCAACGTCCCCGTCGGACTGCTGGTGTGCGTGACCGGCGTGTCGGGCTCGGGCAAGTCCACCCTCATCAACGACACGCTCTACCATGCGGTGGCGCGGAGCCTCTACGGAGCCGCGCTCGAGCCGGCGCCCTTCGAGGCGATCAGCGGGGCGGAGCTCTTCGACAAGGTGGTGAACGTGGACCAGAGCCCGATCGGGCGCACGCCGCGCTCCAACCCGGCTACCTACACGGGGCTGTTCACGCCGATCCGGGAGCTTTTCGCCGGCGTGCCCGAGGCGCGGGCACGGGGCTACGGCGCGGGGCGCTTCTCCTTCAACGTCAAGGGCGGGCGCTGCGAGGCGTGCCAGGGCGACGGCGTGCTGAAAGTCGAAATGCACTTCCTCCCCGACATCTACGTGACCTGCGACGTGTGCCACGGCGAGCGCTACAACCGCGAAACGCTCGAGGTACAGTACAAGGGACGGAACATCCACGAAGTGCTGCAGATGACGGTGCAGCAGGCCGTCGAGTTCTTCGGCGCGGTGCCCGCGATCGCGAGGAAGCTCCAGACGCTGCTCGACGTGGGGCTGGGCTACATGACGCTCGGCCAGAGCGCGACGACGCTCTCGGGAGGCGAGGCGCAGCGCGTAAAGCTTTCGCTGGAGCTATCCAAGCGCGACACCGGCCGCACGCTGTACATCCTCGATGAGCCCACCACGGGGCTGCACTTCCACGACATCGACCTCCTGCTCCGGGTGCTGCACCGGCTGCGCGACCACGGCAACACGGTGGTGGTGATCGAGCACAATCTCGACGTCGTCAAGACCGCGGACTGGGTGATCGACCTCGGCCCCGAAGGCGGCGACGGCGGCGGGCGCCTGATCGCGGAGGGCGCGCCGGAGGAGATCGCGAAGAACAAGGCGAGCTACACCGGGCGCTATCTCAAGACCGTGCTGGTCTCCTGACTGAGTCGTAAATCCGTTACTGATGGTGTTCACTGCACTCATAGCCGTCGCCGTCCGGCAGACCGACCGTGATCGCGGTACCGGGGCGAGCCGGTTTGCGGCGGCGATTTGTGCCCTCCCCCTTTCAGGGGGATGGCGAGGGCGGGGGTAAATCCCGACCAGCAAAGAATGCAAACTAACCCCCGCGATCTCCTGCTCGGCAGTTTCCACGCCGCTCTTGCTGCGGCCGATCCGTTGAAAATCGTGCCGCAACACCTGCCCAGGCCGCCGAGAGGCCGCACGCTGGTGGTCGGCGCGGGCAAGGCCGCCGCAGCGATGGCGCTCGCGGTCGAGCAGCACTGGCCGGCGGATGCGCCGCTCGAGGGGCTCGCGATCACGCGCTACCGGCACGGGCTGCTCACCAACCGCGTCAACGTGATCGAGGCCGGCCATCCCGTGCCCGACGAGAGCGGAGAGAAAGCGGCGCAGGAAATCGTGCGGAGGGTGAAGACGCTCAAGCCCGACGATCTGCTGCTCGCGCTCGTCTCGGGCGGGGGCTCGGCGCTGCTTTCGTTGCCGGCCGAAGGCGTCACGATGAACGAGCTCAGGGCGACGACGGGGGAGCTGCTCCGCTGCGGCGCGCCGATCCAGGAGATGAACGCGGTGCGCAAGCATCTCTCCGCGATCCAGGGAGGCAGGCTCGCCGCGGCCTCCCGCGCACCGGTGCTCGCGCTCGTGATCTCGGACGTGACGGGAGACGATCCGACGCACATCGCCTCCGGCCCCTGCGCGCCCGATCCCACGACCTACCAGGATGCGCTTGATATCGTCAAGCGCTACGAAGTGAGGGCGCCGAAAGCGGTCGTCGAGCATCTTGCGCGCGGCGCGCGCGGCGAGATCCCCGAGACGCCAAAGCCGGGGGCAAAGATCTTCGGGCGCGTCGAGAACCGCGTGATCGCGACCGCGCAACAGTCGCTCGCCGCGGCGGCGCGCTTCTTCATCGCGCACGACATCCATCCGGCGATCCTCGGGGATTCCGTGACCGGCGAGGCGCGCGAAGTTGCCAAGGTGTACGGCGCGCTCGCGCGCGAAGTGAGGCGCCGCGGCCAGCCGTGGGAGCCGCCGGTCGCGCTCATCTCCGGCGGCGAGACGACAGTCACGGTGCGCGGCAACGGGCGCGGCGGACGCAATTGCGAGTTCCTGCTCGCGCTCGCGATCGACCTCGCCGGCGTGGAAGGCGTTCACGCTCTCGCCTGCGATACCGACGGAATCGACGGCTCGGAAGACAACGCCGGTGCGCTGCTCGCGCCGGACACGCTGGCGCGCGCGGCGAAGAAAACCCTCGACGCCGCAGGAATGCTCGACAACAACGACGGCTACGGCTTCTTCAGCGCGCTGGGCGATCTGGTGGCGACCGGCCCCACGCGCACCAACGTCAACGACTACCGGGTGATCCTCGTCGCCTGATCCAGGGGCGGAACTGAACTATTCGGAAACAGGCTGGGGAGCGACGCGTCTCGCGGCGCGCCGCTGCCACATCAGCCACAGCGTGGCCGCCGCGGCCAGCACCAGGAACGGCAGCGAGCCGTAGTTGACCGCGTGCCAGCCGCTCTTGTTGAGCAGCACCCCGGAGGATGCCGACGAAACCGCCATCGTCACGAAGATCATGAAGTCGTTCGCGGCCTGGGTCTTGGCGCGTTCGGCCGGCGTATGGCACTCGGTGAGCAGCGCCGAGCCGCCGACATACATGAAATTCCAGCCCACGCCGAGCAAAAAGAGCGCCACCCAGAAATTGAGGATGCCGGTGCCGGCGAGCGCCGAGAGGATGCACACGAACAGCAGCACGATCCCCGCGAGGATGACGTTCAACGCGCCGAAGCGCTGGACGAGCGACCCGGTGAAGAACGACGGCCCGTACATTCCGATCATGTGCCACTGGAGCACGAACGCCGCATCGTCAAAGTGGTAGTCGTGCGCGCGCATCGCCAGCGGGGTCGAAGTCATGAACAGATTCATGATGCCGTAGGAGAGCATCGAAGCGAGCGCTGCGACGATGAACACCGGCTGGCGCATGATCGCGGCGAGTGGCCGTCCCGGGTCCCGGCGCTCGTGCTCGGAGAGCCTGGGAATATCGAGGCGGGTGAGCAGCAGCGCCGCCAGCAGGCAGACGAGGATCAGCGACAAGTACGAGCCGAGGTAGATGTGACCGGGAAACAGCTCCGTCGTGCGTTTCGCCATCTCGGGACCGAAGACGCCGCCCACGATGCCGCCGGCAAGCGTCAACGAGATCGCCTTCGCCCGGAATTCCACGCGCGCGGCATCCGCCGCGGCAAAGCGATAGTACTTCCCGAACGCCGTGTACATGCCGAGGACCGTCATGCCGGCGCACAGCAGCCAGAAGCTGGCGAGATAAATCGCGACGGAGCACACCGCCGCGCCGCACATGCCGAGCAGGGTCCCGACCTGGAAGCCCCCGCGACGACCGATCGCGTTCATCAACAGCGACGCGGGAATCGTGGCGACCGCCGCGCCCAGCACGTAAAAGGTCAGCGGAACGGTGGCGAGCGACTTGTCGCTCGCCAGCGCGAAACCCGCGAGCCCGGCGACCGCGATCATCGTCGTGCCGGTCGTCTGCAGCGTCGCCTGGCAACCCGACAGCACCAGCACGTTACGGCGTTGCATTTCCATGATGTGAACTGCGCGGGGATGCGCAGCCGTGCATTTCGTCCAGGCGAAACTATACCGCAGATGCGGGAACGCGTTGCGGGCGACGCGGGTGCCCGGTCCACGATATGAAATCCGTCGTGCCGGGTTTCCCGGGATTATCGTCCCAGCGGGGCTTCCCGATCGGAGCCTGACCAGTTGGCTTGCCGATCGGCACCAAAACAGTAACCTCACTGGGACCTGTCATTCCCGTGTCAACGGGAATCCATACGGCGTTGAACAACGCGTATTACGTTTGATTTGCCGCAGTGAACGTCACGAGAATTCAGTTCGGCATACCCACGATCGCGCGGCTCCTCGCCGTATTCAGCGACGCGTGGACTTGATCTCGATCAACACCGCCCGCCGCTGCGGCTCCTATCATGAAAGCGTTGCGGTCGCGAAGACAAACGCGGATCC
>JACQGO010000255.1 GCA_016199485.1 Betaproteobacteria bacterium
CTCCGCCACGTGGTGCACCGGCGCAAACTGCGTTCCGGTGTAGTACTCGGTGATGGTCACCATCAGCGCGGTGAGCACCAAGCCTACCAGCGCCGAGCCGAGCAGCTTCCACGCGTTGAGGTGCTCATACTGCGTGCCGATGTCGCCCATCAGCCACAACGTGATCGGCACGTAGAGAATCGCCGCCAGCACGCCGGAGACGATGACGCCCCGGTAGAGCGCGCTCATGATCTTCTTTCCCGGCTGTATCCTGACGAAGAAGCAGCCGATGATCGAGGCGATGATCGAGGCGCCGCCGAGCGCGAGCGGATACACGACCGCGTTGCCCACGACGCCCGGCTTGGAGAGCAGCAGCGCGCCGAGCAGCATGGTCGCGATGATGGTGACCGCGTAGGTCTCGAAGAGATCCGCCGCCATGCCTGCGCAGTCGCCCACGTTGTCGCCGACGTTATCGGCGATCACCGCCGGGTTGCGCGGATCGTCCTCGGGGATGCCGGCCTCGACCTTGCCGACGAGGTCGGCGCCAACGTCGGCGCCCTTGGTGAAGATGCCGCCGCCCAGCCGGGCGAAGATCGAGATGAGCGACCCACCGAACGCAAGCCCCACCATCGGCTCGAGGATTTTCTTGATCGAGGCGCCGTGCTCGGCGCTGCCGAGCAGCACCCAGAAAAACCCGGTCACCCCGAGCAATCCCAGGCCCACTACCAGCATGCCGGTGATCGCGCCACCGCGGAAGGCGACCGCGAGCGCTTCGCTCAAGCCCGCGCGCGCCGCCTCCGCGGTGCGCACGTTGGCCCGCACCGAGATGTTCATGCCGATGACGCCGGCCGCGCCCGAGAGCAGCGCGCCGATCAGGAAGCCGACGGCAGTGGTCCACGACCCCAGCCCCACGCCGATCACGAAGAACAGGATCACGCCCACGATTGCAATCGTGCGGTACTGCCGCCACAGGTACGCGCTTGCCCCTTCCTGCACCGCTTGCGCGATTCTCCGCATGCGCTCGTTGCCGCTCGGGCGGTCCAGTACCCACGAGATCGAGACCGCGCCGTAGCCGATCGCGAGCAGCGAACAGATCAACGCCAATACCAATCCTGCAGACATGATTTCTCCCGTATTGATTTTCGGCCATTCGAGGCTGGCCGTTTTGCCTGGTTTATGATTGCTGCTTCGGGTCGAGCGCCAGCCCGCCTTCGAAGCGCGTGCCGGGCTTGAACCCGAATATCCGTTCCAGATCGAGTTCCCCGATCAACCGGTCCACCGCCTGCTGGCCGTGCTCCTTCATCACCTCGGAGAGGATGAGCTTCGCCGAGTTGGCGTTGTAGAACCCGCCGAAATCGGCCTGCACTTTGAGGAGCTGTCTGGCGCGATCGATCGTCATGGCCCCGATCGAGTGTCTGCGGGCCAGACCGCGGGCCGTGAAGAGTGATGCCGCCGCGCGGCGGTGGAGAGTGATCCCCCACCCTGGCCCTCCCCCGGCGGCGGGGGAGGGAATGCAAGTGGTGACCCGCGCGGGGTTGTCAGCCCTTCACCCTTCACCCTTCACCCTTCACATCAGATCTTGAACTCGGTATTGAGCTTCTTCGGCACCGCGGCATTCTTGAGCTTGACGTAAACCGGCAGGCCGTTCTTGAACGGCGGGGGAGCCTCGCCGGCGATCAGCGGCGCAAGATACTGGCGGCACTTCGCGGTGATGTGGAAGCCGTCCTCTGTGATGAAATCGCGCGGCATGTGTTTTTCCTTGTTCGCGATGTCCTTGAGCTCCGCCACGCCCACCGCCCATTGGTACGGCCTGTTCGACTTGCGCACGATGACCGGCATCACGGCGTTACGCCCCTTCACCGCGAGATCCACCGCCGCCTTGCCGACTGCGTACGCCTGGTCGACGTCGGTTTTCGAGGCAATGTGGCGCGCGGCGCGCTGCAGGTAGTCGGCGACCGCCCAGTGATACTTGTAGCCCAGCCGATCCTTGACCAGGTTCGCGATGAGCGGCGCCACGCCTCCCAGTTGCGCGTGACCGAACGCGTCGCGCAGCCCGGACTCGGAGAGGAACTTGCCTTCCGCGTCCCTCAACCCTTCGGAGACGCCGATCGCGCAGTACCCGTGTTTCTCCACCGTGTCCTTGACCCTGGCGAGGAATTTGTCGGTGTCGAAGGTGACTTCGGGGAACAGCAGGATGTGCGGCGCGTCGCCTTCCTTTTCCGCTGCGAGCCCGCACGCGGCGGTAATCCATCCGGCGTGCCTCCCCATCACCTCCAGCACGAAGACGCGTGTCGAGGTGCGCGCCATCGAGGCGACGTCGAAACCCGCCTCGCGGATGCTCGTGGCGACGTACTTCGCGACCGAGCCGAACCCCGGGCAGCAGTCGGTTACGACGAGATCGTTGTCCACGGTCTTCGGGATGCCGATGCAGATCAGCGGATAGCCCAGCTTGTGCGCGAGCTGCGATACCTTGTACGAGGTGTCGGCGGAATCGTTGCCGCCGTTGTAGAAGAAGTAGCCGATGTTGTGCGCGCGGAACACCTCGATCAGCCGCTCGTACTGCGAGCGGTCCTTGTCGAAGTCCTTGAGCTTGTAGCGGCACGAGCCGAAGGCGCCGGCCGGAGTGTGGCGCAGCGCCCGGATCGCCGCCGCGGACTCCTTCGAGGTGTCGATCAGGTCCTCGGTGAGCGCGCCGATGATGCCGTCGCGCCCGGCGTAGACCTTGCTGATGCTGTTCCGGTGCTTGCGGGCGGTCTCGATCACGCCGCATGCGGTCGCGTTGATGGTGGCGGTGACGCCGCCCGACTGCGCATAAAACGCGTTCTGCCTGGCCATGCTGGGAACCCCTTGATTATTACGGTAACGGGCGCGGACTGAGCGGTGGAGTCCGGCGCATATTGTACACCGGGACCGCGCCCTATTGGTCCTCGTGCAAATGCCCGACGAGGCGTTCGCACCTCGAAACGGCGCTAGTTGAGTTCGGCGCCGGTCTTACCGGAAGTCGCGCCGGCGCGGTCTTTTTCGTGATCCGCCTGCAGCCTGAGCGTCGTGGTCACGCACTCGACGAGGTCGTCGAAATCGCGCCCGGTGCCGTA
This sequence comes from Betaproteobacteria bacterium, assembly GCA_016199485.1. Classification (GTDB taxonomy): domain Bacteria; phylum Pseudomonadota; class Gammaproteobacteria; order Burkholderiales; family SG8-41; genus JACQGO01. The sequence continues at coordinate 3,075 of JACQGO010000255.1, forward strand.
CTGCTCGATGGGCGAGTAGTAGAACTGGCTGCGGTAGAGATTATCCCCGACCTTGAAAATCACGAACTCGACGCCGCGCTGCTCCCAGTAGAAAGTGGGGCACACCGTCACCTCGTCGGAATGGGGATCAAGGCGTGTTTCGCTGTCGGCGAGCTCCAGCGCGACCCTCTTTCCGTAGCGCTCCCCGAGCGCGGTCTCGACCATCCAGCGATCGGCGTCGGTGAAATCGGCGATCTTCCTCATCGCGGCGGAACATCCTGCCGGGTCTCACTTCGCGTTCAGCGCGGCAAACATCCTGTCCCGGATCTCTTCGACCGAACCGAGGCCGTTGACGTTGACATAGCGCGCCGCGCGCGGATCGCCCGTAGCGGCCCACTTCACGTAATAATCGATGAGCGGCTCGGTTTGGGCGTGGTAGGTGGCAATGCGTTTTCTGACCGTTTCCTCCCGGTCGTCGGCGCGCTGCACCAGATCTTCGCCGGTGACGTCGTCCTTGCCGGGCACCTTGGGCGGGTTGTAGACCACGTGATAGGTGCGGCCGGAAGCGAGGTGCACGCGCCGCCCGCTCATGCGGCGCAGGATTTCGTCGTCATCGACCCTGATCTCGGCCACGAAATCGACGTCGATGCCCGCCTCGCGCAGCGCTTTCGCCTGCGCGATCGTGCGCGGAAACCCGTCGACGATGTAGCCCTTGGCGCAGTCGGCCTCAGCGACGCGCTGCCGCACCAGCCCGATCACGACTTGGTCGGGCACCAATTCGCCCTTGTCCATGTACTTCTTGGCCTCGATGCCGAGCGGCGCGCCGGCCTTGACCGCGGCCCGCAGCATGTCGCCGGTGGCGATCTGCGGGATCTTGTACTTCTCCATCAGGAATTGCGCCTGTGTGCCCTTGCCTGCACCGGGTAACCCCAACAGTATGAATTTCATGGTTTCCCCCTTTGGACGCGGTTGAACGGCCTTCTGTCGCCGACATCATCCCCCCAAACAGCTCGCGAGGCAAGCAAGCGGGATACGCTAAGGTCCTAATTTCACTTGAGATGTCCCGCCGGCAAGACTTGCTGATCGGCGGTCCTTTGCCGCGCGGCAACGCAACATCAGCGCGCGGCAAAAATCGCGCGCACGCGTTCCAGATCCTGTTCGGTATCGACGCCGGGCGGCGTCGCGTGCTCGGTGACGGCGACGCTGATCCGGTAGCCGTGCCACAGCACGCGCAGCTGCTCCAGCGCCTCGAAATGCTCGCATGGCGCGGGGGCGAGCTTCGAATGGCGCCTGAGAAACCCCGCGCGGTACCCGTAGATGCCGATGTGGCGGTAGACGGGCAACCCGTCGGGGACCGCGGTGACGCCATGGGCGAACGCGTCGCGCGCGTAGGGAATCGGCGCGCGGCTGAAGTACAGCGCGTAGCCGTCGCGATCCAGCACGACCTTCACCACGTGCGCGCTTGCCATCTCGGCGGCGTCGCGGACGGGGTGGCAGGCGGTCGATACTTCGGCGTCCGGATGATCGTAGAGGTTTTGCACCACGTCGCGGATCAGTTGCGGCGCAATCAGCGGCTCGTCTCCCTGGACATTGACGATGATGCGGTGCCCGACGTAGCGGCGCCTGGTGACCACTTCGGCGATGCGCTCGGTGCCCGAGGCATGGCCGGCGGCGGTCATCACCGCTTTGAAGCCGTGGCGGGCGGCCGCAGCCGCGATCTCCGGATGATCGGTCGCCACCAGCACCTTCTGCGCGCCGCTCGCCGCGGCATGCTCGGCGACGTGCACGATCATCGGCTTGCCCGCGATTTCTGCGAGCGCCTTGCCGGGAAAGCGCGTTGAGGCGTAGCGCGCCGGGATGATGACGGTAAAGTCCATGAGGGGAAACGTGAAAAGTGAAACGTGTGCAGATGGGCGGTTTGCCACGCATTTACGTTTCACGTTTCACTTCTTACGTCTCACACTTCCTCCTCTGGCGGCAGCTGGCGCGCCTCGTCCTCGAGCATGACCGGTATGTCGTCCTTGATCGGATAGGCGAGCCGGCACGGCTTGCAGACGAGTTCCTGCTGCGCTTTCCTGTGGACGAGCGGGCCCTTGCACAGCGGGCATACCAGGATTTCGAGTAGTTTCGCGTCCATTACCCGGCGAGACGTTGCAGTATCAGTTGGCCGAGGCGGGGATCGACGTGCGCGTCGACGGCAAGCGCCCAGCATTTCTCATCGCAGAACCGTTCGCATTTTACCGCATCTTTCTCGGTCATGATCACCGCATCGCACTCGGCGAACGCAAGGTTGGCCGGGCTGAACGCGTGATGGTCGGGAAACGGATGCGCCACGAAGCCCAGACCCAGCCCTTCGAGGTGCCGGAAGAAGCGCTGCGGGTCGCCGATTCCCGCCACCGCGTGCAGGCGCTGGCGCGGGAATTGCTCGCGCGTCGCCTTGCGCCGCGGGTCGCGCAGGTTGTGGAAAACCGCGCCGGCCAGCGTCATCGTGAACCGGCGGTCGGCCGGAACGCCCGGCGCCCCGAACGCCTCTTGCTCCGGTGCCCCGTTGACCACTAAGGCGTCGACGGCGGCGAGACGCGACAGCGGCTCGCGCAGGGGGCCGGCGGGCAGCAGCAGGCCATTGCCGCATCGCCGCGCGCCGTCGAGCACGACGATCTCGGCGACGCGCGCCAGCGCGTAGTGCTGCAGCCCGTCATCGCTCACCACCACGTCGCATTCCGGATGCGCGGCGAGCAGCGCGCGCGCCGTCGCGGCGCGGTCCGCGCCGGCCCACACCGGGCGCCCGCCGCGCCGCGCGAGCAGCACGGCTTCGTCGCCGCAGGCGAACGGATCGCTGTCGGCGAACACCCGCCGCGGGGCGACCAGCGCACCGCCGTAGCCGCGCGTTACGATGCCGGGGGCGCGACCATGCTCCGCGAGAAAGCGCGTGAGCCAGAGCGTGAGCGGGGTCTTGCCGGTGCCGCCGACCGTGATGTTGCCGACGACGACGACCGGCACGGGCAGCCGCGCTGCGCGCGCGATGCCGAGGGCGTAAAGCGCGCGCCGGACCGTAACCGCGGCGCGGAATGCGAGGCTCAGCGGAAACAGCACCGCGTGCAGCGGGGTGATGCGGTACCAGTAGCGCTCGAGCCAGCGCATGGCGAGGAGTGAGGCGGGACCTGCCGTGAGCGCGCGTTACGCCTCGCGCCTCACTTCTTCGCCGCCTGGGTGGTAAACGTGATCCGCCCGTAACCGGCGATGCGCGCGGCCTCCAGGATGTTGATCACCGACTGGTGCGAGGCGTTGGCGTCGGCGTTGATGATGATGGCCGGATCCTTCATCCCGCCCGCCGCCCGCCGCAGCTCCTCGCTGAAAGCTTCCGGACCGTTGAACGCGACGGGCGTCTTGTTGACCACGTACCTGCCCGCGGCGTCGACCGCGACGTTCACCTGCTCAGGGGGTTCCTGCGGCCGGGTTGCCTCCGCGGTCGGCAAGGTGATCTGCAGTTCCGCGTAACGCGAATAAGTCGTGGTGACCATCAGGAAGATCAGGATCACCAGCAGAACGTCGATCAACGGGATGAAGTTGATCTCCGGCTCTTCGCGGAAGCTGCCGCCGAATTTCATGCCTGGCGCTCGCCGTGCACGATCTCAACGAGCTTGATCGCCTGCATTTCCATCTCGAGCAGCAGCGCGTCGACCTTGGCGCGGAAATGGCGGTAGAAGATCATGCTGGGGATGGCGACGATGAGGCCGAATGCGGTGTTGTAGAGCGCAATCGAGATGCCGTGCGCCAGCACGATGGGGTTGCCGCCCTGCGGCGTCTGCGAACCGAAGATCTCGATCATTCCGACGACCGTGCCGAACAAGCCGAGCAGCGGCGCGATGACCGCGATCGTGCCGAGGCTCGTCAAAAAACGTTCCAGCTCGTGCGCCACGGCGCGCCCGGCTTCTTCGATCGCTTCCTTCATGATCGCCGGCGTGCTCCTCACGTTCTTGAGCCCGGCGGCGAACACCTGTCCGAGCGGCGAATCGCCGTACAGCCGTGCGAGCATCTGCGGCGTCACCCCGTTTTGCTGGTATTCCTGGATGACCTGCTGCAGAAGACCGCGCGGGGTCACGAGGGGCTGCCTGAGCGACCACAGCCGTTCGCCAATGATGGCCAGGGCGATCACCGACGCGAGCAGCAGCGGCCAGATCGGCCAACCGGCCGCCTCAATGAGTGCAAACATGCTTTTCCACCTTGTTCGCGCGCGGCGCCGGCATCGTAGCGGCGCGTCGCGCGGTTGGACTCCCGTCAAAGTGGCGTCACTTTATCTCGCCGAGGCGGTTTCAGCAACCGCGACTTCACAAACTGGATGAACAAAAAAAATCTAAGTGCGTCTTGCGAATCGCTTTTTGGATTTGTCCACATTCTTTGTGGATAACTTTGTGCACATTCTGTAAACAATGTCGCTAAGTGAGTTTTGCATATGGATTTTTTTTCCGGCGCTCAAATTTTAAACTACATTTTAGTGACGTAAAATCAGTCGGTTGCAAAATTCCCCTCCGAGGCGCGCGGGCTCGGGCGAAGCGGCGTCGCCATTGGGCGGCGACTGTGGATGAAGCACGGCGCAAATCTTCGCCGCAAGATTCGCGTCAGCGCTTGAATCGGTTCGAAATTTCTTGCCTCGCAGCCATTTCGCGCGCGGATTTTGCGCCGGGAGCGCTGCGGTAGAATGCCGGCATGTTCGAGCCTTCGACGATCGCGGCAGCCGCACCCGTCATCACCGTCTCCGAGCTGAATCGGCTCGCGAAGGACTTGTTGGAAAAGAATTTTTCGTTGATGTGGGTGGCGGGCGAGATCTCGAACTTCAAGCGCTACGAGTCGGGGCACTGCTACTTCACGCTGAAAGACGCGGAGGCGCAGGTGGACTGCGTGATGTTCCGCCACAAGATCCAGTATGTCGACTGGAAGCCCGGGAACGGCATGCAGGTCGAGGTGCGCGCTTATCCCACGCTCTACGAGGCGCGCGGCAAGTTCCAGCTCAACGTCGAGATCATGCGCCGCGCCGGGCTGGGCGCGCTCTACGAGGCGTTCGAGCGGTTGAAGGCCAGGCTCGAAAAGGAAGGGCTGTTCGATCCGGCGCTCAAGAGACCGTTGCCGCGCTTTCCGTGGGCGATCGGGATTGTGACCTCGCCCCAGGCTGCCGCGTTGCGCGACGTGCTCACCACCCTGCGCCGGCGCATGCCGGGGCTTCCGGTCGTCATCTATCCGACCCCCGTGCAGGGCGAGGGGGCGGCGGAAAGGATCGCAGGGGCGATACGCGCCGCGGGCGCGCGCAACGAATGCGACACGCTGATCCTCGCCCGCGGCGGGGGCAGCCTCGAGGATTTGTGGGCGTTCAACGAGGAAACCGTGGCGCGCGCGATTCGCGCCTGTACGATACCGATAGTGTGCGGGGTAGGACATGAAACCGATTTCACGATCGCCGACTTCGCGGCGGACGCGCGCGCGCCCACTCCCACCGCGGCGGCGGAAATGGCGAGCCCCGACTGCCGCGAGCTCGGGGCGCTGCTGCGCCAGCTCCATGCCCGGATGACACGCGTCACCGGGCGCGCGCTCGAGAACCGCATGCAGCGCCTCGACTACCTCTCGAAGCGGCTCGTACACCCGGGCGAGCGCATAAGAAACCAGCTCGTGCACCTGCGGCATCTTGCCACCCGCATGCGCGGCGCGTGGCAGCGCGGGCTTGAGGGCGCGGTATGGCGCACGCGCGAGACCGCGGGGCGGCTGCGCGCGGCGCGCCCCGATCTCGGACGGTTGCGCCTCACGCGGCGCGATCTTGCCCGGCGGCTCGCGGAGGCAGCGGCGCGGCGCGTGGGGGCGGCTTCGATACTGCTCGCCGCGCTCGAGGCCCACCTCAAGCACCTCAATCCCCATCTCGTGCTCGAGCGCGGCTACAGCATCACCGCGACGAGCGACGGCAGGGTGGTGCGGGACAGCCGCGAAATCGCTCTCGATCAGACGCTGCGCCTCACTTTCGCGCGCGGGCGGGCGCGTACCCGGGTGCTCGACAAGGAGTAGGCGGGCGTCGCCCGCTCCGGCGCACGCTCAATCTGTCGCGCCCGGCGGGAAGGCGGCAAGCCGCTGCTCAAGGTACTTGAGCACCTTCTCGGCGACGTCGTGATAGAGGCAGTCGAATTCCTCGTTGCCCTGCATCGATCGCAGCCACGTGAGCTGCCGCTTGGCGAGCTGGCGCGTCGCGGCGACGCTTTTTTCGCGCAGCGTCGCAAGCCCGAACTCGCCTTCGAGATACTGCCACACCTGGCGATAGCCCACGCAGCGCATCGAGGGCATGTCGGCTTCGAGCGCGTATTGCTCGCGCAGCCTGCGCAACTCGCCGATCAACCCCAGCTCGAGCATCGCCTCGAAGCGATGCGCGATGCGTTCGTGCAGCTCTTCGCGGTCGCCCGGAACCAACGCGAGCGGGATGAGGGTATACGGCAAGTAGACGTATTTCGGCTTCTTGAGAAACTCCGACATCGGCTTGCTGGTGATGTAGTAGACCTCGAGCGCGCGCTGGATGCGCTGCGCGTCGTTCGGCTTGAGCCGCTGCGCGGTTTCCGGGTCCACGCGCGCAAGCTCGTGGTGCAGCGCCGGCCAGCCGGCCTCCCCGGCCATGGTGTCGATCACCAGCCGGATCGCGGGATCGGCTTCAGGCAGCTCGTTCAGTCCTTCGGTGAGCGCGCGGAAGTAGAGCATGGTGCCGCCCACGAGCAGCGGGACTTTCCCGCGCTCGGTAGTCTCGCGCATCAGCGTCAACGCGTCGTCGCGGAAACGCGCCGCGGAGTAGCTTCCGTCGGGCTCGACGATGTCGATCAGGTGGTGCGGCGCGAGCTTGAGCGTCTCCGCGTCGGGCTTGGCGGTGCCGATGTCCATAGAGCGGTAGATCATTCCCGAATCGACGCTGATGATCTCGCACGGAAGCCGCTGGACGATTTCCACGGCGACGCCGGTCTTGCCGCTGGCGGTCGGTCCCATGAGCAATATGGCCGGAGGCCATTTGGGCGGGTTCCGGGTCCCAGGTTTCGCGTTTCTGGTTGCCATCTCCTCGAAGATCTTACAAGCCGTCACAAGAATACACGGAGGACACGACGCGGAACCCGGAACTCGGAACCGGCAGCACTATCGTCCCCGCATGAACATTTTGTCGAGCTCGCCCAACGTGATCTGGAACCAGGTCGGCCGCCCGTGGTTGCACTGGCTGGAGCGCTCGGTCGCCTCCATCTCGCGCAGCAACGCATTCATTTCGGCGAGCGTCAGCGTGCGGTTGGCGCGCACCGCGGCGTGGCAGGCCATCGTGGCAAGCAGCTCGTTCTGGCGCTCGGCGAGCACGCGGCTCGCCCCGTATTCGGCGATCTCGCGCAGCACGCCGCGCGCGAGCTCTCTCGCGTCGGCGTCGGCGAGCGGCAGCGGCACGCCGCGCACGGCGAGCGTGGAAGGCGACAGCACCGCGATCTCGAATCCGATTTTCTCCAGCAGCTCCCGGTGCTGCTCGGCGACGCTTACCTCGACGGCGTCGGCGTGGACGGTGACCGGCACCAGCAGCGGCTGCAAAGGAACGCGCTCGGCGTCGAGCGCGCGCTTGAGCTTTTCATACACGATGCGCTCGTGCGCGGCGTGCATGTCGACGACCACCAGCCCGCGCGCGTTCTGCGCGAGGACGTAGGCGCCGGCGAGCTGCGCGAGCGCGAAGCCGAGCGGCGGGGCTTCGCGCCCGGCATCCGGCTCGATCACTGCTGCTTCCGGCTGGCGTCCAAACAGGGTGTCGTAGAACGCGGCGGGCTCGCCAGCCGCAAGGTTCATGCTCGCTTGATGCAGGGGTGCAGCCGGCCCGTGCCGCGGCGCGGCGCGCGGCCCCGGGCCGCTCGTGGCCACGCCGGCGATCGAGCGCGACAGTGCCTTGTCGAGCGCATGGAACACGAACTGGTGCACGGCGCGCGCATCCCGGAAGCGCACCTCGATCTTGGTCGGGTGCACGTTGACGTCGACCTGGCCGGGATCGATCTCGAGGAACAGCGCGTACGCCGGGTGGCGCTCGTGGTGCAGCACGTCGTGGTACGCCTGGCGGATCGCGTGTGCGGTGAGCTTGTCGCGCACGAAGCGGCCGTTGACGAAGAAATACTGCGCGTCGCGCGCCGCGCGCGAGTAGGCCGGCAGCGCGGCGAACCCGGTGAGGCGCAGGCCTGCGCTTGCTTCCTCGAGCGCCACCGCGTTCTGCTGAAACTCCTCGCCGAGCAGCGCCGCGACGCGGGCTTCCCGCGACTGCGCCTTGAGTTGCCGGTGCATGCGCCCGTTGTGCTGCAGCGCGAAGCCGATCTCGGGGCGTGACAGCGCGATGCGCGTGAACGCTTCCTCGCAATGCGCGAATTCGGTCGCGTCCGATTTGAGAAACTTCCGGCGCGCCGGCGTATTGAAGTAGAGCTCGCGCACCTCGATGGCGGTTCCGGCGCCGAGCGAGGCCGGCGCCACCCTGGAGACTTCGGCCCCGCTCGCCGAGATGGTCCACGCGTTGCGCTCTCCACGCTTGCGGCTGGTGAGCGTGAGCCGGGAAACCGCGGCGATCGAGGCGAGCGCCTCGCCGCGGAAGCCGAGGCTCGCGACGCGTTCGAGATCGGCGAGGGTCGCGATCTTGCTCGTCGCGTGCCGCGCGAGCGCGAGCGGCAGGTCGTCGCGGCCGATACCGACGCCGTTGTCACTCACCCTGATGAGCTTGCTGCCCCCCCCCTGCAGCGCCGCGGCAATTTCACGCCCTCCGGCGTCGATGCTGTTTTCGAGCAGCTCCTTGAACGCGGACGCGGGCCGTTCGACGACTTCCCCCGCGGCGATCTGGCTGATGAGGAGATCGGGTAGCACCCGGATTTCATGCATGTCCCATTATAACGGCTCGCCCCATCGTTGAGCGTGCCCCCTGGCCCGAGTTCGCGCGCGGCGTGGAGCGCGAGTACTGGGTCAGTCTGGCTTTGCTCCCGGTGCGGCAAACGGCACGCTGCGGGTGCCCAAGCCGTCGGTGCTCGTCAACACAAGACTTCGCTGGACGGCTTACCCGCGACTCGCGCCGCCGCACAGGTCGCTGCGGCCAAACTGACCCACTACCGGAGCGCGCGGGACCGCGACAAGCGGCACCGTCTTGGTGGATAATCGCGGGGTTTGCCATTTTGTTCGGGGTGCGAATATGAACGATGCGGTCACGAGCAGTACTCCAATCGGTTTCGTCGGGCTGGGCGTCATGGGCGCCGCGATGGCGCGCAACCTGCTCAAGGCGGGATTCAAGGTCACGGTGCACAACCGCAGCCGCGGCAAGGTCGAGGCGCTGTTGCAAGCCGGCGCGCGCGACGGCGTGTCGCCGTCGGGGGTCGGCCGCGCAGCGGAAGTGGCGCTCGTGTGCGTGCCTGACACGCCGGACGTCGAACGGGTGGTGTTCGGAGAGGATGGATTGATCCATGGCCTCCAGCCCGGCTCGGTCGTGATCGACCTCAGCACGATTTCGGCAACGGCGACGGTCGAGTTCGCCGCGCGGCTCAAGGAGCGCGGCGTCCACATGCTCGACTCGCCGGTGAGCGGCGGGCCGAAGGGCGCGGAAGAAGGCACGCTTACCTGCATGATCGGCGGCGAGACGCAGATCGTGGAACGCTGCATGCCGGTGTTCCGCGCCATCGGCAAGAGCTTCACCCACATCGGGACGAACGGCGCCGGCCAGCTCTGCAAGTCCTGCAACCAGCTCGTCATCGTCGGCACGATGATGGCGGTGTCCGAAGCGCTGGCGCTCGCGCGCAAGATGGGCATCGACCCCGGCAAGGTGCGCGAAGCGCTGCTGGGCGGCTCGGCGCAAAGCTTTGTGCTGCAGAACCACGCCAAGCGCCTGCTCGACGGGACGCTCGCGCCCGGCTTCCGCAGCAACCTGATGCTGAAGGACGTCAAGCTGGCGCTCGGCGCGGGGCGCGACAGCGGCGTGTTCATGCCGGTGACCGCGCTCGGGGCGCAGATGTTCGCCGCGCTGTGCAACAGCGGCCGCGCCGAGCTGGACAACGCGGCGCTCGGCCTGCTGTTCGAGGAGCTGTCCGGAGTAGGGCGGTAGCATTTGCGACGAAGCGGCACCGACGCAGTCCGGAACAGCCGCGGCGTGAGTCGCAACACGCGGCCGGGGATATGCGTTGAGGAACATGCTGTTGCTGCTGTAGTGAGGCATGCAGCGGAGCCGCCAGCGCCGGGAAGGTTTGATCTCGATCAAAGGAACGCGGGATTTTTTCTTTATAATGACGGCATTTTTGTGCCACGCCCGGCAGGTGTGGCGGCGCATTCAGGGAGAACAATGCGATGAAGATAGGCATTCCGGCAGAAACGCGCCCGAATGAAAAACGCGTCGCGGCAACACCTGAAACCGTAAAGAAACTTACTTCCAAAGGCCAGCATACCGTCATCGTCCAGTCCGGAGCGGGCGCGGGGGCGAGCATACCCGACGCCGAGTTTGCCGCGGCCGGTGCGTCGGTGGCCGCGAGCGCGGGCGAAGTGTACGCGCAGGCCGAGATCGTGCTCAAGGTGCGCGGTCCCGACGCGGCGGAGCTTGCGATGCTTCGCGCGGGACAGGTGCTCATCGGCCTGCTCAGTCCGCACAACCAGGAAGGCATTGCGGCGCTCGCCAGGCAGGGTCTGACCTGCTTCGCAATGGAGTCGCTGCCGCGCATTTCTCGTGCGCAGAACATGGACGTGCTCTCTTCGCAGGCCAACGTCGCGGGCTACAAGGCGGTGATCGTTGCCGCCGATACTTACCAGCGCCTGATGCCGATGCTGATGACCGCGGCAGGCACGGTGAAGGCGGCGCGCGTACTGGTGCTCGGAGCGGGGGTCGCGGGGCTGCAGGCGATCGCTACGGCGAAGCGGCTCGGCGCGGTCGTCGAGGCGTCCGACGTGCGCCCGGCGGTGAAGGAGCAGATCGAATCGCTCGGCGCGAAATTTCTCGACGTGCCGTACCTGACCGACGAGGAACGCCAGATTGCCGAAGGCGTGGGCGGCTATGCGCGCCCGATGCCGCGGGACTGGATGAGGCGGCAGGCGGAGCTCGTGCACGAACGCGCGAAGCAGGCGGACATCATCATCACCACCGCGCTGATCCCCGGGCGCCCCGCGCCGCGGCTCCTCAAGGAAGACACGGTGAAGGCGATGAAGCCGGGTTCGGTGATCGTCGATCTTGCCGTGGAGCAGGGCGGCAACGTCGAGGGCTCGGAACTCGACAAGACGGTGGTGAAGCACGGGGTCTACATCGTCGGCATCGCCGATTTGCCCTCGCTCGCGGCGACCGACGCGAGCGCGCTCTACGCGCGCAATCTCTTGAACTTCCTCGCGCTGATGCTGGATGCCAAGACCGGCGAGCTCAAGCTCGACCGCGAGGACGAGATCATCGCGGGCACGCTGGTGTGCACCGGCGGGGAAGTGATTAAAAAGGCGTGAAATGTGAGACGTGAAATGTGAAACGTGAAACGTGAAAGGTAATTCCCTCAATTTCACCCTCTCCCCGGTTACGGCGGAGAGGGTTACGTTTCACTTTTCACATTTCACGTTTCACGGTAATAGCAGGAGAAACAATGACCGGAACCGTTGACCCAACCATCATCAACCTCGTGGTTTTCGTGCTGGCGGTGTTCGTCGGCTACCACGTCATCTGGAACGTCACGCCGGCGCTGCACACGCCGCTGATGAGCCTCACCAATGCGATCTCGAGCGTCATCATCGTGGGGGCGATCCTCGCCGCGGGCGTGGCTGCGCTCGACCTCGGCTCGGGCATCGGCGTGGTCGCGGTGGCGCTCGCGTCGATCAATGTCGCCGGCGGCTTTCTCGTGACGCAGCGCATGCTCGAGATGTTCAAGAAAAAGCCCGTGAAAGGTGAAGGCGCGAAGGGTGAAAAGAAATGAGTGCAAACCAGGTCGCGCTAAGCTATCTCGTCGCGTCGGTCTTCTTCATACTGGCGCTCAAGGGATTGTCGTCGCCGGAGAGCGCGCGGCGGGGGAATCTCCTCGGCATGATCGGCATGGCGCTTGCGGTCATCACCACGATCGCCATCATCGCCGCAGGAGGCCTTCTGCTTATATTCGTCGCCATGCTCGTCGGCGGTACCTTCGGGGCGATCGTCGCGCGGCGCGTGCAGATGACGCAGATGCCGGAAACGGTCGCCGCAATGCACTCGCTCGTGGGCATGGCGGCGGTATTGATCGCCGTGGCCGCAGTGAACAACCCGTCCGCGTTCGGCGTGCCCGATCCGATGCCGACCGGCAACCGCCTCGAGCTTTTCATCGGCACCTTCGTCGGTGCGATCACCTTCACGGGCAGCGTGATCGCCTTCGGCAAGCTCGCGGGCCTGGGCAAGCACTTCCGCCTGTTCTCGAGCGCCCCGGTGGTGTTCAAGGGGCAGCATCTGCTCAATCTCATGCTTGCGATCGTCATGATCGGCTTTGGGGTGGCGTTTTTCCTCGCGTCGGACAAGGGGTGGATGCCGTTCTGGATCATGACCGCGATCGCGTTCGCGCTGGGGGTGCTCATCATCATTCCGATCGGTGGCGCGGACATGCCGGTGGTGATCTCGATGCTCAATTCCTACTCGGGGTGGGCGGCGGCCGGCATCGGCTTCTCGCTCAACAACTCGATGCTGATCATCGCGGGCTCGCTCGTCGGCTCCTCGGGCGCGATCCTGTCCTACATCATGTGCAGGGCGATGAACCGCGCGTTCCTGTCGGTGATCCTCGGGGGCTTCGGCGCCGAGGAGGGGTCGGCTGCGGCCGGCGCCGGGCAGAAGAACGTGAAATCGGGATCGGCCGACGATGCGGCGTTCCTCATGTCCAACTCCGAGAACGTGGTCATCGTTCCGGGGTACGGGCTCGCAGTGGCGCGCGCGCAGCACGCCGTCAAGGAGATGGTGGACAAGCTCATCGAGAAGGGCGTCAACGTGCGCTTCGCGATCCATCCGGTCGCGGGCCGCATGCCCGGGCACATGAACGTGCTGCTCGCGGAAGCCGAGGTGCCCTACGACCTCGTGTTCGAGATGGACGACATCAACAATGAGCTCGGCACCACCGACGTGGCGCTGGTGCTCGGCGCGAACGACGTGGTGAATCCGCTCGCCCACGAGAAGGGAAGCCCGATCTACGGCATGCCCATCATCGAAGCCCAGAAGGCGCGCACGGTGCTGGTGAACAAACGCAGCATGGCCGTGGGCTACGCGGGCCTCGACAACCCGCTCTTCTACATGGATAAGACGATGATGGTGTTCGGCGACGCGAAGAAGGTCGTCGAGGAGATCGTCAAGGCGATCTGAGTGCCTATAGTAGGTGAGCTTGCCTGCACTCCTGTGCGGCAACAGCGCCTAGCTGGCGCCCAAAATGTGCGGGCAGACTCAATTCACGACTCAGGCCGCAGACTTATCCACGTAGCGCGCTGCCGCACGAGTCGCGCCAGTCAACCTACCCCACGACGTGATCGTGATTAGTAGCATGCAGCGTGACGATTTAAAGGTCGAACGAGGGGAGTATCCTGCCAATCGCGCGCGGAAGCGCGCCGATTCCGGGTGGGCGGGTTTACCCCGCCCACCCGGAATCGTTGCTGTTCCGACACCCCACCATCGGAACGTCTGATACACTGCAGACGTGGCGCTGGAAAGGCGCGCGATTGTTCCGACACCCCACCATCGGAACGTCTGATACACTTCACTCCGTCTGACCGTGCACACCTATATAGTTCCGACACCCCACCATCGGAACGTCTGATACACTGGCGGTGCATGTCTGGCGCGCAAGACTCAAGTTCCGACACCCCACCATCGGAACGTCTGATACACTAGAAGAC
>JACQGO010000257.1 GCA_016199485.1 Betaproteobacteria bacterium
GCAGCTCGCCGAGTTGATTCAACGCGTCAAATCCACGCCTCGCCAACCGGGCGTGGAAGAAATCCGCATCCCTTCAGAGCGCGCATTTCGCGAACGCGAGCGCAGACGTCGCGAAGGCATCGTGCTCGAGCGCCGCCTGTACGACAGGATCAACGGAATTTCTTGACGAGAGTCCTTCCCCGACAAAGCGTCTAGCGCACCAGCACTTTGTCCACCGTGTACTTCTCAAGCGGTCCCATGTCGAGCTCGATCCCCAGTCCGGGGCCCTCGGGGCAAATCACTTCGCCCGCTTCAATGGGCAAGGGCTTCTTGAGGATGTCTTCCACCAGGTTGAGCGGCGTTCTGAGGTCACACGGGTAACGCATCGTGCGGCACGCGACCGCCAGATGAACCGATGCGCTTTGCCCGACGCCCGTCTCCAGACTGGCCCCGATGATGATGGGAATATTCGCGCACTCCGCCAGGCCGGCGATCTGCATTGCGCGGTAAATTCCTCCGGCCTTCTGGTGTTTCACGTTGAGAACATCTGCGGCTTCTTCCTTGAACAGCATTGCGGCGTCTCGAATGGTGAACACGCTTTCATCCGCCATGACCGGCGTATCCAACGCGCGGCAAAGGTGCGCCATGCCTCGTATATCCCATCTCGGCAGCGGTTGCTCGATAAGCTCCAGTCCGTATGGCTCCATCGCCCGCAGGGCCTTGAGGGCCACGTCGACCCCGACGTACCCTGCATTCGGGTCGATTCTTATGGGCATGTCCGGCCCGACAGCCTCGCGAATCGCTTTTACTCTCGCGATGTCCTCCTGGGGGTTCCCCGAACCCTTGAATTTCACCACCTTGAAGCCCTTGCGAACGATTTCGTTTGCCTCGGCCCTGGTCGATTCCGCATCTTTTGCCCCGATGGATTTGGTGAGCGGAACCCGGCTGCGGTATTTCCCGCCCAACAAAGCATATACCGGCAGCCCCAGGGCTTTTCCAAAGAGGTCGTAAGCCGCCATGTCGAGGGTTGCCTTGGCGTATTCATTCCCGCACAACGCCTTGTCCATCACCGCGTGCAGATGAGCCACATTCTGCGGGTCCAGCCCGAGAACCGCAGGGCCGAGATACTTTTCGATGCACACCGCGATCGCTTCCATCGGCGAGTCAAACTCGCTGCGCAGCGGAGCGCCTTCCCCGTAGCCGACTATGCCGGTATCCGTTTGCATTGCGAGTATCACGTGGTCGCAACTGACCGTTCTCGCTCTGGAGGTCTGGTAAGGTTGCTTGAACGGGATGCTGATCGTTCGTATCTCCAGACCTGTGATGCGCATTGGCGTGCTCCTTTCCTCGTCTCCCGTTAACGGCGATTTCAATCGACGCGAACCCCTGCCTGCTGGATGACCTTGCTCCACTTGGCGATTTCCGCCTTTATGTATTCAAGGAAGTGTTCCGGGGTGCTCCCGACCGGATCGGCTCCTTGCGCGGCCAACTGCTCCTGAACCTCCGGCTTGCGAAGAGCCGTCACGATTTCGTCGTTCAACTGCTTGACGATTTTTCCCGGCGTCCCGGCGGGAGCCAGCACGCCGTACCAGAGCGTCGATTCGTAACCCGGCACGCCAGCCTCGATCAGGGTAGGAACATCGGGAAGCGCCGGTGATCTTCCGGTGCCGGTAACCGCAAGCGGTCGCAGCCTCCCCGATCTCGCGTGCGGCAGCGCCGCAACGAACGTCGGGAACATGAGCTGGACCTGTCCGCTGAGCAAGTCGGTAAGCGCCTGGGGATTCCCCTTGTAGGGAATGTGCACGATGTTGATCCCGGTCAGAGTCTTGAGCAGCTCCATCGACAGGTGAGCCGCGGTTCCATTGCCCGCAGACGCGTAACTCAAGGATCCCGGCTTGGCCCGTGCGATCGCGATCAGCTCCTTGACCGACTTCGCAAGAACGCCTGGATGGACCATGAGCATGCTTTGAGTCGATGCAACGAGACATACCGGCACAAAATCCTTGACGGGATGATACGGAAGCTTCTTGTAAAGCCCCACGTTGTTGGCATGCGTTGCCGTGTTCCCCATGATCAGGGTATACCCGTCGGGCGCCGATTTCGCTGCGATCTCGCTGCCGATTACCCCGCCGGCTCCGGGTCGGTTGTCGATGACAATCTGCTGGCGCCAGCTTGCCGAGAGCTGTTGGCCGAGAATCCGGGCAATAACGTCAGGGCCGCCGCCGGGAGGGAAAGGAACGATCAGACGAATGGGCTTTGTTGGATATCGTTCCTGCGATTGAACGCCGGTGCTCAGGCTCAAGCAGAAAATCGCCAGGAGCGACAGGCGAAGGGCTGTTGTTGCCTCAGTGATCGTCATTTTCGGGAGGCTGCTCATGGGAACGTTTCGTGGACTGTTAGGCGCTTCTCTCTTTTCCGGGAGCGCCTGCCCACCGGCAGCGAGGGCGGGCCGAACTTCTTCAGATGCTCCTGGAGTGCCGCCAGTTGTTCCTTCGGCAGGTAGTCTTTCCGGATGTTGATCAACGCCGGGCCGAAAGCTTTCTCGATCTCCTTCCAGTAGCGTATCAGGATCTCCGCCACGTACAGCTCGTGCCGGATCATGGTATTCGCCAGATTCACTACCGGACCGCTCGCGGTATGGGCGGCATGCTCGCTGTCGCTCGGATCGACCGTCAACGCTTCGGCGAAGTCCTTCGTTACGGTAATCGTTTCCACGCCGCTGCCGATGCCGCTTCTTCCGCTGCCTTCGTGCAGGTAGACCTTCGCGAAGCGGCCAAAGCGGAAAAGCTTCGCATCCCCGGGAGTCCCGATCAGGATGATCAATATGCGCACGCCTCGCTGTGCGGCGCGTCGCAACGAGCCGATGTGCTGGCTAATGGTATGCGTGTGGGCCTTTATCCATACGTGCTGTTTCGCGGAATCGATCATCTCGTCGATTTTGAGCTGTATCGCCTTCTGCCCCTCCAGCATCCAGACGTAATCCCTGGTCTCGTATGGACCCAGATCCCTGAGATCCTCCGTGAGGAATCGACACTGCTCCACGGTTTCCCTGGCGATCCGTCCCAATACTTCCTTTGGGTTCACCGGTACGTATTTTGACGGATCCTTGCTCACCGGCTGTACCGCTTTTTTTCGCTCCAGGCCTTCCAGCGCCCGATAGACATTGGCCCTGGGGATGTCGGCATCCTTGCTGATCTCGTAGGCCGTCAACGGGTGGCCGTGGAGCAGGCAGACGTACGTCCTGGCTTCGTAATCGGAAAATCCAAGGCGCTGCAGCTCGGCAACACGCTTCCTGAAAGCGGTCTCTCCTGCCATACGTTCTGTCTCGCGATCCTGATTAGCAGAAACAATCCACCAGCCCGGCTCATCAGCGCGTTTACGCGCCTTGCAGACCGGTCGCGGAGGGCCGGCGGTGCACCGGCAAGGTGGTTGTACGCCGGTAGTGGGCCAGTTTGGCTTTGCTTCCGGTGCGGCAAACGGCGCGCTGCGGGTGCCCAAGCCGTCGGCGCTCGTCGACACAAGACTTCGCTTGACGGCTTACCCGCGACGCGCGCCGCCGCACAGGTCGCTGCGGCCAGACTGACCTACTACCCATCTGTAAACGGCCTTTCCTTCACGCGTTTTCTCGCATAATATGTGTTTGATACATAGGCGAAACTGAGACCACTTGCGGCGTGCGAAGCGGCCGCGGCAGTTCGCCGGGGAGATGCCCGCAGCGGCGATCGCGCAGCGATTGCCGCTGCGCGGGGTGTTGCCACCACAATAACAGGTATCGCGAAAACAATGCCGCTTTCGTCGCCCGAGAAATTCGTCAACTGGTTTCGCTCGGCCGCACCGTACATCCACGCGTTTCGCGGCCGCACGTTCGTCGTCGCGTTCGGCGGAGAGGTGGTGGCCGACGGCCGCTTCGTGGGGCTCACTCACGACTTCAACCTGCTGGCGAGCCTGGGCGTGCGGCTGGTGCTGGTCCACGGGGCGCGTGCGCAGATCGACGCGCGGGTAAAGCAGCTCGGGCACCGCACGCGCCACGCCCGGGGCCTGCGCGTGACCGACGACGTCGCGCTCGCCTGCGCCAAGGAAGCGAGCGGCAGGCTGCGCGTGGAGATCGAGGCGCTGCTCTCCACGGGGCTGCCCAACTCCCCGATGGCGGGCTCCGACATACGGGTGGCGAGCGGCAACTTCGTCACCGCGAGACCGATGGGCGTGGTGGGCGGGGTCGATTTCATGCACACCGGGGAAGTGCGCAGGATACACGCCGGCGCGATCCAGAGCCGCCTGGAGCAGAACGAGCTCGTGCTGCTCTCGCCGCTCGGCTATTCGCCGACCGGGGAGGTGTTCAACCTTGCTCTCGAGGAAGTGGCGAGCGCCGCCGCGGTTGCGCTCGGCGCCGACAAGCTGATCTTCCTGATGGACGCCGCGGGCGTCACCGGCAGGCGCGGCGAGCTTATGCGCGAGCTCACGCCGCGCCGCGCCGAGAACCTGCTCGCGCGCGACGGTTCGCTCGAAGGCGGCGTGCGGGCGTATCTCGCGTGCGCGGTGCGCGCCTGCCGGCAAGGGGTGAAGCGCGCGCACCTGATCTCGCGTCACGTCGACGGAGGGCTGCTGCTCGAGCTCTTCACCCACGAGGGCATCGGCACGATGGTGACGCCCGATTCGATCGAGGCGCTGCGCGCGGCGAAGATCGACGACATCGGCGGCATCCTGCGGTTGATCGAGCCGCTCGAAGCCGAGGGCATCCTGGTCAAACGCAGCCGCGACCTGCTGGAGCGCGAAATCGACCGCTTCGTCGTGCTCGAGCACGACCGCATGACCGTCGGCTGCGCAGCGCTCTATCGGTTCCCCGACGAGAAGGCGGGAGAGCTCGCCTGCCTCGCGGTGCACCCCGACTTCCGCAACGCCGGCGCCGGCGAGCAGTTGTTGAACGAGATCGAGTCGCGCGCGCGCCGCGAGAAACTAAAGAGACTTTTCGTATTGACCACCCGCGCGGTGCACTGGTTCGTCGAGCGCGGCTTTATCGAGGCCGGGGTGGATGCGCTGCCGCGCCGCAAGCAGGCGCTCTTTAACTATCAACGCCGTTCCAAGGTGCTGATCAAGCAGCTGTAGAAGGTCGCATGCGAAAAGCCACACATCGGGCGCAGCGCAGCGGCGGGCCGCGATGAGACTGGCGACGTCTTCGCTCTCGCTGCGCGCCAAGCTGCTCGCTGCGAGCATCGCGGCGCAGTGCGTGATGCTGCTGCTGCTCATCGCGAGCGGCGTCCACGTGATGCAGGACAGGCTCGTGGAACGCGCCCAGCTTCAACTCGACGAGGCGAAGCAGCTGCTGAGCGCCTCGCTCGCGACGCTGCTCGCGCAGCGTGACTATCCGGCGCTTGCCGGGCTGCTTGAGCGGGCGCGCCGCGATGGCGCGATCCCCTACCTCGTGCTGCTCGACCGCGCGGGGCGCGTCGTCGCGGCGAGCGGCTGGCGCCGCGACGAGCCGCTCCCGGCGCTGGGCCGCAGCCTGCGCGACGAGCTGTGGGCGGGGCAGGGACGCCTCGACACCGAAGTCGCGATCGAGATCGGCGGCGAGCGCCACGCGACGCTGCGCTTCGGGTTCTCGACCGAGTTCCTGCGCAACGCGCGCGCCGAGCTGGTGCGCGACAACCTCGCGATCGGGCTCGCCGCGCTCGCGCTCTCGGTGCTGCTCATGTTCGGGGTGAGCTACTGGCTTACCCGTCACCTGACGCGGCTCACCGCGGCGGCCGAGAGCGTCGCGCGCGGCGACCTTGCCGTGAAGCTGCCGGTGGAGGGCGACGACGAGGTGGGCCGGCTCACGCTGGCGTTCAACGCGATGGCGGAGACGCTCGCGGGCCGCATCGAGGCGCTCGCCGAGAACGAGGCGAAATTCTCCGCGATCGCCGATTACAGCTACGACTGCGAGCTGTGGATCAGCCCGCAGGCGAAGCTCATCTGGATCAACCCGCGCGTGACGGACATGTTCGGCTACACGCCCGAGGAATGCCTCGCGACGGAGAACTTTCCCGCGCCGTTCCTCTCCCCGGGCGAGGTCGAACGCACCGTCAGGCAAATCCGGCGCGCGCTGCGCGGGGGCAGCGGGCAGGACTACGAGTTTCGCGCGCGGCGCAAGGACGGGTGGGAATTCTGGGCCGCAGCCGACTGGCGTCCGATCTACGACAGCCGCGGAGGCTACCTCGGCATCCGCATCAGCATTCGCGACATCACCCAGCGCAAGGAAGCCGAGCAGCGGCTGGAAGCCACCGTGGCGGAGCTGCGCCAGGCACAGGTCGTGCAGCAGGAGTACCTGACGCGCGCGCAGGAGGAGCACGCACGGCTCTCCGCGCTGCTCGCGGCGATGAATATCGGCATCCTCTTCGTGAGCCACGACGGGCGGGTGGTCTATGGCAACCCGGCGTTCACGCGCATGTGGATGATCACGCCGGGGACGCGCCTCATCGCCAGAAGCCCGGCGGAAGTGCTCGCGTGCTCCGGGTGCACGCTGGCGCGCCCCGAGGAACAGGCGAAGTATATCCTGCAGCCGCCGCGCGAGCATGAAATGGCGCGCACGCTCGAGATCCAGATGGCCGACGGCCGGCTCATCACGCAGCAGTGCCACGCGGTGGAAGACGTATTCGGGCGTCCGGTCGGCCACCTGTGGCTGTACGAGGACGTCACGCGCGACCGCCAGACCGCGGACCAGTTGATCTACCTTGCCGAGCGCGACGCGCTCACCGGCCTCTACAACCGACACCGCTTCAACGAGGAGCTGGCGCGCATGATCGCCGATGCACAGCGCAACAACTCGCGCCTTGCGCTGCTGTTCCTCGACCTCGACGAGTTCAAGTACATCAACGACACGTTCGGCCACCGCGCAGGCGACGCGATGCTGATCCGCATCGCCGGCGAAGTGGGCAGCCAGGTACGGCGCAACGAAATCTTCTCGCGCCTGGGGGGCGACGAGTTCGCGGTGCTGGTGCCGGAGATCTCGGACAACATGCTGCGGGTGCTGGCCGAGCGGCTGGTGCGCTCGATCGCGATGATCCGCTTCCAGTTCGAGGGCCAGAGCCTGCGGCTCACTTCCAGCCTCGGCATCGCGGTCTACCCCGACCACGCTGACGGCGCCGAGGACCTGATCGCGCGGGCCGACGCGGCGATGTACCAGGCCAAGGAAGCGGGCAAGAACGGCTGGCGCATCTACCGCAGCGACCTTGACGCCTCGCCGCAGATGATCTCGCGGCTGTCCTGGAACGATCGCATCCTGCATGCACTCGAGAACAACCTGATGCAGCTGCACTTCCAGGGCGTCTACCGGGTGGCCGACAGGGCGCTCACGCACCTCGAGGTGCTGGTGCGCATGCGCGACAAGGACGACCCGGGCCGGCTGCTCATGCCGGGCCAGTTCATCCCGCTCGCCGAGAAGTCGGGCAAGATCGTCGATATCGACCGCTGGGTCATCCGCGAGAGCATACAGTTGCTCGCCGGGGTGCCGGGAATCCCCGCGCTTGCGGTGAACATTTCGGGGCGCTCGTTCGACGAGCCCACGCTGCCGCTCTACATCGCCGAGCAGCTCAAGCGCTGCAACGTGGCGCCGCGCCGGCTGCTGGTGGAGCTCACCGAGACCTCGGCGGTGTCCGATCTGCACGACGCGCAGCGCTTTATCGAGGCGTTGCGCCAGACCGGGTGCGGCCTGTGCCTCGACGACTTCGGCACCGGCTTTTCCTCCTTTGCGTATCTGAAGCACCTGCAGGTCGACGCGGTGAAGATCGACGGTCTGTTCATCCGCGACCTGCCGAACGACTACGACAACCAGGTCTTCGTCAAGGCGATCGTGTCGGTGGCGCGGGGGCTGCGCAAGACGACGATCGCCGAGTGCGTCGAAGACCAGGAAACGCTCGACATGCTGACGAGATTCGGGGTAGACGGCGTGCAGGGGTATCACCTGGAGAAACCGCGCAGCGACCACCCGGTGACCACTCCCGGGGCGCTCGCGCGGGTGCAGGCCGCGCCGTGATTTACTTGACCGGACCGTTTGCCCATAATGCGGTTCATACAGGCGGCCGGTGCGCCGGAGAGATCGTATGACGCGGATGGTGAATTGCATCAAGCTCGGGCGCGAGGCCGAAGGGCTCGATTTTCCGCCCTATCCCGGAGAACTCGGCAGGCGGATCTTCGAGAACGTCTCGAAGGAGGCGTGGAAGCAATGGCTCGAGCACCAGAAGATGCTGGTCAACGAGAACCGCCTGAATCTCGCCGACAGGAAGGCGCGCGAGTATCTCGCCCAGCAGATGGAAAGGCATTTTTTCGGAAGCGGCGCCGACGTTGCGGCGGGATACGTCCCGCCTGCGCCCAAGAAATAACGGCTGCCGGGACGTAGCGCACGGCCGACGCGCAGCGATGCCCCGAGCGCCGCGGGCGGTGCGCGCGCCGCGTCCTTTTGTCCACCGCGTATGCCGACCGAAATCGAACTCAAGCTCGCCCTCGCGCCGGAAGACATTCCGCGGCTGCTGCGCCACCGCCTGCTCAAGGGCAGCGCGCGCTCCACGACGCGGCACCTGCACAGCGTCTACTACGATACGCCGCGCTGGGAGCTGTGGGAGCGCGGCACCACCTTGCGCGTGAGGCGCGACGGCGCGCGCTGGCTGCAGACCGTCAAAGGCGGCGGCAGGGTGGAGGGCGGGCTGCACCAGCGGATCGAATCGGAGGCGGAGCTCGGCGGCCCGCTGCCCGAGTTCAACCGGATTCGGGCACCCGAGTTCAGCCGCCTGTTCGGCGCGGCGCGGCTGCGCGTGCAGCTGAAACCTGCGTTCGTGACCGAGTTCGACCGCGTGATCCGCAGCATCTCCCCGGCGCCGGGCGTCGTGATCGAAGCATGCGCCGACCGCGGCGAGATCAAGAGCGGCGATCGCACCGAGCCGCTCGCCGAACTCGAGCTCGAGTTGAAAAGCGGGCCGCCGTGGCGCCTGTACCAGTTTGCGCTCAGGCTGCTCGAGGTCGCGCCGCTGCGCGTCGAGAACCGTTCCAAGGCCGAGCGCGGCCACGCGCTCGCGCTGGGCGCCGCCGAGCGCCCCGTCAAGGCGGCGTCCTCGGTGGTGCGCGCGGAGATGACGGTGAACGACGCGTTCAAGGCGGTGGCGTGGGCGTGCCTCGACCAGCTGCAGCGCAACGAGCACGGCGTGCTGCGGGGCGAGGACCCGGAGTACCTGCACCAGATGCGCGTTGCGCTGCGCCGGCTGCGCTCGGCGTTCACGGTGTTCGGTCCGGTGCTGCCGGCTTCCTTGGCGGTGACACCGCGCGCCGAGCTCAAGTGGCTCGCGCGTGCCCTCGGACCGGCGCGCGACTGGGACGTGTTCGCTACGCAGGCGCTGCCGCCGGTATGCGCGCAGTTTCCGGACCACAGCGGGCTCGCCGAGTTCCGGAGCTGCTGCGAGCGGCTGCGCCGGGCGGCTAACCGCCGCGCACGCGAGGCGGTGAACTCGCTGCGCTACCAGCGGCTCATGCTTTCCCTCGGCGGGTGGCTCAGCGCGGACACCTGGCTGGGTGAAATGAGTACCGCCCAAGTCGCCGCGTTCACGTCGCCGGTCACCGGGTTTGCGTCGAGCGTGCTCCCCAGGCGCTACACGCAGGTCAGGAAACGCGGTCGGAGGCTCGGCGCGCTGTCGGCGCAGGAGCTTCACGCGCTGCGCATCGCGGTGAAGAAGCTCCACTACGCGGTGCAGTTCTTTGCGCCGCTTTACGAGGAGAAGCCGGTGCGGCAGGTGCGCGCGGGCCTCGCCGGCGTGCAGGACGCGCTTGGGGCGCTCAACGACGCGGCGACGACGGAGCGCCTGATCGACGCGGCTTCACGCGCGGGGCAACGCTCCCGCGCAGGCGGGGCGGCCGGTATCCTGCGCGGCTGGAACGCGAGCGCGCGCGCCACGCACAAGCGCGAGCTGGCAGCGTCGTGGAAGGAGTTCCGCAAGTGCGAAGTATTCTGGTAAGGCGTGAAGGGTGAAGGGTGAAGAGCAAGAATCACCGCTCGCTCTTCGCCCTTCACTTCCCTTCACTCCATCGCTTCGCGCTCGAAGGCGTCGGCGCCGATGTGGCGCACGTCCTTGCCTTTCACCATGTAGACGACGTACTCCGACATGTTCTTCGCGTGGTCGCCGATGCGCTCGATCGCCTTCGCCACGAACAGGATTTCCAGCGCGTGGGTGATCGTGCGCGGGTCCTCCATCATGAAGGTGATGAGCTGGCGCAGGATGGAGCGGAACTCCTCGTCGACACGCTGGTCCTGGCGCACCACGCTCGCGGCCTCGGCGAGGTCGAGCCGCGCGAACCCGTCGAGCGCGCTGCGCAGCATGGAGAGCGCAATGTCGGCGACGTGCCTCACCTCGATGGTGCGCGGAATGTGCCGCCGGTCCGACTCATAGATGAGCTGGGTCATGCGCGCGATCTTGGCCGCCTCGTCGCCGATGCGCTCGAGGTCGGTGATGGTCTTCACCACCATCATCAGCATGCGCAGGTCGCTCGCCGCCGGCTGGCGCCGCGCGATGATCGTGCTGCATTCCTCGTCGATCGCGACCTCGAGCGCGTTGACGCGGTAGTCGTCCTCCACCACCCGTGCCGCGAGCCCGGTGTTGCCGCCGGCAAATGCCTCCAGCGCGCGCGTGATCTGCTCCTCGACGAGCCCCCCCATCTGCAGCACCCGCGCGCGCACCGCCTCGAGTTCGGCGTCGAACCGCTTCGATGTGTGTTCGCTGCCCGGCATGTCCTAGCCTCTTCGCCCCTGCTAGATCGCGCACTCTAGCAGCCGGTTGTGACAGTTTGGTGACGGCGGGTGCGCCGCTCAACCCTTGATCGTCTGCACCCCGTCGTCGGCTGCAAGCAATAATACATCCGCGCCGCGCCTGGCGAACAGCCCGTTCGCCACCACCCCGGCGATCTGATTGATCGCGCTCTCGAGCTCCACCGGGTTCAGGATCTTGAGGTGGTGCACGTCGAGGATGACGTTGCCGTTGTCGGTGACGAGCCCCTGCCGCCACACCGGCTGGCCGCCGAGCCGGACAAGCTCGCGGGCGACGTAGCTGCGCGCCAGGGGGATCACCTCCACCGGCAGCGGGAACCTGCCGAGCACGTCGACGAGCTTGCTCTTGTCGGCAATGCACACGAACTTGCGCGCCACCGCGGCCACGATTTTCTCGCGCGTGAGCGCCCCGCCGCCGCCCTTGATCATGTGCCGGTGGCGCGTGATCTCGTCGGCGCCGTCGATGTAGACCGGCAACTCGTTCACGCTGTTCAGATCGACCACGGGAACGCCGAGTTTCTTAAGGCGCTGCGCCGTTGCCTCGGAGCTCGCCACCGCGCCGTCGATACGGTGCTTGATGCGGGCGAGCTCCTCGATGAAGAAGTTCACGGTCGATCCGGTGCCGACGCCGACCACGCCACCCGGGGAAATGCAGGCGATGGCAGCCTTGGCAGCGGCCTGCTTCAGCTCGTCCTGGGTCATATGCGAATGGTAAACGGGAAATCGTGAACGGTAAACGGTGTGCGGTGAGAGGCGAGGCACAGGGCTCCGGGAGCAGGGGACGCAATTTTTGCCTATCCCCCGACGGGGGATAGTATGCAAGGGCCCGCGAGCCGATGGCCCGAACCCGGCGATCCTGATAATCTATCATATTTTCTGGTGACATTCGCCGGTATGAAAAACGACTACCTGGAACGCATTCTGAACGCCCGGGTCTACGACGTTGCGATCGAGACCCCGCTCGATCTCGCCCCCGGCCTTTCCGCGCGCATGAGAAACCGCCTGCTCCTGAAGCGCGAGGACATGCAGCCGGTGTTCTCCTTCAAATTGCGCGGCGCCTACAACAAGATGGTGCGGTTGCCGGCCGCGGCGTTGAAACGCGGCGTGATCGCCGCCTCCGCCGGCAACCATGCCCAGGGCGTGGCGCTCGCCGCGCAGCGGCTCGGCTGCGCGGCGACCATCGTGATGCCGGTCACCACGCCGCAGATCAAGATCGCGGCGGTCAAGTCGCGCGGCGCGGCCGTCGTGCTGCACGGCGATTCCTACGATGAGGCCTACTCGCGCGCGCGCCTGATCGAGCGGCGGCGGCGGCTCGTCTTCGTCCATCCTTACGACGACCCCGACGTCATCGCCGGGCAGGGCACGATCGCGATGGAGATCCTGCGCCAGCATCCCGCAACCATCCACGCCGTCTTCGTGGCGATCGGCGGCGGCGGCCTGATCTCGGGGATCGCCGCCTACGTGAAAAGCCTGCGTCCGGAGATCAAGGTGATTGGCGTTGAGCCGGAGGATGCCGATGCGATGTACCGCTCGCTCAAGACCGGCCGGCGCGTGAAGCTCACCCAGGTGGGGCTGTTCGCCGACGGCGTCGCGGTGAAGCAGGTCGGGCGCGAGACGTTCCGGCTGTGCCGCGAGCTGGTGGATGACGTGATACGGGTCAACACCGACGCCGTCTGCGCCGCGATCAAGGATGTGTTCGAGGACACGCGGACGGTCCTGGAACCGGCCGGGGCGCTGGCGATCGCCGGCGCGAAGCGCTATGCCGAGCGCACCGGCGTGCGCGGCAAGACGCTGATCGCGGTCGCCAGCGGCGCGAACATGAACTTCGACCGGCTGCGCTTCGTCGCGGAGCAGGCCGAACTCGGCGAGAAGCGCGAGGCGGTCCTGGCGGTGACCATACCGGAGCGGCCCGGCAGCTTTCGCACGTTCTGCTCGCAGATCGGCGCGCGCAACATCACCGAGTTCAACTACCGCTACGCCGATCCCGCTCAGGCGCACGTGTTCGTCGGGGTCCAGGTCCACGACCGGGACGAGGCCGTGAAGCTCGCACGCGCGCTGCGGCGCAAGGGATTGAAGACGCTCGACTTCAGCGACAACGAGCTGGCGAAGCTGCACATCCGGCACACCGTCGGCGGGCACGCGCCCACGGTGGACGACGAAATCCTCTACCGCTTCGAGTTCCCGGAGCGCCCCGGCGCGCTGATGAGGTTCCTCACCGCGATGAGCCGCGGCTGGAACATCAGCTTGTTCCACTACCGCAACCACGGCGCCGACTACGGCCGGGTCCTCGTCGGCATGCAGGTGCCGCCGCGGGACAAGCGCAAGTTCCGCGTCTTCCTCGCCAAGGTCGGCTATCCCTACCGCGAAGAAACCCGCAACCCGGCTTACCGGTTGTTCCTGGGCTAGCACATGAGAATGCTGTGGGCATTGGCGCTGGCGTTGGGGGCCGCGTTTGCGCACGGCGCGGGCCAGGACGACGATTTTCTCGCCGCGCGCGAGGCGTACCGCGTGGACAACGCCGCCAGGCTCGACAAGCACGCCGCCCGGCTGAAAGGCCATCTGCTCGAGCCGTACCTCGCTTACTGGCAGCTCTCCCTGCGGCTCGATCAGGCGAGCCCCGAGGAAGTTCGCGCATTCCTCGCCGTCAACCGCGACGGCCCGCTCGCCGAGCGGCTGCGCAGCGAGTGGCTGAAAGTTCTCGGCAACAGCCAGCAGTGGGAGTTGTTCGAGCAGGAACTGCCGCTGCTCGTCAACGACGACGTCGAGATCACCTGCTACGCGCTGCAATCGCGGCTGCGGGTCAACCCCGGCGAAACGCTGCACGAAGTCCGGCCGTTGTGGTTCGTCGCCCGCGGCCTTCCCGAGAGCTGCACGCCGCTGTTCAGCGCGCTCCAGGCGGCCGGACTGCTTTCCATCGACGATCTGTGGACGCGCATCCGGCTCGCGCTCGAAGCCGGGCAGGTGAGCCTCGCCCGGCGCATCGCCGAATGGCTGCCGGCGGGGCAGGCGCCGGATGCGCGCTCGCTCGGTGCCGCCGCGTCCAACCCCGCGGGCTACCTGGAGCGCCGGAATTTCAACCTGAAGAGCCGCGCCGGGCGCGAGACCGTAATGTTTGCGGCGCACCGACTGGCGCGCGCTTCTCCGCCGCAGGCGGCGCGGCGGTGGGCGAGGATCGAGGAGCGTTTCACGGCGGAGGAGCGCGCCTACATCTGGGGGCTGATCGCATATCTCGGCGCGTTGCGCCACGACCCGGAAGCGCTCGCGTGGTATGCGCGTGCCGCGGACCTCTCCGACCTGCAGCTCGCCTGGAAAGCGCGCGCCGCGCTGCGCGCGCGCGACTGGCCGGAGGTGCTGGCCGCGATCGAAGCGATGACGGAGAAGGAGAGCGCCGATGCGGCCTGGCGCTATTGGAAGGCGCGCGCATTGATGAGCATGGGACGCAGCGAGGAGTCGGAGGCGCTGCTGAAGCCTCTGGCGGCCGAGTTCGGTTTCTACGGCCAGCTGGCGCTCGAAGATCTCGGCGGCAATGTCACGACGCCTGCTCCCGCGTTCAAGCCGACCGCCGAGGACGTGCGCGCGATGAGCCAGCACCCGGGACTCAAGCGCGCGGTCGAACTCTACCGCCTGAGTCTGCGCACCGAGGCCAACCGCGAGTGGCTGTGGGCGATCCGCGGCTTCGACGACAGGCACCTGCTCGCCGCGGCGGACCTCGCGCGGCGCTACGAGATCTACGACCGCGCCATCAA
>JACQGO010000261.1 GCA_016199485.1 Betaproteobacteria bacterium
CCCCATGCCGCCCAGCACCACCATGCACAGGATCATGATCGACTCGATCAACGTGAAGCTCTCGGGACTGACGAAGCCCTGGAAGCCCGCGAACAACCCGCCCGACACCCCGCCGAAGCTCGCGCCCATCGCGAACGCGAGAAGCTTGATGTTGCGGGTGTTGATGCCCGTCGCGGCGGCGGCGAGCTCGTCCTCGCGGATGGCGACCCACGCCCGCCCGATGCGCGAATTTTCGAGCCGCAGCGACACGAAGATCACGGCGAGCGTGAGCGCGAGGAACAGATAGTAGTAGTTGTGCACCGCGCCGAATTCGACGCCGAACGCGGTGTGCGTCTGCGCAAGCGAAAAGGCGCCGAGTCTGACGGGGTCGATCAGGTTGACGCCCTGGGGGCCGTTGGTGATGTTGATCGGCGCGTTGAGGTTCACCAGGAAAACGCGGATGATCTCGCCGAAGCCGAGCGTCACGATCGCGAGGTAGTCGCCGCGCAGCCTCAGCGTCGGCGCGCCGAGCAGCACGCCGAAAATGCAGGCGATCACGGCGCCCAGCGGCAGCAGCAGCCAGAATGGGAGATGGATGGCGAAGTGCGGTGAAGCGAGCAGGGCGTAGAGGTACGCGCCCACGGCGAAGAACGCGACGTAGCCCAGGTCGAGCAGCCCGGCGAAACCGACGACGATGTTCAGGCCGAGCGCGAGCATGGTGTAGAGCAGGGCGAACGCGAGGATGCGCACCCAGGTGCGTCCCAGCGCCCAGTCGGTGAGGAAAGGGAGCGCGACGAGCAGCGCGGCAAGCGCGAGATAAGCAATCCATGCCGCGCGCGGATCGCGCTTCAATGCAGCCCAACGTTCCGTCAGCGCAGCCATACGCCGGACCCCGCCTTGAAGGAGAGACGGTAAGCGGTGACCCGTGAGCGGTCAACCTGCGCCGACACCGCCATCTTCCGGGACCGTTTGCCGCTCACCGCTCACGCCCTCTCGGCCCCCTGCTCGCCGAGCAGCCCGGAGGGCCGGAACACGAGCACCAGGATCAGCACGAAAAACGCGAACACGTCCTGGTAGTGGCTGCCGAGGAAACCGCCGTTCACGAACATGGGAAAGGTGTCGGGGAAGTACTTGCCGAGCAGCCCGCCGCTCAAATCGCTGATATAGCCCGCGCCGAGGCTCTCGATGACGCCGAGCAGCAACCCGCCGAGCATCGCCCCCGCGAGGTTGCCGATACCGCCCAGCACCGCAGCGGTGAAAGCCTTCAGACCCAGCATGAAGCCCATGAAGTAATGCGCGATGCCGTAGTACGCGGCGACCAGCACGCCGGCAACCGCCGCAAGCGCGGAACCGACGATGAAAGTGATCGAGATCACGGTGTTGACGTTCACGCCCATCAAGCCTGCGACCGCCGGGTTCTGCGCGGTGGCGCGCATCGCCCGCCCGAGGCGCGTGCGGTGCACGACATAAACAAGCGCTGCCATGACCGCAGCGGCGAGCAGCACGATGAAAATCTGCTGATCGGTGACGGTCGCGCCGGCGATCGAGTGGGAGGTGACGGGCAGCAACGCCGGGAACGAGATGTACTGCCTGCCCCAGACGATCATCGCCGCGTTCTGCAGCAGGATCGACACGCCGATTGCGGTGATCAGGGGGGTGAGCCGCGGCGCGTGGCGCAACGGGCGGTAAGCAACGCGCTCGATCGTGAATCCGAGCATCATGCATACAGGGATCGCCGCCGCGAGCCCCAGCGCGACCACCACCGGTCCCGGCAGCGGGACGCCGCTTGCCACCAGGAACTGGATCACCGAGAGCGCGGTGAGCGCCCCGATCATGACCACTTCGCCGTGCGCGAAGTTGATCAGCCCGAGGATGCCGTAGACCATCGTATACCCGAGCGCCACGAGCGCGTAAATCGCGCCGAGCACCACGCCGTTGATCAGTTGCTGCAGGAAGATGTCCATATTCCACGAGTATGGTCTGCCGGTACAGTCTACGCGGGGTGGCGCACGCCTCAAACCGCACGTGCGGCTGCGGCAGCCGCGCAGGCGTGATGTGCGCAGCACTTGCGATATGCAAACGGCACCCGAAGATGCCGTCTGCGATTTCGACCACGGGCCGGACTGGCGCGATGTCGTGCGGCCTATTTCTTTTCCGGTGCGGCCGGCGCGGGCGCTGCGGCGGGCGCCTTCTCCCCGGTAGCCGCCGGTGTCCCGGCCGGCGCCGCGACTGCGGGGGCGGCTTCGCCTCCCGATTTGGCGGGCGGGCAGCACGCGGCCCCGGCCGGCGCACCAACCGCCGGTGCGGCCTCGCCACCCACCGTCTCGAGAGGTTCCCACTTGCTTTCTTTCGCATGATAGAGCGTGATCGGCCCGTTCCTGAGGTCGCCCTTCTCGTCGAACGCGATCGGGCCGGTGACACCCTGGCGGCTGATCCTGGCGAGCACCGGGATGAACTTCGCCGGATCGGTCGAGTTCGCATTCTTCATTGCCTCGATCAGCGTCATCGTCGCGTCGTAGGCGTACGGTGCGTAAATCTGGATCTGGCCGTACTTGGCGGTGAATTTTTCGGTGAAGCCCTTGCCGCCGGGCATCTTGTCAAGCGGCAGCCCGGGCGAGGAGGCGATCACGCCCTCGCGCGCCGGACCGGCAAGCTTGATGAATTCCGCGGTTTGCACCCCGTCGCCGCCGAGGTACCTCGCTTTGAGCCCCAGCGTCTTCAGTTGCGCGACCATCGGTCCCGCCTGCGCGTCCATGCCGCCGTAGAAAACGAGATCGGGCTTCTTGGCCTTGATGCTGGTGAGGATGGCGCGAAAATCGGTCGCCCTGTCGGTCGTGTACTCGCGCCCCACGACTGCGGCGCCGGCCGCCTTGGCCGCTTTTTCGAACTCGTCGGCGAGCCCCTGGCCGTATGCCGAGCGGTCGTCGATGATCGCGATTCTCTTCGCGCCGAGCTTGCCCACTGCGTACTCGCCGAGCACCTTGCCTTGCTGCACGT
Organism: Betaproteobacteria bacterium; assembly: GCA_016199485.1. GTDB lineage: Bacteria > Pseudomonadota > Gammaproteobacteria > Burkholderiales > SG8-41 > JACQGO01. Next base: position 2,977 of record JACQGO010000261.1, read on the forward strand.
CGTTCGCCATCACGCGGAACGCGCCTTTGTAGCCCTGCTCGGTGTACTTCGGGTTGGTCGCCGAGGGCGAGATCTGCGCGACCCCGGCGTCGTGGTAGATCTTCGATGCAGGGATGGTGGTGCCGGAGTTCAGGTGTCCGATCACCGCGGCCACCTTGTTGTCGACGAGCTTTTGCGCGACGATCGTGCCGGTCTTGGGGTCGGCCTGATCGTCCTCGCTCAGAAGCTCGAACCTGACCTTCGCGCCGTTGAGCACCCATCCCTGCGCGTTCACCTCCTCGACCGCGAGGCGCGCTCCGTTGTCGTTGTCCTTGCCGAGATGCGACTGCGGGCCGGTCAGCGGTGCAACCGAGCCGATCCTGACGACCACTTCGGGCGGCGGCTTCGGTGCCTCGGTCTTGGGTGCGGGCGGCGGTTCCTGCTTGCCGCAGCCACCCACGATGAGCGCAAACCCGAACGTCAAGCCCAGCGCGAAACGGTTCACCAATTGCATAGCGGCTCCCACAGTAAATTATTGTTGCTGCAAGGGTTTTGATTATTCCGCGGGCGGGGCGTGTTGTCAAACGCGGATCATCGTGCGCGGCTGCTGCGGGCAAAAAAAGCCGGTTCAAGACCGGCTTTTTCTGGAACTGCGCCTGCCCGTTTATTTGACCGAAAGGATCCAGCCGACCATGGTCTTGATGTCGCCTTCCTTCACGTGTGCATTGGGCGGCATCGGCACCTGACCCCACACCCCTTTGCCGCCTTCCTTCACTTTCTTCACGAGTTTCGCCGCCGCCGCCTTGTCGTTGCGGTACTTGGCGGCGACGTCCTTGTACGAGGGACCGACGGATTTCTTGTCGGTCTGATGACAGGCGAGACAACCGCTCGTCTTGGCGAGTGTCTCGGCCGCCTTGGAGTCTGCTGCGTTTGCGCCGCCGGCGACCGCGAGCACCGCGGTCGCCGCGAGCGCGGTCCATACCGATTTCATTTTCGCTCCTCGCTCAGTTTGAAAAAAAGGCTCCGCATTCTAACCCATGAACCGCCACTTGCAAAAATCCGCGACCCGTGCTCAGCCGGCCTCGCCGGCGAGCACGCGCTCGAGGGCGGCCGGATCGCGCACCGGCGGCAGACATTTAACGCCCCGGCACACCCAGGCGTTGACGCCGTCGGAAGCGCGCTTGTCGAGCGCCGGCGGCAGGCCGTGCATCCCCTCGGGTATCGGCAGCACCAGCGTGGCCGGACGATACGAGCGCGCGAGCAAGCGCGCCCACTGCGCGACGTCCCCGCGCGGCCCGCGCACGATCACGATCTGCGGCGGCGCAAGATGCTCCTCCAGCGCGGTTGCCAGGCTCGCGAAGCTGACCGGCTGGCGCTCGAGCGCGGGATAGAAGAGCTTGAGCGTGCGCTCCGTGGCGGCAAGGTAACGCGGTTCGCCGAGGAGATGCGCGAGCCGCTGCAGGGCAAGCGCCGCGACGCCGTTGCCGGAGGGCGTCGCGTCGTCATGCGCGTTCTTGGGCCGATGGAAGAGTTTTTCGTGGTCGTGACTGGTGAAGAAAAATCCGCCTTCGCGCGGATCCTCGAAGCGCGCGAGCAGCGCATCCGCGAGTTCGCGGGCGAACCCGAGGTCGTCCGCGCGAAACTCGGCTTGCATGAGCTCAAGCAGCGCATCGAGAGTGAACGCGTAGTCGTCGAGGTACGCGTTGAGCTGCGCCCTGCCGTCCCTGTACGTCGCGAGCAGCCTCCCGCGTACCGCGTGCGCGCCGGTCTCCTCGCGCCACATGGTGGCGCGGACGAAGGCCGCTGCGCGCCGCGCCGAATCGAGCCAGCGCGGCTCGCCGAACACCCGCGCGGCGCGGGCCATGCCCTTGATCATGAGCCCGTTCCAGCTCGTGAGCACCTTATCGTCGCGCCCCGGGCGCGCGCGCGCTTCGCGCGCCGCAAAAAGCTTCTGTCTTGCGGAGGCGAGCCGCGCCTTGCACTCGGCGAGTGGAATCCCCAAGCGCTTCGCGACGAAGGCGAGCGGCTTCATCACGCGCAGGTGCCAGTATTCGCCTTCGAAGTTGGCCGGCGCGTCGAGCCCATAGTGCGGCTCGACGACCGCATACTCCTCGGCGGTGAGCCGCTGTCTTACCTCGTGCGGCGTCCACACGTAGAACTTGCCCTCTTCGTGCTCCGAGTCGGCGTCGAGCGAGGAATAATAGCCGCCCTCGGCCGACTGCATTTCGCGCATCACCCAGCCCGCGGTCTCCGCCACGACTTTCGCAAACAGCGGCTCGTCGGTCGCGAGCCAGGCGTCGGTGTAGAGCGCGAGCAAAGCACCGTTGTCGTAGAGCATCTTCTCGAAGTGCGGGATGGCCCAGTACTCGTCGACGCTGTAGCGGCAGAACCCCCCGCCGAGTTGGTCGTAGATGCCCCCCTCGGCCATCCTGCTCAGCGTGAGCCGCACCATGGTGAGCGCGATTTCGCTCCCGTCGAGCGCGTGGCGGCGCAGGCAGGACGCGAACTCGTGCGGGTGGGGAAACTTGGGCGCGCGCCCGATGCCCCCGTGCACGTCATCAAAGAGTTGCGAAAGTTCTCTCACCGCCGCGTCGAGCGGCGCGCGCTTGAGCTCGACCTCACCGCAGGGCGCCGCAGGCAGGATACGCGCGAGCGCTTCGGCGAACGCCGAGTTCTGTTTCGCGATATCGTCGCGCTTTTCGCGGTAGGCGGTGGCGATCGTCGGCAGCAGGTCGCGGAACCCCGGCATGCCGTAGCGAGGCGCCTTCGGGAAATAGGTGCCGCCGAAGAACGGCGCGCCGTCGGGCGTGAGAAACATCGTGAGCGGCCAGCCGCCGCTGCGCTGGGTGAGCATGTGGTGCGCGGTCTGGTAGATCTGGTCGAGATCAGGGCGTTCCTCGCGGTCGACCTTGACGTTGACGAAATGCTCGTTCATCCGCGCCGCGATTTCCGGGTCCTCGAACGATTCATGCGCCATGACGTGGCACCAGTGACACGCGGAGTAGCCGATCGAGAGCAGGATCGGCTTGTCCTGCTCGCGTGCGAGCCGGAGCGCTTCCTCGCCCCACGGATGCCAGTCGACGGGATTCTCGGCGTGCTGCCGCAGATATGGGCTCGTTTCGTTTGCGAGGCGATTGGACATCGCGCGGCATCCGGGAAGAAGTGATCCCAGTGTAGCACGCAGCGCGGCGCCTCAAATCCGACACGTGATGCGGGTCTTTTCGCGACAGACACGCGCCAGTACGCCGCAACGAGTTGCGCTGCCGGGGGTCCGGCAGTACGGCCGGAGTCAGCCGGTGATCGCGCCTGTGGCCGCGCTCGATACCAGTGCCGCGTACTTCGCCATCACGCCGCTCGTGTAGCGCGGCTTGGGCGGCTGCCACTGTGCGCGCCTTCGCGCGAGCTCTTCGTCGGAGACGTTGAGCTGCAGCAGGCGGCGCTGCGCGTCTATGGTGATCGAGTCGCCCTCGCGCACCAGCGCGATCGTGCCGCCCGCCGCCGCTTCCGGCGCGACGTGGCCCACCACCATGCCGTAGGTGCCGCCGGAGAAGCGGCCGTCGGTGATAAGCCCGACGTCCTCGGCGTGGCCTTCGCCCACCAGTGCCGAAGTGGGCGAGAGCATCTCGCGCATGCCCGGACCGCCCCGGGGGCCCTCGTAACGGATCACCACCACGTCGCCGGAGTTGATTTTCTTCGCGAGGATCGCTTCCATCGCCGCTTCTTCTGAATCGAAGACACGCGCCGGACCGGTGATCTTCAGGGTCTTGACTCCCGTGATCTTCGCGACCGCTCCCTCGGTCGCGAGGTTGCCCCTGAGGATCGCGAGGTGCCCTTGCGGATACATCGGGTTTTCCCACTGCCGGATCACATCCTGGTCTTGTGGCGGATCGGCCGGCACTTTCTTGAGCACGTCGCCCAGCGCCTTTCCCGTGATCGTGACGCAGTCGTCGTGGAGGAGATCGTGCGCGAGCAGCATTTTCATCACCTGCGGGATGCCGCCCGCCCGGTGCAGGTCGGTCGCG
>JACQGO010000262.1 GCA_016199485.1 Betaproteobacteria bacterium
CGCGTGTGCGAGAAGCTGCTCGAACACGGTGTGCTCACCAAGGACACGCACGGCACGGTAGTGCGGCTTGCGCCGCCGCTCGTCATCACGCGGAGCCAGATCGACTTTGCCGTCGCTGCGCTCCAACGGGTGCTCGCCGAGCTCGAAGCAGAGGTCCGCCATGCCGCTTGAACCAACGCGCGACGCTTCCTCCCCCCGGCCGGTCGCAGACGCGACCCTCGCAGAACTCGGGTTGGGCCGCGAAAATCCCGCTGCGTGGTGCGCGGCCGGCTGGCTGCCGGGAAGCGAACGGTTCGCCTCGTACAACCCCGCGACCGGCGAAGTGATCGCGCACGCCGGCGCGGCCTCCGCTGCCGATTATGAGAAGGTCATCGTGGAGGCGGAGCAAAGCTTTCTGAAGTGGCGGCTCGTACCGGCGCCCGAGCGCGGGGAGCTCGTGAGCCGCATCGCGGAAGAGCTGCGCCGGCACAAGGACGCGCTGGGCAGTCTCATCACGCTTGAGACCGGCAAGATCAAGCAGGAGGGCGACGGCGAGGTGCAGGAGATGATCGACATCGCCGACTTCGCGGTGGGGCAGTCGCGCATGCTCTACGGTCGCACGATGCATTCGGAGCGGCCGCGCCACCGCATGTACGAGCAATGGCACCCGCTCGGGGTGGTCGGCGTGATCACCGCCTTCAACTTTCCCGCCGCGGTATGGGCGTGGAACGCGTTCATCGCGGCAGTCGCCGGCAACGCGACGGTATGGAAGCCGTCTCCGAGCGCGCCGCTCACCGCCATTGCGATCCAGCATCTCGCAAATCGCGTGCTCGCCGAAGCCGGTCACGGCGGCGTCTTCTCGCTCTTCATTACCGACAAGGACGAGCTCGCCGGGCGCCTGGCCGCCGACCGGCGGGTGGCGCTCGTGTCGTTCACGGGATCGAGCGCGGTCGGCAGGCGCGTGGCAGAGACGGTTGCGCAGCGCATGGGAAGGTGTTTGCTGGAATGCTCCGGCAACAACGCGGTGATCGTGGATGAGACCGCCAACCTTGACCTCGCCCTGCGCGCGATCGTGTTCGGCGCGGCCGGCACCGCCGGCCAGCGCTGCACCACGACGCGCAGGCTCATCGTGCACGAGTCGCGTTTCGACGAATTCGCTTCCCGCCTCGTGCACGCCTATCGCCAGGTGCGGATCGGCGATCCGCTCGATCCTAGGACGCTGATCGGCCCGCTGATCGACGCGCACGCGGTCGAGCGTTTCCGCGCCGCGATCGAGGAATTGCGCGCGCTCGGCGCGGGAATCCTCTATGGAGGCGAGGTGCTGCCGGGACCGGGCTATTTCGTGCAGCCGACGCTGGTGAAGGCGGAAAACCGCTGGGACATCGTGCAGCGCGAGACTTTTGCGCCCATCCTCTACCTCATCCCGTACCGCGAGTTCGACGAGGCGATCGCACTCAACAACGCGGTGCCGCAGGGACTTTCCTCCGCGCTCTTCACCGAGAACTTGCGCCGCGCCGAGCAGTTCCTCTCGGCCACGGGCAGCGACTGTGGGATCGCCAACGTGAACGCCGGCACCTCAGGCGCCGAGATCGGCGGCGCTTTCGGCGGCGAGAAGGAGACCGGCGGCGGGCGCGAGGCGGGCTCGGATGCGTGGAAAGCCTACATGCGCCGCCAGACCAACACCATCAACTGGGGAAGCGACCTGCCGCTCGCGCAGGGCATCAAGTTCGGCGTGGATTAATCGCGCAAGCGCTGCGGGAGCCGCGACGCTCATTCGCATTTTTGAGCGAACGATTCGCCCGGGGCGAGCCTCTCGGCGCAGACCAGCGCCCGCGCAAGACGCTCATGGTTGTACTTCGCCGCCAGTTCCGCCGCCGTGAGCCCGTCCTTGACCCTGATTCTCGCGTTGGCCCGGGCGCGGAGCAGCCGGAGAGCGGCTCTCTCGTGTCCCTGCATCGCGGCCATCATGAGCGGAGTATTGATGTACGTGATGCTGTCTTGAGCGTCGGCGTCCACGCGGGCTCCGCGCTCGAGCAGAAAACGGACGACCCATTCGTGCCCCTGGTAAGCGGCATAGGATAACGGGGTGTAATTGACGGGGTCGTTTTCGAGGTCCGCCCCGGCCTCCACGAGCAACCGAACCGCCCTTTCGTGTCGTTCGTAGGAAGGCGGGTTCCGTCCATCATCATCGTCAGGAAAAAAGGACGCCAACATCAACGCCGTTTCATTCGCGGGGGTGCGGGCGTTCACGTTGGCGCCGGCCGCGATCAGGTATCGAAGCACGCTCAATGACGCGGATCGGGCGGCGATGGTGAGAAGGGGGGTTCCTTCCATGTAGCCCGGCGCCGGAATGCGTTGATTGGGGCTCGCCGCACGCGAGCCGATCACCGCCTGGACGTAATCCACGTCGTCCACGACGATGGCGTTGTGAAGGCGGTCGACATCCAGCGCGCGAAAACCGGGTTGGACGGAAGCACAGCCCGTGAGCAGCAAAAGGAGGAGCACGCAGCCCGCGAACGCCCCGGCCGGCGCAACATTTCCCCGCATCCGTTTCCCCCGTTTCGTCGTTATGACGTCATTATACCGCGCTTGCGTGGTGGGGAACGATAACGCCGTGAGTCGAAAGGCCGCAAGGCCCGTTGCGGGCGCGTTGGACAAACGGCGTTTGCGCCCGCTTCCATTTGCCTGCGACACGCGCTGAGGACCACGCGAATTCAGCGGCAGCTCGCTTGTCCGCTGCAATTCGCGCAGATAAAACGGCGCATTCGCGTCCGTTTTCTCAAACGTTGAACCGGAAGTAGATCACGTCGCCATCCTGGACGACGTAATCCCTGCCTTCGAGCCGCATCCTGCCCGCCTCCCGCGCGCCCTGCTCGCCGCCGCACGCGACGTAGTCTTCGTAGGAAATCACCTCGGCGCGGATGAAGCCGCGTTCGAAATCGGTGTGGATCGCCCCCGCCGCCTGCGACGCGGTCTCGCCCTTGTGTATCGTCCACGCGCGCGCTTCCCTGGGCCCCGTGGTGAAAAAGGTTTGCAGCCCGAGCAGATCGTACGCTGCGCGGACCAGGCGGTTCAGGCCGGGCTCCTCGAGACCCAGGTCGGCGAGAAACGCGCGCTTGTCCTGTTCGCTCATATCGGCGATCTCCGCTTCCAGCGCGGCGCAGATCGCCACCACCGGTGCGCCCTCGCGCGCCGCGTACCGCTGCACCTGTTCCAGCAACGGGTTGTCCCTCAAGCCGTGCTCGTCCACGTTGGCAACGTAGATCGCCGGCTTTGCGGTAAGCAGGCATAACGGCTTGAGCAGCTCACGCTGCCCGCGTTCCAGCGCGAGACTGCGCACGGGTTTGCCTTGATCGAGGTGGGCGCGCACCTCCGCGAACAGGGCGTCGAGCTTTGCCGCTTCCTTGTCGCCGGACTTCGCCTTTTGCGTCACCCGCTGGATCGCCTTTTCCACCGTCGCAAGATCGGCAAGCGCAAGCTCGGTCTGGATGGTCTCGATATCCGCGACCGGATCAACGCGCCCCGCGACGTGCGCCACGTTCTCGTCGACGAAGCAGCGCACCAGGTCGATGATGCCGTCGGTCTCGCGGATGTGCGCGAGAAACTGGTTGCCCAGGCCTTCGCCCTTGGACGCTCCCGCCACCAGCCCCGCGATATCCACGAATTCGACCACCGCCGGAGTCGTCTTCTGGGGCTTCGCGATGCCTGCGACGCGCTCGAGGCGGAAGTCGGGCACCGGCACGACGCCGACATTGGGCTCGATCGTGCAGAACGGGTAGTTCTCCGCCGCGATGCGCGCCCTGGTGAGCGCGTTGAACAGCGTCGACTTGCCGACGTTGGGAAGTCCGACGATGCCGCATTTGAGCGTCATACCGGGTGAAGGGTGAAGGGTGAAGGGTGAAGGGTGTTGCGAAAGCGCAGAGCGCTTACTGCCGTGGAATGTTCGCGTTCAAGCGAAAAATGCAGAAATGACCGCCCATGACTCACGGTGTTTTTCCCCTTCACCCTTCACCCTTCACCCTTCACCCTTCACCGCTCTTGTATGAAGCTTCAGCATCGCCGCCTGGTGATCGCCTTCGGCAATCAGCGGCCACACTTCGAGGCTGCGCGCGATCGCGTGCTCGATCGCGGCGCGCTCTTCGGCGCCGGGCCGCTTGAGCACGTAGTCGACGACCTCGTCGCGGCTTCCGGGATGGCCGATGCCGAGCCGCAGCCGCCAGAAGTCCTTGGTGCCGAGCTGCGCCGCGACGTCGTCGAGGCCGTTGTGGCCAGCCGTGCCGCCCCCCTTCTTCAGCCTCGCCGTGCCCGGCGGCAGATCGAGGTCGTCGTGCACGATCAGCATCTGCTCGGGCGCAATCCTGTAGTAGGAGGCGAGCGTGGCCACCGCGCGGCCGCTTTCGTTCATGTAGGTGTCGGGTTTGAGGAGCCAGACTTCCCGCGGCTCACGAAGTTTCCGGATCCAGTCGCGCACGCTCGCCAGGCCGCGTTCGCGTGGGAGCGCGAGTTTGCATACCCAGCCGTGGAACCGGGCCGAGCCGCGCCACTCGCATCGTGCGGCGGCTGCGACCTGGTCGATCCACCAGTAGCCCGCGTTGTGGCGCGTGGCCTCGTATTTCCTGCCCGGGTTGCCGAGCCCGACGACGAGTTTCATGAACGAAGATTATCAACGAAAGCTTCTTGCCTGTCCTCTGTGCCCGTCCAGTGCGCTTCCGCGTTTCTGTGATTCAAAAAGTCGTGTGTCCTGCCACCACGCCAACAAAAAGCCCGCCATGGCGCGCGGCGCCGATGGCGGGCTGGCCGGCCGCGGGGACCTGGCTTATTCCTTCTTGCCGCCCTCTTTCTTTTCTCCCTTCTCGGCCCTCTCGGCCTTTTCGGCCTTCTCTTCCTTCTTCTCGGCTTCCGCTGCCGCCGGAGCGCCTTCCTCGGCCGCAGGCACCTCGCCGATGATCTCGGTGACCGGCGCCGCGACTTCCTCCTCGATCACGATCGCCTTCGGCACCTGCACCGTCGCTACCGCGGGGTTCTCGTGCCTGAGCTTGGATACCGGCTCGACGCCCTTGGGCATCTTGAGATCGGCGACGTGCACCGAATGGCCGAGTTGCAGGTCGACAAGGTCGACCTCGATGAACTCCGGCAGGTCGTCCGGCAGGCACTGGATGTTGATCTCGTTCATCACGTGGTTCACGACACCGCCCCCGAGCTTCACGCCGGGGCAGATTTCGGCGTTCATGAAGTGCAGCGGCACGCTCATGTGGATCTTGCGCCTAGGGTCGACGCGCTGGAAATCCACGTGCAGCACCTGCTGCTTCCACGGATGCATCTGGAAGTCGCGCAGCAGGACGCGTTCCTTCTGCCCGTCCACCGTCATCTCGAGGATCGAGGCATGGAACGTCTCGAGCTTGAGGTGCCGCAGCAGCGCGTGGTGATCGACCTCGATCGGCTGCGCCGGCTGGTCGGCGCCGTAAATGATGCCCGGCACGCGTCCGCTGCTGCGCAGGCGGCGGCTCGCACCCGTTCCCTGCTCGCTGCGCGGAAACGCAGTCACTTCGATTTTCATGTCACTCTCCCGAAAAACGGGACGTCCGCGACCAGATCGCCCCGGGTTAAAAAAAACAGTGCTCGGTGTTGCGTGTTCAGCGCCGACTGTCCGGTGCCAACCTCAACGCGTTACTCGCCGCGATCCCGATACTGAGCACTGTTTTTTTATTCGACGAACAGCGAACTCACCGAGTCCTCGTTGCTGATTCTGCGCACCGTCTCGGCGAGCAGGCTCGCCACCGTGAGCACGCGGATGCGACGGCACTGCTGCGCGCCCTCGCGCAGCGGGACGGTGTCGGTGACCACCAGCTCGTCTAGCGCGGAATCCGCGATGCGCTCCGCCGCTCCTCCCGACAGCACCGGATGCGTGCAGTAGGCGAGCACCCGCTCGGCGCCGTGCTCCTTGAGCGCCTTGGCCGCCTCGCACAGCGTATTGGCGGTATCGACCAGGTCGTCGACGATGACACAGGTGCGCCCCTCGACCTCGCCGATGATGTTCATCACGGTGGCCACGTTCGGCCGCGGGCGCCGCTTGTCGATGATCGCGAGGTCCGACTCCAGTCGCTTCGCGAGCGCCCGCGCGCGCACCACGCCGCCCACGTCCGGCGAGACCACGACCAGGTTCTTGTGGTCGTGCTTCCAGATGTCGCCGAGCAGTATCGGCGCCGCGTAGATGTTGTCCACCGGGATGTCGAAGAACCCCTGGATCTGCTCCGAGTGCAGGTCCATCGTGAGCACGCGGTCCACCCCGACGCTGGTCAGCATGTTCGCCACCACCTTGGCCGTGATCGGCACCCGCGCCGAGCTCGGCCGGCGGTCCTGCCGCGTGTACCCCATGTACGGTATCGCCGCGGTCACCCGGGCCGCGGAGGCGCGTTTCATCGCGTCCACCATCACGATCAGCTCCATCAGCGTGTCGTTCGGAGGGGAACAGATCGACTGCAGCACGAAAACATCCTTGCCGCGCACGTTCTCGAGAATATCCACCATCACCTCGCCGTCGCTGAAGCGGCCCACTTTGGCGCGCCCCAGGTGGATATTGAGGTGGGCGACCACGTCCTGGGCAAGCTTGGGGATGGCGTTGCCGGTGAACACCATCAACCGATCGTACGGCACGCTGTTACCTCTGTTCATAAAAACATGCGCAGTCGGTTACGACCGCCGCAGAAGAAGTTGGCTGGGGAGGTAGGATTCGAACCCACGTATGCCGGAATCAAAATCCGGTGCCTTAACCAGCTTGGCGACTCCCCAGCAATCCGCTTCCCGTCATCCGCCCCACCCTCCGTTCACCGGGTCGGTGGCCGGTGTGCCCGCTTCAGGCAGCGAACCGCCACAACGGGTGCCGGTCGAGGCCCTTCGCCACGAAGCCCCGCATCGAGGCCGGCAACTGCGCCAGCACTTCGCGCGCCGCGCGCCCGGTCGCGAAGCCTGCAAACACGCATGCCCCGGAGCCCGTCACGAGGGCCTTTCCAAACCGTCTGAGCCAGGCGAGATGGCGCGCGACCTCGGGATACTCGCGGCAAACGACGTCCTCGAGATCATTCGCCGCCTGCTCGGCCGAAAAGGGCTGTATTTTAGTCGGAATCGAGTCCCGTTTCAACGCGGGATGGGCGAAGATCGCGGCGGTCGCCACCGCCACCGGCGGCGTGAGCACCACATACCAGGCCGGGGGCAGTGAAAGCGGGGTCAGGATCTCGCCCACGCCTTCGGCAAACGCGCTCTCCCCGAACACGAACACCGGCACGTCGGCGCCCAGCGCGAGCGCAAGCTCCTGGAGCCGCGAGCGAGTGAGCCCGAGGCGCCACAGGCGATTTAACGCGAGCAGCGTGGTCGCCGCGTCCGAGCTCCCCCCGCCCAGGCCGCCCCCCAGCGGCAAACGCTTGTCGAGCTCGATGTCCACCCCGAGCTGCGTCCCGCTCGCGCCCTTGAGCAGCAGCGCCGCGCGCACCGAGAGGTCGTCGTCTGCGGCAATGCCGGGCACCTCGTTCACGCGCCGCACCGCGCCGTCCTCGCGCACGCGCAGCCGCAGCGTGTCGCCGTAGTCGATCAGCCGGAACACGGTCCGCAGCAGGTGATAACCGTCGGGGCGGCGGCCAACCACGCGCAACATGAGGTTGAGTTTGCCCGGCGCGGGATACGCCTGCCATTCGCTCACGGCGCCTCCTCCCCGAACCGCCAACTGTCGATCACCAGCCTGATTTCGCTCGTCCCGCTCGCGAGATCGAGCCGCCGCGGCAGTCCGCCGAACTCGCCCGGCGGATAGCGCGTGAGCACCGCCCGCCACCCGTACTGGGTGAGCACGACGAGGTGCCGCGCCTCGTCGCGTTCGACATACGCCGGGGCGCCGCCGGGCGCAACCTCCCCCCGCACCCAGTACTTGAGACGCGCAAGCGGCAACTCCCAACCCAATGCCCGCCGCGTGAGGTTCTCGATGCTGTCAGCGTAATACTGCGTCTGGTCGGCGGTGGTAAGCGTCGCCGTCTCGGGCTCGCCACGGATGTAGGCGAGCGTCTGCCCGAGCGGCGACATGAGCCAGATCTCGTCGAGCGCCGCGCTGTGTTGCCAGCGCACCGTCGAGGAAAACGCGCGGTCGTCGAAGCGCACCACCACCCTTCCCAGCAGCTCGAACGGCGCGCTCGCGGCGTCCCCGGCGACCTGCGCCGCGGGGCGCGGGACCGGCGTGAGCGCCGCGCATGCGCTCAGCATCGCCAATGCCCA
>JACQGO010000265.1 GCA_016199485.1 Betaproteobacteria bacterium
CGTATCGCATCGCGGCGGGCAGGTGAGGGCGCGAAACGACATGGCCGGGAAACTGCCACGAATTCAAAAATCTGGTAAATTGGTACATTTTTTGAAACAGTGATTTCCCGAGACGGCGTTTGCCGGGCGAATTGAACGAGGTTTACCGATACCCATGCAGATTGGAACAGAAAGACCGATGATCAGCCGGTTTCCGCTGATCCTCACGCTGGACATGCACGGAGTGCCGCATCGCTGGATCACCTGGGAACACGCCTGCTGCTACTATGCCAGGAACCAGGTGGCGTGGAGCGTCGGCGAGCAGGCGTTCACCGTATACGGGGGGATCAACCGCGTCACGGGCAGGCGCTCGAGCATCACCTCCGCGAGCATCATCGCGATCAAGGGCAAGGCGATGGCGATGAAAACGTTCAGCCAGGTACCGCCGCTCAACAACCGCGAGCTGTTTCACCGCGACCGGCATCTGTGCGCCTACTGCGGCGGGGTATTTCCGGCTTCGAGGCTCACGCGCGATCACATTACGCCGTTCTCGCGCGGGGGCACCGACGCCTGGATGAACGTGGTGACCGCGTGCCGCACGTGCAATGAGAAGAAGAGCGACCGCGCTCCGGAGCACGCGGGAATGGAACTGCTCTACGCGCCCTATGTGCCCAACCGCGCCGAGTACCTGATACTGACCAACCGCCGCATTCTCGCGGACCAGATGGAGTTCCTCGCGCAGCACGTGCCGGCGCAGAGCCGGCTGCACCAGCGCCTCGCCTGATTCGCCGCCTACTGCTTTCCCTTTTTCGCCCGTAACTCCATCATGAGCGCGTAAGCCTGCTCGGGCGTAAGCGCGGCCGCCGTCTTTTCCCTGAACATGAGCCACACCAAGGCGCCGTTGATGAGCACGAAGATCACCTCGAGGTAGAGCACCGTGCTGACGATGGTGTGGTTGGGCTGCCGCGCGAAAATAAAGTAGAAACCCTCGAACGTCGGCAGCGCGGCGTTGGTCAGCGCGAACACTGACTCGAACGGGGGAAACAGCAGGATCACGACCAGGTTGAGCGCGACGACGATCAGGGTCGCGTTCTGGTAGGTGAGTTTGCGCCGCGAGGCGGTCGCCGGCTTGTCGCGCACGAGCAGCCAGGCGATGCCGGCGTTGATCAGTATCACGATGACCTCCAGCGTGAACACGCTGGTGTTGACGACCCCGTGCAGCGGGCCCGCCGCCACGAAATGGAAGCCGGCGAAAATCGGGACCTTGGCGTTGCCGATCGAATACTGATCGAAGGGGGGGAACAGCAGTATCACCGCCAAGTTCAGCGCCGCGATGACCAGCGCAAATTTCTGCCGCTTGTTCATGCCCCGACTTATGGTGAAGGCCGCGTCGCGCAAAAATAAGCTGCATTATAGCCGACACTCACGCATGAAACGAACTTCGTGAGCTAATATATTGATAAGTATCACGGTTATACGGTTGTAGCGCAGGATACCGGGCGCTGCACCGGCTCAGCGCCCGATGGCGATTTTTGCTATGATGCATGCTTTGCCCGGTCGGTTGCACGCCGCCGACCCTGTGTTTCCGCTAAAAAATCATCTCGTTGCATAACATTGACCTGCATTGTCATTCGACGTTTTCGGACGGCGCGCTGACGCCCGTGCAACTCGTCGAAAGGGCGGCCCGGCGCGGGGTCGACGCGCTTGCGTTGACCGACCACGACGAGACGGGAGGGCTCCCCGAAGCGCGTGCCGCCGCGGCAGCGGCCGGTATCGTCCTGATCGACGGCGTCGAGATCTCGGTTTCGTGGAACGGCCACACGCTGCACGTGGTCGGGGTACATGTCGACCCGGCGAATGCCGCGCTTGCCGCCGGCCTCGCGCAGATCCGCCTGGGCCGGGCGCAGCGGGCGGAACGCATCGCGGCCGAACTCGAGAGCGTCGGCATCGGCGGCAGCCTCGAGGGGGCACGCGCCTGTGCGGCAAATCCCGATCTCGTGGGTCGCGCCCACTTCGCGCGCTACCTGGTCGCGCGCGGCTGCGCGCGCGATGTGAAAGCGGCGTTCAACAGGTATCTCGCGCAAGGCAAACCCGGTTACGTCGCGCATCAGTGGACGACGCTGGAACGCGCGGTAAGCTGGATCAACGGCAGCAGCGGCATCGCGGTGCTCGCGCACCCGGGGCGCTACCGGCTGAGCGATGCCGGGGTCGATGACCTGCTGGGCGAGTTCAGCGATCTGGGCGGCGCGGCCGTCGAAGTGGTCACCGGCGGCCATACCCCGGCGCAGTACGCGCTGTTCGCGGGCAAGGCACGGCGCTTCGGGCTGGCCGCTTCGGTCGGCTCCGATTTCCATGCGCCGGCGGAAAGCTGTGATCTTGGCCGGCTGCCGGCGCTGCCGCCCGGGTGTGTTCCCGTGTGGCGCGACTGGAATACCGGCACCGCGTCGTGAGTCCCTGCCACCACCCGGGACCCGAAACCCATAGCCCGCAACTCGTCAGATGGCCCAGTTTTTCACCATCCACCCGGATAATCCGCAGCCGCGGCTGATCCGCCAGGCCGCGGAGATCGTGCGCGCGGGAGGCGTGATCGTCTATCCCACCGATTCCTGCTACGCGCTCGGTTGCCGGCTCGGCGACAAAGCCGCGGTCGAACGCATACGCGCGATCCGGAGAATCGACGAGCGCCACCACTTCGCGCTCGTATGCCGTGACCTCGCGGAGATCGCGGTCTACGCGAAGGTGGACAACCGCCAGTTCCGGCTGCTCAAGGCGGCGACCCCCGGGAGCTACGTCTTCATCCTGAAAGCGACGCGCGAAGTGCCCAAGCGCCTGCAGCATCCGAAGCGCAATACCATCGGGCTGCGCGTGCCCGACCACCGCGTGGTGCGGGCGCTGCTCACCGAGCTGGGCGAACCGCTGTTGTCCTCGACGTTGCTCCTGCCGGGCGAGGAACTGCCGCTCAATGATGCACGGGACATTCGCGAGAAGCTCGAGCACAGCGTCGATCTGATCATGGACGGCGGATCGTGCGGTATCGTGCCGACTACGGTGGTGGATCTGACCGGGGAGACACCGGTTGTCACGCGCCACGGCAAGGGCAGCACCGCGCCGTTCGGGATTTGATCGAGCCGCCGTGACAAGCCGCATCGCCGCGTGTCGTGTCCCGGCGGCTGAACCCGTCCTATGGAACTGAACCTGATCCAGGCGATCGCGATCTACGCGCTGCCCGTGGTGTTTGCCATCACGCTGCACGAGGCGGCGCACGGCTACGTGGCGAAGCATTTCGGCGATCTCACCGCGTACGCCGAGGGACGCGTGAGCCTGAATCCGCTGCGCCACATCGACCCGGTAGGCACGGTGCTGGTGCCGCTCGTGCTGCTCATGCTCACCAAGCTTTTCACCGGCGGCGGCATCCTGTTCGGGTGGGCGAAACCGGTGCCCGTCAATTTCGGCAACCTGCGCCATCCGAAGCGCGACATGCTGTGGGTCGCCGCGGCCGGCCCGCTGAGCAATTTCGCGATGGCGCTCGTCTGGGCGTCGCTGCTCAAGCTCGGCCTCGCGGCGCCGGGAAATTATTTTGCGCCGCCTCTCGCGCTGATGGGCGCGGCCGGCGTATTCGTGAACGTGATCTTCATGGTGCTCAACCTCCTGCCGCTGCCGCCGCTCGACGGCGGCAGGATCGTGGTGAGCCTGCTGCCGTACCGCATGGCATACCAGTTTTCACGCATCGAGCCGTACGGCTTCCTGATCCTCCTCATGCTGTTGTTCAGCGGCTTGCTGGGAGTCGTCATGTGGCCGATGATCGGCGCGGTGATGTCGTTGATCAGCTACCTCTTCGATGTGCCCCCGGCGGACCTGATCAGGCTCATCAACCTCATCTGACACGAGAGAAGCCCACGCGCATGTATTACAACCGCGTCTTGTCCGGCATGCGGCCGACCGGCAGCCTGCACCTCGGCCACTACCACGGGGTGCTCAAGAACTGGGTGAGCCTGCAGCACGAGTACGAATGCTTTTTCTTCGTCGCCGACTGGCACGCGCTCACCACGCACTACGACGAGCCGGAGATCGTCGAGCGCAACGTGTGGGACATGGTGATCGACTGGCTTGCGGCCGGCGTCGATCCGGCGCAGGCGACGCTGTTCATCCAG
Organism: Betaproteobacteria bacterium; assembly: GCA_016199485.1. Classification (GTDB taxonomy): domain Bacteria; phylum Pseudomonadota; class Gammaproteobacteria; order Burkholderiales; family SG8-41; genus JACQGO01. Next base: position 4,131 of record JACQGO010000265.1, read on the forward strand.
TCGCGGGTGCCGGAGCACGCGGAGTTGCACCTGCTCTTGTCCATGATTACCCCGCTCGGGTGGCTGGAGCGGGTTCCCAGCTACAAAGACCAGCAGGAAAAGCTCTCCGA
>JACQGO010000260.1 GCA_016199485.1 Betaproteobacteria bacterium
AGCAAAGCCAAACTGACCCACCACCCCACAATCTGGCGTCCGGCCGCCGCGCGGGGCGCGAGCGGTCAGCGCCGGGCGCTCACCGCACCCACCGCGGCAAACAGGTTGGCGATGATGCCGCGCGGAATCCCGCGCGTGATGAATAGAATGCGCGAACGGCGCTCCGCACCCGGCCACGCCGCGAGCCGCACCGGCGGATGGAACAGGTGCTGCACCCCCTGCACGACAAGCGGTCCCGCCTCGCCGGCAACGTTCACCAGGCCCTTTACCCGCAGCAGATCGGCCCCGCGCAGCGAGCACCCCCATGCACTGCGTGAACATTTCCCACGCGAACGGTTCGTCGAACCACAGGCAGAACGACTCGATCCCGCTCGCGTGGCGCGCGCAGCCCGTTTCACTCTGCGCGCCCGGCTCGCCACCCAGCCAGCGCTCGATCTGTGCGCGGCGCGCTTCGGTATCGTTCAGGCCAAGATCCATCAGGAACGCCGGGGCAATCTGCCCGTCCACCGCTTTCGCGATCGCCGCCCGCACATTGATGCCATGCAGCCGGTCCCGCAGCCTCTCGACGTCCGCCGCCTCCGCAAGGTCGGCCTTGGTGATGATCAGGCGGTCGGCCACCGCCGTCTGCTTGAAAGGCTCTCCAAAGGCGTCGAGCTGCCCGGGGCCGTTCACCGCATCGACCAGCGTCACCACGCCGTCGAGCCGGTAATGCGCGGCGAGCAGCGTGTCGGTGAGCAGCGTCTGCATCACCGGCGCCGGATCGGCGAGCCCGCTCGTCTCGATGACGACGCGGCCGAAATCGATCACCTCGCCGTTGCGGCGCTTCACGAAAAGCTGGTGCAACGTTTCCTGGAGATCACTGCGCAGCGTGCAGCACAGGCAGCCGTTGTCGAGCAGCATCATCTGCTCGGAGGATGCCTGCACCAGGTCGTGATCGATCGCCTGCTCGCCGAACTCGTTGATCACGACCGCCACGCGGTTCATGCCCGGGTGGCGCAGCAGGCGGTTGATCAGCGTCGTCTTGCCGCTGCCCAGAAACCCGGTCACGACGGTAACCGGAATCCGTCCCGCCAGCGCGTCACGCGCGGCAGTCGCTGCGCCGGGTGCCATCGCCTCGCCGCCGTCAGGCCTTCATTTCCAGGATGTAAAGCCCGCCCGCGCAGCGATCCACCGTGTAGACGAGCCCGCGGTCGTCGATGAACACGTCGTTCAGCTGGATCGCGCCCACCGGCGAGAGCGCCGGCGCTCCGGGAACGTAGTAGGCGATCTCCTGCGGCTGGTACGGATTCGAGATGTCGAACGCGCGCACCCCGCCGTTGAAGAACGTGCCGACGACGACCTGTTCCGAGCGCCACGAGCACGCTCCCGGCAGGTTCTCGTGCAGGTTGTGCGCGCCGTAGCGCCCTCCGCGCCTGCCGAAGACCTCCACCTGCGGCAGCGGCAGCGTCGCGACCGGCACGGGATTTGTTTCGTCGCGCGCATCGAGCACCCACGCGAGCTTGGGCCAGTCCGCGCCGTCGTTCTGCACGCACTCGTCGGTCACGACCAGCAGAGCGCGGCCGAACAGCGGCAGCACGGTATGCGTGAACCCGTTGTAGGGCGGCGAGTTACGCCAGCGCGCGACGAGGCGCGGCCGCGACTTGTCGGCGATGTCGAGGATCACCGCGCCGCCGTCGATGAATCCGACGTAGGCGCGGTCGGGACGCCCGGGGAAGACGTTGGTGTTGTGGGCGCGGAAGCCCGCGTCGAACCTGCCCGCGAGCCGCGGCGGCGGCGCCGCGCTGTCGCCTTCGCGTATGCCGGGCAACCACCAGCGCCCCGCCTCCACCGGGCGCGCCGGGTTGCGCACGTCGACGATGCGGTAGATCTGGTCGTCCCTGGCATTGCGCGGCGTGAAATCGGGCGCGCCGCAGCTCGTGTGCACGTACTCGCCATCGACGAACCACAGCGCATGCGCCCCGCGCGAGCACGGTCCGGAAGCGTCGAAATGCGCGATACGCTTCGGCTCTTCGGGACGGCTGACGTCGAACAGATCGAACCCCGCAGGCTTCATCCCCCAGCGGTGGGTCTGGTACGCCACCGCCAGCATGTCACCCACCACGTCGAGCGAGTTGGAGCGCATCTCGCCGTGCGGGAGCTCCGTCTGCACCACCAGCCTGGGGGCGCGCGGGTCGGTTACGTCCACGCCGCTGAAGTTTTTCGGCGACGACTCGTGGGCGAGCCACAGGATGCGCCGTCCCTCCTTCGCGAGCTGCATGTTGATGCCTTCGCCGAGTCCCCCGAACCCCGCGAGATCGTGGTGCGCGAGCAGCGTCATGTTCCAGGCGAGAGTCTGCTGCGCCTTCGCCCCCGGGGAAAGCGTATCTCGCGCGCTCATTGTCCTGCCTTGCGTGCCAACGGGCGACGCCCACGCGCGCCGCGCCACCCGGCGCCGAGGCCGGAAAGCTCCCTCAGCACCGCGTGTATCGACGCAGTGTCCCGCTTTGCCATGCCCCGTGCGAGCGCCGCGGCGTAGAACAGCGTCGCCGCGTCGAACAGCGGCGTCGGGCAGTCGAGCGCCGCGGCGAACGACCGGATGATGTCGATGTCCTTGGAAAAGACGTCGACTTTCATCGTCGCCCGCGCGTAATCGCGCGCCACCATCAGCGGCCCGCGCACCTCGAACATGCGCGAAGTCCCGGCCCCGTCGCGGATCACGCGGTAGACGAGCGCGAGGTCGAGCCCGGCCTTCTCCGCGAGCACCATCGCTTCCGCGGCGGAGAGGTTGTGTATCGTGACCAGCAGGTTTGCGATGTACTTCAGCTTCGAGCCCGCGCCGAATTCCCCGACGTAATGCGCGGCGCGCGCGAACGCGGCGAATACCCGGCGGCACCTGGAGTACGCGCGGCGCTCTCCGCTCGCGTACACCGCGATATCCCTCACTTGCGCCTGCGCACCCGTGCCGCTGATCGGGCAATCGAGGAGCGTCACCCCGCGCCGTGCAAGGCGCGTACAGGCCCGCTCGCGCAACGCGAGCGGCAGGGTGCTGGTCTCGATCACGACCGTCCCCCGCCGGGCGCCCGCTTCGATTCCCCGCTTGTCGAAGAAAGCGCGCTCGAAGGAAGCTGCGTCAGGCAGCGAGGTGACGACGATGCGGGCACGCGCCGCAACCTCGGCGCACGAGGAGGCGGCGCGCCCGCCTCGCCGCCTCAGTTGCGCGAGCTTCGCGGGAACGACGTCGTAGCCGATCACCTCGTACCCCGCCGCAATCAGGTGTCGCGCGAACGCTCCGCCCATGATGCCGAGCCCAACCTGCCCGACGATTCGCGCGCTACCGCCGATGGCGCACCTCCCCGCGGCCCCTGCTCGTCGCAAGACGGCCGCACCTCACTTCGCGAGTCCCAGGAACGTCATCACGCTCTTCAGTTCCGCGTACTGCGCCTCCATGAACTTGCGCGTTTCCGCGGCGCCCCTGAAATTGCTGTCCCACTGGTTCTTCGCCGAATACTTCCTGAACTCATCGCCTTGCGTCACGCGGCGGAACACTTCCTCCCAGAACGCGGTCTGCTCGGCGGCGATGCCCTTCGCCCCGATGACCCCGCGCCAGTTCTCGAAAACCCCCTTGTACCCGAGCTCCGGCCAGGTCGGCGCCGCCGCGAGCGCGCCGGGCAGGCGCTTCGGCGAGGTGACCGCGAGCACCCTGAGCTTCCCCGCCTGCAAATGTGGCGTGACGTTGATGGTGCCCGCCGAGATCACGTCGACGTGGCCGCCGAGCAGCGCTGTCACGGCTTCGCCGGAGGAATTGAAGCTCACGAGCTTCACTTGCTTCACGTCGACGCCGGCCGACTGCAGCGGGAGCCCGACCGAGATGTGGTGCGTGCCGCCGCTCGCGCTGCCGAGCGCGACGCTGAGCGAGGCCGGATTCCTGCGCAGCGCCTCGATCAGATCGGTCCCCGACTTGATCGGCGAGTCGGCGCGCACCGCAAACGCGATGTACTCGGTGAGCAGCACCGCGAGCGGGGTGAAATCGGTGTAGGTGGTCTTGATGCGCCCGTTGATGTGGCTCGTGAGCAGCGTCGAGGAGGTGATGCTGAGGTAATGCGGATCCCCGCCGTGCTGGCTCAGGAAGTTGTACGCGACGGCGTGGCCGCCGCCGGAGCGATTGGCCACGGTGCTCGGCACCGGCACGAGCTTTTGCTCTTCCCAGATGCGGTGCACGGTCCGTCCCGTCGCATCCAGCGAGCCTCCCGCGCTCGCCGGCACGATCAGCTCGACCACGCGCTGCGGGTTCCAGCCCTGCGTCCATGCCGGGTGCCCGACGGCGGCACACAGCGCGACCGCTACCGCGCGCCACGCAACAGCCTTCGGTGTCGTTCTCATGACGTCCTCCTCTGTTGGTGTGGGTTCAGCCCCCGCTTCCACCGCACGGCCTGCCCCGGCGGGCGTCTCAGTTAGGCTTCAGGTTGAGCCGCGCCTGCTCGCGCTCTTCGGGCGTCATGCCGTCGAGACGGTTTTCGAGATAAGGCGTCGAGCACACGAGCGCGTAGCGCGCAGGGTCGCGCGAGGTTACCTGCAGCCGGTATCTTGCGCCGCGCGGGATGTAGATGATGTCGCCGGCGCCGGTGAGGCGCGACTCCCCGTCGACCTGCGCCTGCAGCTTGCCGCCCAACACGTACACGAACATCTCGCGCTCGCTCGCGATCGCGGGCTCCTCGTAGCGCGACGGCACCTCGAAGAAACCGAAAGCGAGGCGCTCGCCCTCGATCCAGTTCACGCAGCGGCCCGAGCGCGGCGGAGCCTCCAGTGAATCGATGATCGGATAGAAGCACTCATCGAGGCCCTCGATGATGATCTGCGACCCGGCGGGATCCTTCCGCGCCCGGGGGACCGCGCCTTCCCTGTGCAGGCGGTTGATCTCCTCCACGGTCAACGCCTTGTCGGGCACCGTCTCGTCCGCCGCGAGTCCCACGACGGTCCAGGTCTTGTCCTTGATGTAGAGATACTGGCAGTGCCCCTCCTCGGTCGCTTTCATCGAATGGCGCGCATAAGCCGGCGCATGAACGAACGTGCCCGGACCGACGATGCGCCGGTCCTTGCCGACGATGGCGTTGATCTTGCCCCGCAGCGGGAAGATCAGCAGCTCGTTCGGATGGTAATGCAGCTCCGAGCCGGTGCCGGCGTTCTTGTGGATCAGGCAGAAATACATGTAGCGGCCCTCGATCACCGGTGCCTTGCCCGTGGAAAGGTCCGGCGTGAGGTAATTCGCCTCGAAATCCTCGAATCGGTAAAACGGCATTCCGTGTATCCTCGTGTTGGCGCTCCGTTTCGCGAATCGTCGCGCGCGACCGCGGCGAGTCGCGCGGCGTAATGCTAACACGTGCGTCAGCCGCTCACAATTTGCCGCCGAACAATCGCAACGCGCTGCGATAGCAGATGTCCTCGCTCTCGGCGGCCGTGAGTCCCGGCACCGCGTCGAGGGACCTGAGCGGCGCCTCATCCCCCATGTCGAACGGCGAATCGGTGCCGAGCATCACGCGCTCGGAGCCGACCATGTCGATCAAGTGACGCACCGCGCGCGGATGGTGGGTGAGCGCGTCGAAGTAGAAGCGCCTGAGCATCGCGAGCGGCGAAGATCGGGTACTGGCGCTGGTGTCGCTGCGCACTTTCGAGCCGTGCTCGAAACGCCCGATCTGGTACGGAACGAACCCGCCGCCGTGCGCGAGCAGGATGCTGAGCCCGGGCAGCTCGTCGAGCGCGCCGCTGAACATGAGGTTCGCCACCATGATGGTGGTCTCCAGCGGGTTGCCGATCAGGTTGGTGAGGTAGTAGCAGTCGAGCCGGCCGGTCGCGCCGATGTTCTCGGGGTGGGCGAAGATCACGACCTTGAGCTCCTGCGCGCGCCGCAATACCGGCCGGAACCTGGGGTGCGCGAGCTCCTCGCCCGCGACCGAGGTCGCGGTCTCGACCGCCTTGAACCCGCACTCTTTCACGACTCGCTCGAGTTCCGCCACTGCCGCTTCCGGATGCCGCAGCGGGAGCGTACCCATGCCGCGCAGCCGGTCCGGATACCGCTCGACCATGCGCGCGATACCGTCGTTCACGAGCCGCGCGGTGTGCGCCGCCGCTTCCTCCTCGAGCCAGTAGCAGAAGGTCTGCGGCCCGGGCGAGATGACTGAGACATCGACGCCCTTGCGGTCCATCGCCTCGATCTTGGCGTCGGCGTCGTAGAATTCGGGGATCAGATCGAACCGCGCCTTTCCGCGCACGAAGCGGCGCTTCGCGCCTTCGCTCTCGATCACCGTACGATAGAGCTCGGGCTGCGCCCGCATCGCTTCGATGATGGATTCGGGAATGACGTGGCTGTGAACGTCGATGCGCTTCACTGGATGGCTCCCTTCCGCTCGTTTGATTGTCGTGGAGACCGCGTGCCGTGTCCGGTCATCCGCCGCGCCCTCCCTGCCGCAGCACGCGACGCCCGGAGCGCGCCTCACGCCCGGCGGGCACCGCGCGCGCGGCAGGCACGCTGAAGATGCCCTTGTCGTAGAGCGCATTCGTTTCCGCCGCGACGAGCTGCGAGACTTCCTCGACCGCGGCAGAGAGCTTGCGCTCCCCCGCGTGCCCCAGCATCAGGATGCGATGCACGTTGACGTCGGCGATCTGGAACGCCGCGATTCGCCCCGCCTCGATGTCCTCGTGGAAAGTGGACACCGGCATCACGCTCATTCCCGTTCCCCGCAGCAGCAGCCTGCGGATCGCGTCCACCGCATCGATTTCCACCTCGACGCTGAGCCGCGCCCCGTAGCGCCCGATATGCTCGTCGACGATCGCGCGCAGCCCTTCGGTCATGACGACCGGCGTCTTCGCGAGCTCGGCCAGCGTGTAAAAGCGCTTGGTGCCGCGCGCCTGCGGAGGCCCGAGCACGACGAGCGGCTCGGAGATCAAGGGCGTGAGCTTCAACGCGCGCGACGGCGCAGGATTGGTGAGCACCGCGAGGTCGACGCGCCCGGTGAGCAGCGCGTCGTAGAGCAACGGGCTGAACCCTTCCACGACCTTCAGCGCCACGTGCGGACACTGGCGCCGCACCCGCTCCACGCAGCCCGGCAGCAGCAGCCCCCCGATCGTGGGGGACACGCCCAGCACGACGCGGCCGCGCGGCACTTCCGAGCTTGCCCGCATCTCGTAGCGCGTGCGCTCGAGCTCGCGCAGTATCCTGCGGCAATGCTCGAGAAACTGCCTGCCCGCCCCGGTAAGCCGCACCCCGCGCGGCAGCCGCACCAGCAGCTGCATCCCCAGCTCTTCCTCGATGTCGCGCACGTGGCGCGACAGCGCCGGCTGCGCCACGCCGAGGTGCTCGGCGGCGCGCGTGATGCTGCCGACGTCGGCGATCTGCACGAAATACCTGATGCCGCGAAGGTCCATACCCTCCCTACCGCGCCGGGCGACGGCCGCCCCTGTACCCGGCAAAGTGGATAGCGCCGCGCCCCGTGTGTGATAACAAACTGGCATGAATCTTCGGCAGCGTCAACCCCCGGCAGCCGGTGTACAGCCGCTTTGTACGCGTAACGATGCTCCACACCCCGGATCCCGGGGTAAATATCCCATATCATTTTGTTATGTCACGAATGCCGAAATGATATTTGTCGCGCATGGCCGGTGCCGCTACCATTGCACGGCATCACGTTGCGGACCGCACACGGAGCGCGCATCCTGCGGCGCCGCGTCCGCCGGCAGACGAAAGGAACCTGGTGAAGCAGATCAACGTCGGCATCATCGGCACCGGCTGGTGCGGCGGCATCCGCGCCGAGACCTGCGCGGCGCACCCGCTGGTCAAGGACCTGCATCTCGCCGAGATCCGGGCCAAGCGGCTCGCCGAGGTGGCGAAGGCGACCGGGGCGCGCACCGCGACCGCCGACTACCGGCGGCTCCTCGACATCAAGGACATCGACGCCATCATCGTCTCCGCGACCCCGGAGGATACGCACTTCCCGATGACGCGCGACGCCCTGCTCGCGGGCAAGCATGTGTTCCTGGAGAAGCCGATCGCGCTCGAGCTGCACGACGCCGACGAGCTGATCGCGCTCGCCGGGAACAACCGCCTCAAGTTCACGATCGGCTATTCGCAGCGCTTCAACCCGAAATTCGCTTACGTCAAGAAGTGCGCGGCCGAAGGCTCCATCGGGCAGCCGGTGAGCGCGCTGGTGAGCCGGCACATCGGGCGCAGCCTCGGCAACAAGATCAGCGGCCGCACCAGGCTTTCTCCGGCGGCGATGGAAGCAACACACGACATCGATTTCATCCTGTGGTGCCTGGAGCCGCGCAGGCCGGTGCGCGTCTACTCGCAGTGGGTATCGCGCGTGAAGCAGCCGCAGGGCGTCGCGGACTGCCAGTGGATCACGGTGACGATGGACGACGGGGTGTCGTTCGTAATCGGCGCCGGCTGGATCCTGCCGCCCGCTTATCCCAATTTCTCCTCGACCTGGATCGAGTTCGTCGGCACCGAAGGAGCGCTGTTCGTCGATGACACTCACCGCGACGTGATGCTCTCCACCATGCAACAGGGCATCGTGCACCCGATGTCGAGCATGCCGGGCGAGCGCGTCGATCACACCTACGCGGGCCCCATGGAGCGCGAGACCCAGCAATTCGTCGAAGCCGTCGCGCTCGACCGGCCGCTGCTCGTCACCCCCGAGCAGGCGCGCCAGGTGATGGAAGTCTATATTGCGGCGGACCTCTCCGCGGAACGCAACGAGCCGGTCGCGCTGCCGTTGCCTGAGTCGCGCGGCGCAGCGGCCGCCTCGGGAGGCGTGCGATGAAGAAGCAACCAAAACGCATCGGGCTCGCGATCGTCGGCGCGGGACGCGTCGGGCTGATCCGCGGCGAGCTCGCTGCGCGGCATCCGCAGGTCGACTGGATCGGCATCGCCGAGAAGAACCCGGAACGCGCCGAGTTGGTGGCGGGCAGGATAGGCGCCGACTTCGTCACCGCCGACTTCCGGGAACTGTTCGCGCGGCCCGAAGCGACCGCAGCCGTGATATCGACCGATGAGCACCTGCACATGGACCCGATACTCGCCGGCGTGGACCGCGGGTTACCAATGCTGATCGAAAAACCGCTCGCCACCGACCTCGCGGAGTCGGCGCGGGTGCTCGCGGCGATCGAGAAATCGGGAATCGATGCCGTGATCGGCTACACCCAGCGTTTCCGGCGCCGCTGGCTGGTCGCGAAAGAAAAAGTCCGCAGCGGAGCGCTCGGCGACGTGACGATGGTCACTTCCCGCGCCTTCATGAACCGGCTGGTCGCGATCGACAACTACCGGCGCACCGACAATCCTGCCGGGATCTCACCGATGGTGATTTCGGGCACACACGCGCTCGACATCGTGATGTGGATGATGGAAGCGAAGACCCCGATCGAAGTTTACGCGCGTTCGGTGGACAAGGCGCTCGGGCCGCAGTGGAAAGGCATCGACGGGTCGGCCGCGGTGTTCACGTTCAGCGACGACAGCATCTACCAATGCGTGATCTCGTGGGCGCTGCCGGTGGTGTGGCCGGGCGCGGTGTACAGCCTGGAAGTGGGCATCGTCGGCACCGACGGCGTGCTCACCATAGACGACACGCACCGCGACATCGTGCTCGCCACCGACAAACAGCAGGGCGAGGGTTATCTTGCGGACGCCTCCCGCCGCGTCGATTTCCTCACGAGCTACCCGGTCGGCGACATCGCGCTCGGGGAACTGCGCGGCCCGATGCGCGAGGAGACTCATTCGTGGCTGAACCGGCTCGCGCTCGGCCTGCCGACGCAGCACGCGACCGCGCGCGAGGGACACAACCGGCTGATGCTCACCAAGGCAATCGATCTTTCGGCGCGGCTGAAGCGCCCGGTGAAGCTGCCGATCACGCCCGGGGACGAAAAACGTAGCGCCTGATATTGCGCGGATTACAATGTCGGAAAAAATACGGTATACACGGACAGCCGCACGGCTTCTTACCTGCTCCTGCCCGTAATCCCGAAGAGGTAAGTCGGCTGAACCACAACCACACAAAGGAGGGCATGATCATGAGACATCAACGATATCTGCTGGGCATCCTGGTCGCGGCAACGCTGCTTCCGGCGACGGAAGCGCTCGCGCAGGCAAAGGCCGGCGCATACCCGACGCGCCCGATCCGCATGGTGGTGCCTTTCGCGCCGGGCGGGGCGTCGGATTTCGTCGGGCGCATCATCCAGCCACGCCTGATCGAGCTGCTCGGCCAGCAAGTGGTGGTGGACAACCGCGCCGGCGCCGCCGGGAACATCGGCGTCGAGGTCGCGACGCGCGCGACGCCCGACGGATATACTTTCCTGCTCGGCAATATCGGCACGATGGCGATCAATCCGAGCATCTTCCCCAAATTCCCGGTCAGGCCGCTGCGCGACCTCGTCGCCTCCACGCAACTGGTCGACGTGCCCGGAGCGCTCGTCGTGCACCCGTCGGTCCCCGTGAAATCGGTGAAGGAGTTCATCGACCACGTGAAGGCGAATCCGAACAAGCTCAACTTCGGCTCGCCCGGCGCCGGCAGCGCCAACCGCCTCGAAATGGAAATCTTCATGCTGGGCACCGGAACCAGGATGGTGCACGTCCCGTACAAAGGCGGCGCCGGGCCGGCGATTACCGGGCTGGTCGGCGGCGAGGTGCAGACGATGTTCGTGACGTTCTCCTCTGCGGTCAACTTTGTCAAGGCGGGCCGCCTGCGCGCTCTGGGAGTGGTGGCGCCGGAGCGGGTGCCGGCGCTGCCCGACGTTCCCACCATGCGCGAGCAGGGCTTCAAGGACATGGTCATTGGCTCGTGGCAGGGAATCTTCGTGCCGAAGGGCACCCCGCGCGGGGTGGTGAGGAAGCTGTTCGAGGCCGGCGTCAAGACGATGCAGCACCCTGACGTGATCAAGCGGCTCTCCGACGGCGGCGTGAGCGTCGTGGTGAGCAGGTCCCCCGAGGAATTCACGAAGTTCTGGAAGTCGGAAAACGACCGTTTCGCGAAAGTGATCAAGGAGGCGGGAATCCCGACGGAGTGACCGCGCGCGCCGGCCCGATTGCGCCGGAGCGCACGGAATTTTCGTGTTTCTTTCAACCGCGTCAGATCTGGAGAGCAACATGGCAAATTTCGGCATGGTCGGCTTGGATTGGCAGCAGCGCGTCAACTGGGACCGGCTGCGCAAGTACCGGACCGAGCGGGCGCGCGAGCGCATGAAGGCGCACGGGCTGAGCGCGTTGCTCCTCATGTACGACGAGAACGTCCGCTACGTAACGGGCACCCTCACCCCGGGGTGGAACCGGCTGAAACCCGGGCTGCGTTACGCGCTGCTGTGCGGCGACGACGCGCCGGTGCTGTTCGAGCAGGGCGACATCGGCATCCAGATCCAGCGCCATTCGCCGTGGATTCCGCAGGACCACGTGCGCTGGTCCTACGCGTGGATCAAGGGTGCGGCAGGACCGGCATCCGCCCAGCAGGTCAAGAAGTTCACCAACGCCATCATGCAGGAGATGAAGAAGGCGAACGTCGCGGGCGGCAAGCTCGGCGTCGACTTCATCGACATCAACATGCTCCAGGCGTTCAAGGACGCGAAGATCGACTGGACCGACGGCATGACGCCGATGATGGAGGCGCGCGCGATCAAGAACGAGGACGAGCAGGAATGCCTGCGCATGGTCGGCGCGATCGGAGACGCGGCGCACTGGGAGTTCATGAAGTTCCTCAAGCCCGGCCTGACGGAGAACCGGCTCACGGCCCACATCATGGAGTTCCTCTACGCGATCCCCGGGATGGAAGACGTCGAGGACGTCATCGTCTCCTCCGGGCCCAATACCTGGCCCAACTGGCGCAACTTCTCCGACCGCATCATCAAGCCGGGGGACATCGTGTTCATGGATCTCGCGGCGCTCACCTGGAACGGGTACAAGTCGTGTTACTACCGCACTTACTGCGCCGGCAAGGAACCGACCCGGGAGCAGAAGGACATCTACGCGACGGCGCTCAAGTGGCTCTACGACTCGATCAAGGCGGTGAAGGTCGGCACCACCACGCGCGAGATCGCTTCGCAATGGCCTTCCGCGAAGGAAGCATGGGGATACGAAGAGGAAGATCAGGCCGCCGCGAATCTGTGGGGCCACGGGCTGGGGCTCGCGCAGTACGACCAGCCGGTCATCTCGCGCATCTGGTCGCTCGACCACCCGGTCGAGATCAAGTCCGGCATGGTGTTCGCGCTCGAAACCCAGCACGGCAAGAAGTTCGAATGGGGCGTGCGCATCGAGGAGATGCTGATCGTGCAGCAGGACAGGATCGAGATCATCTCCAACTTCCCGGTCGAGCAGATCACCGTCGTCGATCCGATGCCCGGCTATTCGACTCTTGCCGGCCGGTAAGAACTCGAACCGGCCACAGAGCACACAGAGGTCACAGAGTCTTTACCTTCAACCTTGAGAAACGAGGAGGTGGGCCAGGGTATAACACGAGCTTCTCGGTGTTTTCTGTGTTCTCCGTGCTCTCTGTGGCTAAAGCCTTTTGGATTTGATCGGATGTTCGAGATAGCTTCTAGCGATTGAGATGGGAAAGCAGACGCTCACGGCGGTGCTCGGGGCTCCGCGGCGGCTGGAGATCGTCGAGCGCGACAGGCCCACGGCCGGGCCCGGCGAGGTCGTGGTGCAGGTCGCGGCCACGGCGGTCTGCCATACCGACCTCGAGATTTACACCGGGCGCCACCCCGGGGTACGCTATCCGGTGGTGATGGGCCACGAGGCCACCGGCACGGTCGATTCTGCCGGGCCGGGAGTGAGCGGGATTGAGCCGGGCCAGCGCGTGATCATCAATCCGATCATCGCCTGCGGGCGCTGCGATTCCTGCGTGCGCGGCGCAGAGAACCTTTGCCGCAATGCCGGGCTCTTCGGGCGGGAGATCGAAGGATCGCTCAGCCAGTACGTGCGGCTTGCTGCCCGCTACGTTTATCCGTTGCCGGCGAATCTTCCTCTCGCCACGGCAACGCTCATCGAGACACTGGCCACGGTGCGCCACGCGCAGCAGCGGGTGGGCCTCGGGTCCGGCGAATCGGTCGTCGTGCTGGGACAGGGAACGACGGGGCTGCTCCACACGCGCCTCGCGGTGCTCGCGGGCGCGGATTCCGTTATCGCAGTTTCACGCAGTGGCTGGAAGCTTGACATGGCGCGCCGCATGGGCGCCCGTTACGCGGTCAACGCAACCGCACAGGACGCCGTCGATGAAGTGCTGGCGCTTACCGGCAGTCGCGGCGTCGGCGTGGTCATCGATACCACCGGCGGCGCGACGGCGCTCAAGGCGGGCATCGACATGCTGCGTCCCGGCGGCCGCTTCTGCGCATTCGCGGTAAGCCACGAGCACGCCTCCGGCTTCAGCACCTTTCCGCTCTACTACAAGGAAGTGAGCATCGTCGGAGCGCGCGCCCTCACGCCCGGCGACATGGCACCGTCAATCGAGCTCGTTGCATCCGGCGCAGTAGACGTCACCGGTTTCATTACCGCGACCTATCCTCTCGACCGCGCCGCGGCAGCGTTCGAGGAGTACGAGCGCAACCCCGGAAGAATTCTGCGAATCGTGATCGATTCGCAGAATTCTTAAAAATTAAGGAACAGTTCACGAGCCGCATCGGCCTTTGTGCCAAATCATGAGTCAATTTGTCATTCCCCTGAACGCTACTGATGCAATGGATGCGGCTCGCGTCGGCCCGAAGGCGGCGAACCTCGCCGCTCTCGGCCACGCCGGATTGCCCATTCCGCGCGGCTTTTGCCTGAGCGCCGAAGCCTACCGTATGCAGGTCGCCGCCTTGGGGCTGGAAGCATGCGCGCGCGATGTGTTCGCAGCGGAAAACAGCCCGCAGGCGCGCCGCCATGCCCTGCGGATGAAGCTCGACCTCATGGATCATCCCATCACACCGGCAGTGCTCGAACCGCTGCTTGCAGCGTGGCGGAAGCTGGTGGAGACGAGCGACACGTTGCCCGTGGTGCGTTCCTCCGCACTCGTCGAGGACCGTGCAAGCTCGAGCTTCGCGGGCCAGTTCGAAAGTTTTCTCGGGCTCGAGGGCGACGCCGATTTCCTTACTGCCGTGCGCTCGTGCTGGGCAGCTCTCTGGTCCACGCGCGCGTTGCGTTACATGGCAACGCACGGCGTCGATCCTGCGGACACCGCGATGGCGCTCATCGTGCAGCCGCTGGTGGCCGCGCGTGCCTCGGGTGGGGGTCTCAGCCGGACTGCGGACGGCGGCATGCTGATCAGCGCGACCTGGGGGCTCGGTTCTTCGATCGCGCAGGGCGAGGTGGTGCCCGACCGCTACGTGCTGAGCAGAAGCGGGATCCTGCGCGGCGCCGAAGCCGGCCGCAAGGACCATCGCGTCGGCTGCGTCCACCGCCAGGAGCCCGCGACCGAAGCCGTTCCACAGGCGCTCGTCTCCGCGCCCTGTCTCGACGTCGCGCAGGTCACCTGGCTCGGACAGCTGCTGCGCGGCGCGGAGGACGTGCTCGGCATGCCGGTCGAGATCGAATGGGCGCTCGACGATGGAGAATTCAAGCTGCTGCAGGCGCGCCCGCTGCATGTCGAGCCCGCGCAGGCGCCCGACGAGATCTGGCTGCGCCATCCGGGAATCAACGGGCATCCCGCCGGGATCGGCTGGGGTTCGGGACGCGCGTGCGTCGTCCACTGCGAGTGCGAGCTGTCGCGCGTCGCAACAGGCGACGTTCTGGTGACGCGGGTGGCGGGACCGGCGCTGAGCCATATTCTGCCCCGCGTGGCAGGCGTCGTTGCCGAGCGCGGCGGCAGCACCTCGCACCTCGCATCGCTTGCGCGCGAACGCGGCATTCCCATGGTCCTCGGCGTGCTTGACGCCACGCGGCGCATTCCCGACGGCTCGCTGGTCGCGGTCGACGGCGTGGCCGGGGTGGTGCGCTGGATGCAGTGATGCCTGCCCGTGCCTCGCACGCAGACAGGCGCCCGCGGGTATTCATCACCCAGCCGGTGGCGAGGAGCGCCATCGAGCGGCTCCGCACCGTGGCCAAGGTCGACTGGAATCCCGATCCGCTCCACATCGCCACCAGGGACGAGCTGCTCGCCGCCGTGCGCAGCCATGACATCCTGTTCTGCATGCTTCACGACCGGATCGATCGCGACGTGATCGCCGTTAACCCGGAGCTCAGGGTGATCGCGTCCACCACGATCACGCCGGCAGACATTGACGTGGCCGAGGCCACGGCGCGGCACATTCCCGTCACGACCATCCCGGCTGCGCTCCTGAACGACGCGACTGCGGACCTCACCTGGGCGCTGCTGCTCGCGGTCGGCAGGCGCGTGACCGAGGCCGACCGCCTGGCGCGGGCAGGCACGGTTCCCGGCTCGCAGTCGTGTTACCTCGAAGCGGGGGGCGTATCGGGCAGAACACTCGGGCTCATCGGGATGGGCGGCGTGGGCCGGGAGGTCGCCTGGCGCGCGCGCGGCTTTCCGATGCGCGTCGTCTATTACGATCCGCGGCGCCGAAGTGAATGGACAGGAAATGGACAGGATCCATGGGATTATGACAGGATTCACGAGATCAAAATCATTGCATGCATGAAACCTGTTGATCCTGCGTGATCCTGCAAATCCTGTCGATTCAGGTCAACCGGGAGGAAATCATCATGGCGGGAAAGGCGAAAGTGGTGCTGACCGACTACGTCTGGGAATCCCTGGACGTGGAGACGAGAACGCTCGCGGGAGTGGCCGAGCTGGTCGCGCTCCAGACCAAGAAGCCGGAAGAGTTCGTGCACGAGGCGCGGGACTGCGACGCGCTGCTCAACACCTACGCCGGCCCGATCACGGCGGAGGTGATGGCGAAGATGCCCAGGTGCAAGATCATCGCCCGCTACGGCATCGGTGTAGACACCATCGATCTTGAGGCGGCGACGCAGGCCGGGATCATCGTCACCAACAACCCGACCTACTGCATAGAGGAGGTCGCCGAGCACACGATGGCGCTGGTCCTCGCCTGTGCCCGCAAACCTGTTTTCTACGACCGGCTTGTTCGCGGCGGGCGGTGGGAAGTCCCTCCCGGCAAACCGATGTTCCGTCTCGCGGGCAGCACACTGGGGCTGGTCGGCTACGGCAATATCGCGCGGCAGGTAGCGGTGCGCGCGGCCGCCTTCGGCATGCGGGTGCTCTATTGCGACCCGTTCGTGAAAGGGGGCCAGTTCGATGCGCCCGGAAAGAAGATGGAACTCGACGAGATGCTGCGGGAATCCGACTTTGTCTCGCTCCATCCCCCTCTCATGAGCGAGACCCGGAAGATGGTGAGCGACGAGGCCTTCTCCCGCATGAAGCCGACCGCATTCCTCATCAACTGCGCACGCGGGCCCATCGTGGATACCGATGCGCTGGTGCGGGCGCTCGACGCGAAGAAGATCGCCGGCTGCGCGCTCGATACTACGGACCCCGAGCCGCTTCCCGATCCGCACCCGCTGCGGGGGCGAGAGAACGTCATCATCAACCCGCACGTCGCCTGGTACAGCGAGCAGGCCATGGCGGGCCTGCAGGCGGGCGCGCCGAATGAAGTCCGCCGGGTCCTCACCGGAGAGTGGCCGGTGAATGTGGTGAACCGCGCGGTCAAGGAAAAAAACCGCGCGGGACTCTAGCGGGCCTGTACGATATTGCGGTGCGCGCTCGCACTGCCCCGGGCGATCCGTCCGTCCGCCGGCTTACGCTGATACGCACAAGACCGGCCGCACCACGGCGCCCGACGGTATCCGCGCCGGACGGCACCCCGTGCCATAATGAGCGCAATCAACGAGCGAGGACCGCATGACGGCACGCAACGCAGAGCCCCCCTGCGCCGATGGTTCGCCTCCCGCGCGCGAAGAGCTGAACCGCCGCGCACAGGCGCTGGCGCCGGTGTTGAGGCAGCGCGCCGCGCGCGCCGAAGAACTGCGCCGCATTCCCGACGAGACGATAGAGGACCTGCACGCGAGCGGCTTGTTCCGCATGCTGCAGCCGAAACGCGTCGGCGGCTCCGAGCTGCCCTACGGCGCGACGGTCGAGCTGACCGCCATCATCGGGCGCGGCTGCGGCTCTACCGCCTGGGTGTTCTCCAACCTCGCGACCCACCACTGGATGCTCGCGATGTGGCCGCCGCCGGCGCAGGACGAGGTGTGGGGCGCATCCCCCGACGCGCTGATCGGCTCCGCGTTCGTCTTCCACGCGGGACACGCGGTCAGGGTCGAAGGCGGCTATCGCCTGAGCGGCCACTGGAAGTTCTCGAGCGGTATCGATGCGTGCAGCTGGACCATGCTTGGAGCAATCGTCGCCGACGACAGCGCGGAGGTATCCGAATACCGGATGTTCCTGCTGCCGCGCAGTGATTATCGCGCGATCGACACCTGGTTCGCGGCCGGGCTGAAAGGTACCGGCAGCAAGGACGTGGAGGTCGCGGACGCGTTCGTGCCTGAGCACCGCACGCTGGCGGTGGACGACGTCAAGGGCAGCCCCACCCCGGGCGCCGCGCTTAATCCCGCTGCGCTCTACCGGCTGCCGGTATTCGACCTCTTTCCCTACGTACCGGCGGCCGCCGTGCTCGGCATCGCGCAGGGCGCACTCGAAGACTTCGTTGCCGAGACCGCGTCGCGCGTCGCAACGTTCTCCGGCACCCGGGTCGCGGACTACATGACGATCCAGGCGCGGCTCGGCGAAGCGGGCGCCTCGGTCGAGGCGGCGGAACTCCTGCTGCTGCACAACTGCGACGCGGCGATGGCGATCGCCGGGGCCGGCGCGACGCCGACGCTGGAAGAAAAAGCGCGTTTCCGGCGCGACGGCGCCTTTGCGGCGCGACTGTGCGCGCGCGCGGTCGACCTGCTGTTCGAAGCGGGCGGCGGCGAGTTTCTGTTCGACGCCCGGCCGATGCAGCGCGCATTCCGCGATGTACATGCGGCGTGCGGCCACCACGCGCTGACGTGGGACGTCGCGGCCTCCACTTACGGCAGGGTGGCGCTCGGCGGCTCGCCCGACAACCCGACGATCTGATCCCGCAGCGCCGGTGGCCCCGCGATGAACCAGTCCTTCAAATCGGCCGGCGGCGGTGCAGACTTCGATGCGCGCGACTTCCGCAACGCGCTCGGCAGCTTCGCGACCGGCGTGACCGTCGTCACCACCGTGGCGCGCGACGGCAAGAACGTCGGGCTCACCTGCAACTCCTTCAGCTCGGTGTCGCTATCCCCGCCGCTCATCCTGTGGAGCCTGTCGTTGCATTCGCCCAGCCTGCATGCCTTCCTGCAGGCGCCGTTCTTCGCGGTCAACGTGCTCGGTGCCGATCAGCTTGCGCTGTCGCAGCGCTTCAGCACTTCCCTCGCGAACAAGTTCGAGGGTATCGAGTTTACCGCCGGAGAAGAGGGGGTGCCGCTGCTCGGCGGCGCGCTCTGTCATCTCGAGTGCCGCAACGAGACGCGTCATTACAGCGGCGACCACGTGATCTTCATCGGTCACGTGCTGCGCTACGCCTACCGCGACGGCGCGCCGCTGGTGTTCTGGGGCGGACGTTACCTTCAGCTTGACGGTTGTTGATCCGCACGCGCGGCGCGTGCGGAAAGAAGACGCGCGCTCCCGCCGCGCCTCTCATGGTGTCAGCGGGTGGGATGGGCGCGCGATGTCACACCGAGAGCTCGAACAACTCGCGCTTGAGGACCAGCTCGCGCGGCAGTCGCTCCTTGAGCTTATCGAACAACGCGTCGTGCTCCTGCAGCTCCCTGCGCCACAGCGCCGCATCGATGGACATCAGTTCGTCGAATCGTATGCGGCTGTAACCTTCCAGCCCGCGCCAGTCCAGATCCTCGTAGCGCGGCATCCATCCCAGCCCCGTCTGCACCGCTCCGGCCCGGCCGCGGCAGCGCTCGATTACCCAGCGCAGCACGCGCATGTTCTCGCCGAATCCCGGCCAGAGAAACCGGCCGTCCTTGCCCAGCCGGAACCAGTTGACGCAGAAAATGCGCGGCGGATCGTTGAGTTTTCGCCCCATCTGCAGCCAGTGGTTGAAATAGTCACCCATGTGGTAGCCGCAGAACGGCAGCATCGCCATCGGGTCGCGCCGTACCACTCCGACCTTGCCGGTTGTCGCCGCGGTGGTTTCCGAGCCCATGGTCGCGCCCGCATACACGCCGAAACGCCAGTTGAAAGTCTCGTAGACGAGCGGCACGCCTTCGCTGCGGCGTCCGCCGTAAAGGAACGCGCTGACGGGAACGCCGTCGGGGTTTTCCCAATAGGGATCGAGCGACGGGCATTGCGCCGCGGGCACCGTGAAACGGGCGTTGGGATGCGCGGCCTTCCGGCCGCAGCCCGGCGTCCACGGTTTGCCCTGCCAGTCGATCAGCTCCCCGGGCGGCTCCCTGGTCATGCCCTCCCACCACACGTCGCCGTCCGGCGTCAGCGCCACGTTGGTGAAGATCACGTTGGAGTGCAACGTCGCCATCGCATTCGGGTTCGATTCGGTCGAGGTCCCGGGCGCGACTCCGAAATAGCCCGCCTCGGGGTTGATCGCGTAGAGCCGCCCGTCATTGCCCGGCTTGATCCATGCGATGTCTTCCCCGACGGTGGTGATCTTCCAGCCGTTCATCGCCGCGGGCGGCACCAGCATCGCGAG
>JACQGO010000263.1 GCA_016199485.1 Betaproteobacteria bacterium
AATCTCCCCTCCTCGTCGAGGAGGGGTGGCGCGAAGCGACGGGGTGGTCGGACTGCCGCGCTCTCCTCTCAACCACCCCGGCCCGGCGGGCCACCCCTCCTTGAAAACGAGGGAGAAAAAAGCGGGACCGTAAACGCGCGACGCCGCTGCTTACTCGGCAGAAAACAGTTTGGGTAACCCCGGCCGGTCAGCGACCTCGTAGACGCCGAGCGTTCCGGGTTTCCACGGACCCATGCCCGGGGAACCCTGCGGCATGCCGGGAACGGCGATCCCCTTGATCTTGGGACGCTGCGCAAGCAGCTTGCGGATTGCGGGCGCCGGAACATGGCCCTCGACGACGTAACCCGCAACCGCCGCGGTGTGACAGCTCGCCATATGCCGCGGCACGCCGTACTTGGCCTTGACGCGCTCCAGATCCTCGCGGTCGTTTACCGAAGTGCGAAATCCGTTCTTTTCCAGGTATACAACCCAGTCTTTGCAGCACCCTCAAGTGGGGCTGAGATACACGGTGACGGGGAGGGGCGTTGCCGCAGAGGCGGCGTGCGGCAGCAGCAGAACGGCCGCAATCAGCAAACGAAGTATGTGCATCGGCGTGGTTCTCCGTGATGACGAAAGAGGGTTCATGCTGGACACGGTGCGCCTTCGCATGCGCCGTTGCGCCATGTCCCGCACAACGTAACGTTAACCTGCCGTCCACGGACCGATTTTGATCTGCGTCAAAGTCTGGTGACGCTATCGGATTACGGCCTACGCGTAGAGATGCAGCTTAATGAGAGTCGTGCAAATGGTTGTCGATCATTTGCACGAGCCTCAATATGCCGGTCTGTGTCGCCGTCAAGCCGGCTCAATGCTCGCGGCATGATCGCTTCCACAGCGGCACCACACGCAAGCGCAATCGACGTGGTTGCAGCTCGCGTCGTCCCGCCGGCTGTGGTAGTGCGCGGATGCCCAGGGCAGGAGCAGGCGCTTGACCCATCCCGGCCGGTAGAGCCAGCGCAGGAAGCGCCGTGCATCGCCTGCGCGCTGCTGGCGACGGAGCAGCCAGGCATAGCCGGCGTTGCCGAAGCTCTCGTAGAGCGCGCGGTTGACGACGGAGGCGCGCAGCCACGGCAGAAACTCGCGTTGCCACACGGCATCATAGTCGGCCCCGTCAAGCAGGCTGCGCGCCGCGAGCACGCCCGAAGCGATCGCATACCGCATGCCGAAGCCCCACAGGGTGTCCTGGAAGCCGGCCTGCTCGCCGGCCACCGGGTGCCGCCCGGTGACGGCGCTCGCCGGAATGCGGAAGTTGCCGACCCCGCCGTGCGGCCGCGGGTTGTTCATTCTCAGGCCGACCAGGCGCTCGAACGCCGCCACCGTGCGCTCGACATGGCGCGACTCGTGCTTGAAGCCGGTGAACATGCAGCTCTTCACCGTGCCGCGGCGGTTCATGACAAGCAAATAGGCGTAGCCCTTCGGCGCGAGCTCGTCGTTGCAGATCACCCAGAAGCCGTCGTGCATGGGCGTGTCGAAGTGGTATCCGACCGCGATGGCGTCCGCTGCCCGGGGGCCCACGGCGACCACGCCGGGACCGTCCACGCGATCGCGGCGGTCGTTGAAGCGCACCTCGACACCCAGCTCGCGCGCCTGGGCGAGCAACGCCGCGTCGAGCGATCCCGGCCCGGGGCCGCGCTCGACCAGGTAAAAGATCGGGGCGTCGCTACGCACGGCATAGGCCCGGTCCCGCGAGTCGAACACCGTGCCTTCCCGGCAGGGCAGCGTGGTAAATTCGGTGGACATGCCCAGCCACCGCAACGCGTCCAGCGCATCCTCCCCGGTGGTCCAGTTTTCCAGCCCCTGCAGATCGCGCTGAAAGCGATAGCCCACCGTCGGGTGAGCCTCGTGCACGACGACGTTCCGGCCGGCGCGGGCGAGCGTGATCGCCGCCGCGAGGCCGGCCGGTCCGGCACCGGCGACATGGAGGACGTCGGCGCTTACGCGCATCTCCGCCATGCGGCCTTCAGTCGCGGCTCGCGCACACCATGCCGGGCGGGGAGCCCGAATTACCGAGCTTCGCGAAACTGATTGACACTTTGCTCCGTCACGACGGGTGCCGTTCCAACTTGTTTTTCCAGATTCCGCCGGCTCAATTGGCGCGGACGGTCGGCTCCTGGAGAAACCGTTGGATTGGCATTGATAGTTGGAACGGCACGAGGCGGAACCACCCTGGCGACTTCGTCGCCACCCCTCCTTGGCAAGGATGGGAAAGGTTCTCCCCTCCTCTCCGAGGAGGGGTGGCGCGCAGCGCCGGGGTGGTGTGAATGGACGTCACCTGCGTCTGCAACCGTCAATGGTGATGCCCATGCGAGTGCCCGCTGTGCTCGCCGCCTTGGCTTTTCCCCAAGTACTTTTCGGGACGGGCGGTGAACTCCTTGCGGCAGTGGTCGCAGCAGAAGTAATAGGTCACGCCCTGATGTTCTGCCTTCGCCGCGGCGTTCTGCGGCTCCACCGTCATCTTGCATACCGGATCGATCGTCATGGCTTATCTCCTTACGGTTGGTCGTTGACGCACGTGATCCCGCGTCACCCGGTCAGCGGGCTTGTCCCTCTTCGCGGCGTGGGTGGGGCAAGAATGCCGGCGTGCGCGCGGCATAGCGGATGTACTCTTCACCGAATTCCGCGATCGCATCCCGTTCCTCGTGGCGCGCGAGGCGCACGTACATCAAGACCAGTATCGGGAACATGCCCGCAGTGATCACCGTGGGCCACTGCAGCAGGAAACCGACCATGATCAGCATGAACGCGGCATATTGCGGGTGGCGCAGATACGCGTAGGGCCCGGTCATCGCCACGCGGTGCGCGCGCTGCGCCTCGTAGAGCACCCTCCACGACATTGCGAGCAGCGCGAAACCCGCGATGATCAGGAGGTCGCTCGCGACATGAAATGGCCCGAAGTGCGGGTTGGCGCGCCACCCGGCGAGCACCTCGAGCAGGTGTCCGGAATCGTGCGCGAGGAAGTCGATTCCCGGATAGCGGCTCGCCAGCCAGCCGGAAAAAAAGTAGATCGTAAGCGGAAAGCCGTACATCTCCGTGAACAGCGCCACCAGGAACGCCGAGAAGGCGCCGAACGAGCGCCAGTCGCGGGTGGTCCTCGGCTTGAAGAAGCTGAACGCGAAAATGATGAAGACCAGCGAATTGATCACCACGAGCGACCACAGCCCGTAGGCGGCCGGTTCGTCGTCCATGGCTACTTCTCCTTTGCTTTGTCTTCCGGATTACTGCCGCCGTGCTGGCCGCGGTGCATGAACAAGTAGAGCAGCTGCACAAGCCTCGATAGTGCCTGCATCGCGCCGGTAGCCACGCCCTTCATTCATCATCCACAGCATCCTGCTTTTTGTGTCTTACCAATGTACTTTTCGGGATTCTGCTCAAATGCTTTTTTGCATCCCGGTGCACAGAAGTAGTATGTCTTGCCCAGATGCTCGACCTGGTGCTCGGCCTTGCTTTCGCCTACTTGCATCCCGCAAACCGGGTCGGTGTCTCCCTTCGCCCGAAACCCCGCATGGTGCTGGCCTCCCATTTGGTGATGTCCTTTCATGAATTTCATATCGGCTGCCAACCCGATCCCAAAACCTGCGGCTGGAGCAATGTATGTCCAAGGTCCACCTAAATACTGACCTACGACCGCACCTCCAATCAGACCTACGCAACAAAGCATACATTGCCTCCTTTCACTACTGTCCGGTTAACTTTCGAACAAACTCAACCGGCTGGACGCATTCGGTGAAATTGTCAGCTCAAACCTGGTCCACGTGCCGCGGGAACAACTGCCAACCGCACCCTTACCGATAGCGAAGGGCGTCCATCAGCTCTTCCACGATTGCTTCGGTGTCGCCGCGATCGGCGGCGGTTGCCACGTGAACGCGCAGATGGCTCTCCAGGGTGATCTGGCCGGCCTTCTCCAGCGCGCCTTGCACGGCCTTGATCTGGCGCAGCACGTCCACGCAATAGGCATCGTGCTTCTGCAAGGAGTGCAGAATGCTTTCCAGATGCCCCCTGGCGATGGCAAGCCTGTGCGCAACGACCTTGCGCGCGGTTTCGGGCATGCACAGGTGAACGCCCGCCGGCTGCGAGGGATGCAACTGTTCCTTGTCGTTCATTTCGAGTCCACCATCTGGGCTTTGTACCCTTCTTCCTCGACGGCGCGAATCAGGGCAGGTGGTTTGGCGGTGCCTTCCACCTGAGCCCGCCCCGCGTCGAGGCTCACCGAGACTTTCTCCACGCCGGCAACGGCCTTAAGCGCCTTGGTCACCGCGTGCACGCAGTGGCTGCAGGTCATCCCGACGACATTCAATGTGACTGCCATAAAGAAGCTCCCCTTCCTGGTAAAGGCGCGCTATGCCGCGCCACATGCATCCTACCCACCTGGGTAGGGTATAATAGCTATGATCAAAAGCATTGTCAATAGTGACGTATTGACAGCAAGTTATTATACAGTTAAACTTACGATAGACCCCACCCACCTGGGTAGGGCATATAATCCGGCATCGGGAACGTACACATGCAGACTCTTGAGATCGGTGTTCGTGGCATGACTTGCGCGGCGTGCGCGGGGCGAATTGAGAAGGCCTTGAAAAAGGTGCGCGGCGTTGCCTTGGCCCGCGTCAATCTGGCGGCGGAGAGCGCGCGAGTCGAATTCGACGAGAAACTGGCCCGGCCCGCCGAACTCACCGCTGCCATCGCCGAGGCAGGGTATACGCCGGTGGTGGAGGAAATCGAGTTTCCCATCCGGGGAATGACCTGCGCGAGCTGCGTGGCGCGCGTGGAGCGGGCGCTCAGCAAGCTGCCCGGGGTGATCGAAGCGCGCGTGAACCTCGCTTCGGAAAACGCCCGGGTGCGCTATATCCCCGCGAGCGCAGGGCTCGCGGAATTTCGTAAGGCCATCGGCGCGGCAGGGTACGAGGTGCCTGCGGAAGCCGCAAAGGACACAGACTCCGCCGGCGACGCGCAAAGGGAACGGGAACTCGCGGTGATGCGGGGCGAGCTCGTCGTGGGAATTGCGTTCAGTATCCCCGTTGCCGTGCTTGCGATGGGGATGTATTACCCGCCTTTCCACCGCTGGCTGGAAATATTCGGGCTGACCGACCCTCTCATCAACTTCATCCTGTTCGCACTCGCAACGCCGGTAATGATCTGGCCGGGAAAACGCTTTTTCGTCTCGGGGTGGAAAGCCTACCGGCACTGGAACCCGGACATGAACAGCCTGGTGATGACCGGGACCGGGGCCGCTTATCTCTACAGCCTGATCGTGACCTTCGCGCCGCACCTCCTTCCCGAAAACGCGCGCCACACATATTTCGAAGCGGCGGCAGTCGTGATCACTCTCGTGTTCCTGGGCAAGTTCCTCGAGGCCGTGGCCAAGGGCCGCGCGAGCGACGCGATCCGCAAGCTGCTCGGTCTCAAAGCGCGCACCGCCCGTGTGTTGCGGGATGGCACGGAAGAGGAGATCTCGATCGAAGACGTGCGCCCCCGCGATATCGTCCTGGTGCGGCCGGGCGAGAAAATCCCCGTCGATGGTACCGTCACCAGTGGCGCGAGCTATGTAGACGAGTCGATGATCACCGGGGAGCCCGTTCCGGTCGCAAAGCAGCCGGGCGACAAGGTCATCGGCGCAACGATCAACCAGAACGGCGCGTTCCAGTTCAAGGCCGAAGCGGTCGGCGCCGACACCGTGCTGGCGCAGATTATCCGCCTCGTGCAGGGCGCGCAGAGCGCCAAGCTTCCCATCCAGTCGCTCGCCGACCGGGTGGTTGCGGTGTTTACGCCCATCGTGCTGGTCATCGCCGCGCTCACCGCGGCGATCTGGCTTGCGTACGGCCCGGCGCCGGCCCTGACCTTTGCATTAGTGAACGCGGTCGCGGTGCTGGTGATCGCCTGTCCTTGCGCGATGGGGCTCGCCACCCCGGCAGCGGTGATGGTCGGCACCGGACGCGCGGCGGAGCTCGGAGTCCTGTTCCGCCGCGGCGAGGCGCTCGAAACCCTGAGCCGGGTGAAAGCAGTTGTCCTGGACAAGACCGGCACGCTCACCCGCGGGAGGCCCGAGCTCACCGACCTCAACGTCGCGGAGGGCTTCGGCGAAAACGATGTTCACGCCCTGGTTGCCGCGGCAGAGGCCGCGAGCGAGCATCCTGTGGCGCAGGCGATCGTCAAGGCCGCACGCGAGCGGGGCCTCGAAATCCCCGAGGCGGAAGGTTTCGAAGCTGTTCCCGGCTACGGCGTCGAGGCGACGGTAAAGGGCCGCCGGGTGCACGCGGGCGCGGACCGCTACATGGTGCGGCTCGGCCTCCAGGTGGACTCCTTCGCGGAGGTCGCACGGCGTCTCGCCGATGAAGGCAAAACCCCGCTTTATGCCGCTGTCGACGGCCGGCTCGCCGCGGCGCTCGCTGTGTCCGACCCGATCAAGCCCGGCGCGCGGGAAGCGATCGCGCGGCTGCACGCGATGGGAATGCAGGTAGCCATGATCACCGGCGACAACCGGCGCACCGCGCAGGCGATCGCGCGCCAGCTCGGCATCGACCACGTGCTCGCCGAAGTGCTCCCCGGGGACAAGGCGCAGGCGGTTGTGCAGATCCAGCAGCGGGTGGGCAAGACGGCGTTCGTCGGCGACGGCATCAACGATGCGCCGGCGCTCGCCCAGGCGGACGTGGGGCTCGCGATGGGCAGCGGCACCGACGTCGCCATCGAGACCGCGGATGTGACGATCATGAACAGCGAAGCGCAGAGCATTCCCGCGGCGCTTGCCGTGGCGCGCAAGACTTTACGGACGATCCGCATGAACCTGTTCTGGGCGTTCTTCTACAACGTGGTTCTGATTCCGGTGGCCGCGGGCGTTTTGTACCCCTCGACCGGCTGGCTCCTCAACCCGGTGCTCGCCGGCGCGGCGATGGGACTCTCCAGCGTTTTCGTGCTGACCAACAGCCTGCGTCTGAAGCGCGTCTCGCTGGGCGTCCTGTCGCGCACGGCGGAGCACCTGCAGACCGGATTGCAAGGCGCGGAGATGAAGCTTGCCTTGCAACCCGTTTTCAACCGCCCCGATCGGGGCTGATTCCTGGAGGACTTGTCATGGACTGGCTGTCACAAAATTGGATCTGGTTGGTGTTGGGCGTTGGCG
>JACQGO010000264.1 GCA_016199485.1 Betaproteobacteria bacterium
CGGAGGGCGGCGGCGATGATCGGCCTGACCCCCTCGATGTACCATGCCCGTTCGTCGTGCGTCATCCCCTGAGCCCGGCGCACGAAGCGCATCAGTGCGCCAGCGGTTTCGCGGGCCACCTCGTCCGCCCGGTCCGTCATGTCATCCTCCTCTTCCGCGTCTTCGGCCGCTGCCACCGGATCACAGACGGATGGAGGATCAGCTCGTATCGCGCTCGGGGCCGCGCGCGGAATGCCGTGCAGACGAGGTGCCAGTGCCCGCGCTTGTACAGCCTTAGCAGCGCTCCTGCGTCAAGGCTATCCTCCGCAGTAAGGAGGAGGTTCCCGTCCCGGATGCGTGCCCTCATGTCGTTCGCTTCACCGCCGCGAGGCGGGCGAGTGATCCGGTGCGCTCGCTGACGAGGTTGAACTTCTCGATGACGGCCGCTTCTAGGTCGATCCCGGCGCGGGCGGCAAGCAGGTCGAGGTAGATCACCACATCGGCAATCTCGTGTGCTAGGAGACGGCGGCCCTCATCTGACGCGGGGTCGATGTTCTGCCCGGGGTCGTTAGTGCTTGTCACGTATCGGCGCATCTTCTTGATGATGTTGCAAGCTTCGCCTAGTTCGCCCGCAGCAGCTGTCGCCCAGTCGGTCAGCGACCACGCCGCGAGGGCGTGAAACACTTCCTCGCAGCGAGCCACGTTCACCTTCCGTAGAGCCCCGAATGTCAAACACGCCTCCCGCGCCTGCCACTCCTCGCTGGCCACGATGGCCGCCGCGATCCCCCGACACCCCTCATCGATGTCGGAGCCATAGGGATACTGCTTGGCCGCGGCCTTGATGATCTCGGCCAGCCGGTCGATGAGATCAGGTTGTCCAGTGCTCATGTTGTCCCCCTCACCGCATCGAGGCGGGCGAGCGCGAGGCGGACTGCGTCGCAAGTCGGTGCATGGCATTGTCTCCACGTTGTTCCGCGGCCCTGAAGATGCGGCGGATCAGATGATGGATATTGGGCATGGTGGACTGTTACGAGCATCTCAAGGGTCTTCACTACGGTCTCGCGCGCCTGCCACTCCTCGCTGGCGAGGAGCGCCCCTGCCCATTCCCGGTGGTGGGCCTTGCCGCCGACGCCGTCCTCCGGGAGCGCGCTCCAGGCGAACCGCCCCACGTCAGACCGTCGGGGGGCCGACTCGTAGAGCCACTGAGCGAGGCGGTCAACGTGGTCAGGCCGTGGCGGCGTTCTGTCGGCTGCCATGTGCCCCTCCCAGGAAATGTCCTCCATCGAGCGCGCAACGCACGCACACCAGTCTCCGGCATCCGGAGCAGCGATCGTCCACACGATGGACTGGACGCTGGCACCGCGCACATTGCGGCTGCGGCTTCCTTATCGCCGCTCCTGTCCTCTTCGGCTTACTCATTGCGTCCCTCCAGGGCCCCCGCGCGCAACATCGAGCGCCTCAACACTCACGCCCCCTCTCCATGGCATTCCCGGTTGTGCTCGCACACGCGACAATATTGGATGCCGTTGCCGTGATAGGACCCGCAGATCGCCTTAGGTACCGTCGGCGCCCACGTGAGCGGATCGCATTGGCAATGCGGCGGGAGCTGGATGCTCTGAAACTCGTGATGCTCAGCAGCGCCCTTGCCGCAGTGGATGCAGGTCGGGTCAGACATTGCGGTCTGCTCGGGCGGCATCTCTGGCCGCATGCCATGCGTCCCACGAGGAGGGAAGATTGTAGTGTCTATGGAGCCAAGATGCAGCCTCTACGGCCGCCTCCAACAGGGCGATGCGGGCGCGGAGACGATCAATTTCTCTAGCGAGATCCCCACAGCCCTCGCACCAGCGATCAGGGCCGCTCATCGCGGTTTCCTCGCGCGCTCGGCCGCGTCGGCGAGATCCGACGCCACGACGGTGTATCGCTTCCCGTCCACGACTAGGACTACGCGATCATGGTCGTTCCAGTGCGATTCAACGATCAACCCGCCCGGCTTGTAGTGGTCCGTTCCGTCCAATTCGTAGACGGTCAGGCGTACCGTTACCATTGGATCACTCATCGCGTCCCTCCAGGGCCGCGCGCGCCACGTCGAGCGCCTCATAGAGATCCGGCGCCTGCACGCGGATGATCTCCAGCGTGTCGCGGAGCAACTGCTCCAGCCGAGCGATGCGGGCTGCGTCTTCAGCCGCCTGGACCATCGGCCGCTTCGGGACGTCCGTGTAATCGTTCATATCTACGTGGTGCGCCATTATCTTCTCCACCCGCTCCAGCGCCGCCTGCGCGGCGGGGAGGGCGGCAATCACAGCATACTCGGCAGCCTCTGGCATCCTGATGCCCAGCTTGCTGAGCAAGTCGTCTAGGAGTTTTGGAACCGCCTCCACGAGCGCCCAGAGCGCGGCGAGGTCGGGGTTCATCGCGTTGTCGCCTTCACACGCTTGACCATCTCGTCATGGCCTGTTTGGGCTGCACCGAGACTCGTGTAACGATTCTGCTCGCCGTCAAGCGGGCCACCGAACACCATCGTTTCCCACAGGACAGGCGGGCCAGCTTCGCCGCAACGATGATCCAGTCCGAGGAAAATCGTCGAGATGGTAGCGTTGCTCAACTCCGTCTTGGCGACCTGCCTCTCCGCGGTCTCGAACCACGCGGCCCACTCTATCAGTGAGGCGGGCCTGATCTCTCGCTCTCCCGTTATGATGTACGTCTTCGTCATCGCTCTCTCCGATCTAGCGCCTAGGCGAGCGCGAACTGATGGATGGTGGTGAGCATCATGCCTTCATCTCCTCCAGCAACCGCACTGCCGCCACCGCGCCGCAGGCAACCGAGCACAAGGGATACTTCATGCGCCACCAGCCGGCCCCCATCGGCGTCAGGGGTGCGACTTCGACCGCGGCGGCGAATCTCGCAATCGGGAGGTGTTTCCCGCACTCCGCGCAGTGGCGGCAGGGGTTCTTGCGGGGGCGGGGCATGTCAGCCTCCAATCAGTGAGAGCACGATCGACCACGCGAGGATCGCACTCAGCATCGGGAGAGCCGCGAGAAGGGCAGAGACAAGCGGAGTCATGCCGTCACTCATCTCGGAGCAGATAGCCCAGAATGATGACATACACCACGACCCAAGTGAGGACGATAAGTCCAATGGCGACGATCCCGACGCTGAGCATCAGCGTCATCATGGCACGACGAGTTTCCAACATCTCGGGCAACGCCGGGGGGCCATCTTCGGCTTGGGCACCCACACATGGCCACATCGGGGGCATTTCAGGGCCGGCACCATCACATTCGTTTTGACAGGCTTCATGGCAAGCATCTTGAGACATGCCGGCTGGCGTGTCAACTACATAATGTAGGGACCGCTCACGTGAGAGAGTCCTACGGGTAGTGGGAGAGGCGTGTCTCTGCCCGGCGCAGGCTCCGCCGATCCCAGATGACGAGCCGTCGCGGTCCACTCTCCCATGCCCGGCGCCCGCCCACCCGGACACCGGCCCACAGCATCCAGCGGTCGAGGGCCCAGAGTGGGACGATGCCCGGGCCCGTTGCCTGCGCCGCTTCGTCGATCACGGCATCTGCCATGGCTCGGGTCAGATCCCGATAGCCTACGCGGTGGGTCTGATAGCAGAAATCGTGGATCGCCCCCGCGGCGCGCGCCTTGCCATGCAGCACCGCGTACACCAGCGGCAGCCAGCGCGGCACTGA
The DNA here is from genome assembly GCA_016199485.1 of Betaproteobacteria bacterium. Taxonomy (GTDB): domain Bacteria; phylum Pseudomonadota; class Gammaproteobacteria; order Burkholderiales; family SG8-41; genus JACQGO01. The sequence goes on from JACQGO010000264.1 coordinate 3,672, forward strand.
GTCCAAGTCAGTCTGGAGTCCTGCCGGGGCCGTGATGATGTCGCCGAGCAGAGGACTCTCATAGCGCAGGGGCCGGGTCAGCATGAAGAGGTCCGGCCCAAGATCCTCCGTGCAGAGCGGATCAAGAAAGCGCCCGAGTTTCACATGCTGGTCCATGAACAGATTCATGGAGTGTAATTCCGCTCCATCAGCGCTCGGAGCCGCACCATCTCCACCGTGCTCGCCTCGACGGCCGCCTTGAGTTCCCGGATCGCCTTCGTTTGATCGCGTTGCGTCTGACGGTCCTCGTACCGCTGGTAGATGCCGACCCCGCCCGTGATCGCGTCCACGGCCAGGCTCATCGCCGGGATGGCTGCGCAGCCCCCGGAGAGCAGGCCGACGACCAGGAGCCCGCCGAACAGGCGCCGCATCATCCACCAACCAGCAGCGCGAGCCGGTAACAGGCGAAGAGCCGGCGGAACCATCCCAGCCCGAAGCGCTCCTCCTGCCGGGCGATCTCGTAGCGCCAGGCCCGTCGGGCGGCGTACCGGAGGGCGAGATCATCGTGGTTCCGCGCGCGGGCGGCGCGAAGCGTGACCGGCCCGATCACACCATCGACCGCGACGCCCAGCTCCTCCTGGAGCATGTGGATCGCCGCGCCGACTCCCTGGTTGACCGCGCCGTCGAACACGATGACCGCGAGCTGCGCGGGCAGCTCGTCGCAGTGGGCGGCCATCCAGTAGGCGCGGCGATAGATCGCCACGGCCTGCTCGCGCGTCAAGTGGGCGATGTCCAGATCTGGAAATGAGCGCTTCGAGATGCCCATGTTCGTCTCGCCACCCGGGTCCTGCGGATCATTGACGTACCCGCCCTCCTGATCCAAGACAAAGATGACGGCTTGGTCGAAGAGACTCATCGTCCCCACCAGCGAATGACGGCGTACCACACGAGCGCGTGCAGCACCGAACACACCCCGAAGATCCACACCGGGCGATCATCCGGCGGATACTGCTGATCGGTCACGGGCTCGTCGGCGCGCCGTCTGGGCCGCATGCCGGCACCAACATTTCGGTTCCACAGAGCATGCACGACAGTTCCGTGCCTTGTGCCTCACCCTCTCGCACCGCGCACCGTCGTAAGCAGGGGTTGTGACATTTGGGACAGGTGTCAGTCGCAGGGGGAACGGGATGGTCTCGCAGCCACCCCGACAGCTTCTCACGGCGCACCGAGTTCACGTAATGCTCATACGGGGCGAAGGTCTGAATCGTACTCATGGTCTCCGCTGCACCTCCGGTTCGCGCTCGAAGCCACGGTATGGTCGTCGCCGACCCGTGTCCTCGCGCATGAGCTTCCGTAGTTCCGCGGCGTCGAGCCGATCGTAGAGAACATCGGGAATGGGCAGCTTGGGCCGCTGCTCTTGGGGCACCGAACTCATGTAGTTGGCGATCTTCTGCTCCGCGAGCCACTCCTTCTGCAGTTTCGCCATGGTCTCGTGCTCGCGCGTCGTCATGCCCACGAGGGCGGCGACGGACCGCGCGAGCGCTGCATGATCCTTGATCGCGCTGGACATGATCCAGGCGAGCGTGAGCGTCGCGCCGAAGAACATCCCGAAGATCACCAGGAGCGCGGCGCCCCGCACAACGGCCTTCGACCAGTGGTACTTGGTGCCGTTCGCCACAATCTCGGGTGTGGCAAGCATCTCAATCATTGGATTTGATCCAACAGAGACACCGGCGCGGAGGGCGCAAGTTCATTTGCTCGGCGTTCAGGCGCCGGCCCGTCCGTTCGATACGCCGCGAGTTGCGCGGCAATCTTCCCCGCCTGCTGAATCGAGAGATTTGGCTGAAGGCCCTCCGCCAAGATGGAGAGCGCCTTCGGCGATGCCAGAAGTTTACTGAGTGACCACGGTCCGGCCAATGTCAAGCCAGCACCGAGCGCGGCTTGCGTGCTGGAAAATCCGATAAATGGCGACAACCCGAAAGCGACGATCGCGCCGCCTTGAGCCATTTTCACGACGAGGCCACCACTTTGCTCGGCCGGCGTTGCGGTCGCCTCGACGAAGCGCGCACTGTCAGCGAGCCTCTTTAAGCCGATCGCCGTCTCACGGCCAAAAGCCGCGTCAAGCGTTTCGGGGCCGAGAGCCGTCAGCCGTCTCAGTAACGCGGCGCCATTGAGAACGTTCCCACGGGTCGGGTCCACGGCCTTGAGCAATGTCCGCGTAGCCAATTCACGTTGCACGGTTGGCCAGGCCCCAGGAATCGCCCGTTCCACCGCCTCCAGCACATCCACGTTGTTCGGTCGTACTAATACCTGCGTCAGCTTGGCGGGTTCTTTGCTCAAGCGACGGATGACTGAGCGGACGGCTTCGTTATTGACAGTCTGCTCCAGGCGCGCGGTCAGATCATTCGCCTGACGAAACGCCGTCATCGCCTCCGGCGCCAATCGGGAGGCGGACGCGGTGATCGCGGCGTCCATCTTCGAGGCCAAGTGGCCAGCCGTTCTCGTGATGGCTTCGTCTTCGGGCGCAATCGGCCTTTTGCGGGACACACGCAAGAGCGCGGATCGCATGGCCGCCGCTTCGGAAAAGGATACGGAGGGAGCCACGGGCACCTGATACGGAGCCGCCCCAGGACTTGCGGGCCTACCTCCACGCTCAAACATCTTCGGGCTCAAGCCCGCCGCCAGGAGCGCCTTCCTGATCTGCGGACGGCCGGCGGCGGCACTTTCATCGATGAACTCGGCGATCGCATCCGTGGCAACGCGGACGGTTCCGGCTGCCGCATCGACTTCTTTGTAGGCGAGCCGTTGTAAGGCTCGGCCAAAGATGCGCTTATCACCGACGGCATCTTTGAGAAACGCGCTGATACCACGTTCACCCAGCGTCGTGTCGAGGCTGGCGGCGAAGTGATCCGTCAAGGACTGGATGGCCCGGGTCTGGCCTTTCTTCACGAGATCAATCGGGCCTCCAAACAACGCCCCTTGCGCGATGCCTTCGGCGATGTCAATGCCACGAGATTCCGTGAGTTGAGAGGGCGTCAAGCGACTCCCGGCCGTTTGTAACTGTGCCTGGACTGCGCGAGCGTCCGGGGTGATCGCAGGACGAAGCCGATTGAGTCCTTGCGTCACGCCTTGCAGGGCTCGCCCGAACATCTGCCCGCCCATTTCTCCGGCCATGCCGAGTCCAATCGTCTGCGCCGACCGGCCGAGTTCTCCGGTGAGTGAGGTCGGCGCCGCCATCTCCCGGCCCAATTGCGTCGCCGGACCCGGTACGGGCACAAGCAGATCCGCAATCGACTGACCGAGACGTGCGGTGCGGGCACCAAATTCCCCGCCCAAGCCGGCACCTCCGATCATGCCCAAAGGTCCGAGTGCGCTGCCAAAAACACCTCCAAGCATGGCGCCGCCAGCGGGAAACAATCCCTGAAGGCTATCGACCACCTCTTGGCTGAATGAGGCCGGAGGCGGTCGGCGTTCGGGCTCATCGTCCACCGCGTCAAGGAGTCCCATTACCGCCACCCCGCGCCGCGCATCAAGTCCTTGAGTTGCTCGGTCGTCAGTGAGGGATACTGCTTCTTGAGACGCGCGAACTCCTGTTTCGCCTGGTCAAGCGTCGCGGAGGCCGGCGGCGCATTCGCGGCCATTGGGCGATCCGTAAGGCCGCGGAAAGGCCCGACGTGATCTACGACCACGCTGGTCGCTGGGATATTGCGCTCTTCGGCGATACGTCGGTACTCGCCCTCAAGGCGTTCCTGACTGCCGAGATGCCGCCGGAACAGGCCACGACTTTGCGTGACAAGGTCGGCCCGCTGCATCTCTGTCAATCGCTCTCCACTCACGGCACGATTGTAGAGATTTTGCACGCGGGTCGGAATGCTGCCGGCTTGCTGGGCGGTGGCGAATTCGCCTTCTCGCACGGTCGAGGTCGGGTCGAGTAGCCGCATGTAGCTAAAGATCAACCCAATATCGCCAAAGGCACTCGGCGTTCGGGTGAGTTCTTCAACACGTTGAAAGGACTCCTTCACATCGATGAACGTCTTCGAGAGCGCGTTGAACTCTCGTCGCATGGCCGCCACATTGGTTTCTTTGGCTTGTCCGACTTCTCCCAAGCGGGCCGCTTCGGCCTTGAATCGCATCCGTTCTGCCGCCAGTTTCGCCTTATCGATTTCGATTTCCGTGACGCTCGGCAACCCGAATGCCTTCAGTATGAAATCGTCTTTCTTATCCACGGCGTTTGCCAAGAACTGAATTGTGTCGGCCGGAACCGCAGGCACCAGTTTGGCGATGTGATCGATTGGCACACCCTCCGCGCGCAACCTGGCCACCATCACAATGTTCTCCTTGGTCGGCGGCTCAGTCGCCAACTCGGTAGCGAGACGTGGGTCCGCGGAATAGCCCAACTCGGAAAGCGTCGTGCTCAAGAGCCGTTGGCCTTCGAGTTTCGCCGCGGGTACGCTCTGCTTCAAAAGCGTATTGCCAAAGTCGAGCTTGAGCCGCGTCAGGTCCAGCGCTAACTTCTGTCCTTCTTGCTGGGTTTTCCGTTGCTCGGTCAGCGCGCGACGCCGTTCCGCTTCCTCTTGAACCGTGCGCGCCCGTTGCGTCTCGGCGAGCGTCGCCTGCTGGTGCTGCATGGCATTCATCATGCCGAGCACGTTCGCCGTCTGGCTCAACCCGGAGAGCTGCTGCTGCCGTTGCGCCATCGCCTGCTGCACGGCCGGGTTCGGCTGACCGGCCATCCCCGAAGAGAATCCCTGCAACGCCGCGCCGAGTTGCGAGAGCGGGTTCTCAGGGATGAGCGGTCGATTCTGGATCGCCTGGATCTGCTGGAGGATCGCCAGGAGACCCTGCTGCTGCGTCGGATCCGCGCCGGAGAGCGTGTACGGATCAGCCATGGAGCTGGTTCCCGAGGAGCCCGGAGAGGCCGACCTGCTGGGGCGGCCACAGGACGTTGCCCGCCGTGCCAAGGAGCCCTCCCGCGCCCCCAATCACCGGGGCGATCTGGCCGAGGCTCTGGGTCAAGGACGGCTGCGGGCCGACCGTGTTGACCGTCTGCGTGCTGCCACGTCCGCGTTCCATGATATCGAAGAGCGACAGCGGGAACTGGCCCTGCGTCGCAATGGGCTGATTATAGGCGCCTGCGAGCTGGAGGCCCATGTTAAACGGTTGTTGCTGCAAGCCATACTGCTGGGCGGCCAGTTGCGCCCCGAGCATCGGGAGCCGGCTGGCAAGGTCGAGCTGGGCGCCGGCCATCTGGCCGTAGAGCTGCGAGCGGCCGAGCTGCTGGGCGGCCAGGATCGGGGCGGTGAGGGCCTGCGTGGGGCCTTCCCGGATATCCGGCGCCTGGAACCCGCGCTGCTGGAGTTGCTCGCGGGCGTTCTGGAGGGCCAGCCCGGCGTTGTAGTTCAGCGCATCGAACCCGGGCTGGTAGATGCTCTGGATGCGCGCCTGGGCCTGCGGATCGTTGAGGGATGGCAGATACCCTTGTGCCATGCCGCCGGCCTGCGCACCGAGCGCTTGCAAAATGAGCGGGTTGAGTTGCGGGATCTGATTCTGAAGCCCGCCCAGCAGTTGGCTCTGCTGGCCGATGAGCCCCGGCTGGCCCGGCTGGCCCTGCTGGGGCGGCTGGGCCCATTGCTGACCTGCCGCAAGCGTTCTGAGTTGAGCGCCGGTCATGGGAAGCCCGCCGGCCGGGCGGGCCAGATTGCCCATGGCGTCGAGCGACGTCGGAGCCGAGAGATCATCCCTCCCCGGAGGAGGTGTCCACGTAGGGGCTGGCTGCCCGCCGCCCGGGACGGGCTTCGCCCCCATTTGGTCCATCTGCCAGGCCGTGGCCCCGGGAATCCAGCCCGGAGGTTCGCGGCCCGGAGCGTACTGGCCTGTGGCTTCGTTGAACCCAGGACTGCCGGGGGCGCTCAGGAGGCCCGGTGCGGGCGCAGGCGCCTCGCCAAGCCCCGAACCACCGAGGTTCTGCATCATCAGGTTCCCCAGGCCGAGCAGCCCGCTCCCAGGCGCGTCTGGAGCTCCACCGGGCCCGCCCGGCTGGCCGACGCCACCCAGCAGCGCCATGGCTTCCGCGCTCCGCGGCCCCTGCCCCCCCGTAGCCGTCTGCGTGCTCGTGCGGCTGGCGGCATCATTGCCCCCGAAGAGGCTTCCGATGCCCAGACCGAGCATCCCAAGTCCGCCCAGGGCTGAAGCGCCGCCCAGGATATTGCGGGCCGTGAGCCAGTCCGTGCCACCGCCGGTATCGGCCCCGCCCATCGTCGGCTGGCGGAAGGTGTCGTAGGTTGTGAATGTAGGATCAAGCGCCTGCGCCTGCATCGCATTGACGATTTGTCCCGTCTGGGTGTCATAGAACCACTGGTCCCCGCCAGGCGACGCAGCAATATCCGAGGCCCACCACGGGGAGTTCCAGTCAATCGTATCTCCGCCACCGATCAGATTGCCGAAGTCGGTGTTCAGACCTTCGTCGCCTCCTACAAGGTTGCCGAAGTCAGTATTCAGCTCGTCGTCAGCCATCACGGACTCCCCGCGGGCGTGTAGGACGCCGCAATCTTCTTGTCTTCCTCGTTCCGAAGGCGCTGGAGCGTGAGCGCATGCGTGAGCCCTCCGGTCCGCTCGTTGAGCCAGTCGGCGATGAGCAAGCGCTCGTTCTGGCGACTCGGCGCGATGTAGGGCAGGAGCGCCGTGATGCCGACGTCCCGCAGCGGCCCACTTTCCGGGAGGCCCTTGAGGCCCTCGATCAACTGGTCCCGGATGCCGCCCGTGCCGAGGTCACGCTTGACCGCCGCATAGGGCGCCGCATCCGGCAGAGCATCGGCCATCTTCTGCTGGAGATCGACCGTCCGCTGGGGATTGAACGGCACATCGCCCGTCTGGCCGGGCCCCTGCGCCCAGAGGTTGCGGATGAACGAGTCCGCCCACGGCAAGCCCGCCTGCACCTGTGCCGGGTCCCGGAGTGCCGCAAGCGCTTGCCCCCAGCTTGCCGAGGCGGGATCATCGGCATCCCCGCCCCAGCCGAATCCCTGACTCCCGAGCTGCACTTCCCCGTGGGGCGCGAACTGCGATTGCAGGATCCGCGTCAAGGACGGAAGATCTTTCGCGCCGGAAATTGCGTTGCCGAGGGCCGTATCCCCTGCCCGCCCCGCACCGAACGAGTAGAACTGCGCGGTGGGCAGGTTCTTGGCGGTGCTGAAGATGTCGCCCTTGCGGAAAAGCGAATGGAAGACCGGCCCAAGGGCGGCTACCCCGCCGACCGCGCTCAAGCCCGCCCCGACGCCCGCCAGGCCGGCCGCGGCCGGGCCCATCGCCGAACCCGCGCCCGCGGCACCACCTTCGGCCAGCGCCGCCAGGCCGGCGCCCGGGAGCGCGCCTGCGCTTGAGGCGCCGAGGCCTCCCCCGATGGTGCTAGCCAACGAGCCGGCGCCGCTGACCAAGGACGGGATGCCAGAGACATCGCCTCGGGCGAGGTTGTAGAGGCCGGACCCCATGGAGATCGGCCCGCCGAGGGCGCCGAGGGCTTGCCCGGCTTGCGGGAAGCCTCCAAGCCGCGCCAGCGAACTGCCGAGTCGCGCCGCGCCGCCAGCCGCGCCGAAGGGATTCCCACCCAGGACTCCGCTGGCCAGGCTGCCGGCGCCGCCGAGTGCCTCTAATCCTTGCGTCACGCCTGGCTGGCCCAGCAAGTTGGCGCCCATGCCGCCGAGCCGGGAGCCCATGTTGAGCCCGCCGAAGAGGAGCCCGGGGTTGATCCCTCCGCCGCCAGAGGGAACGCGAGCGGGGGCGTTCCCTCCGAATCCGGTTGGCATCCCGATGGGGATGAACCTCGGCGAGCCTGCCGACTGGCCAGGGGGCGGGATGGACGTGGTGGCGCCGGCTTGCGGAGGGGTCGCCGGGACCATCGCGCCGAGGGGGATGAATCGCGGCATCAGTTACTCGTCGCCAGCGCGCGCACCGCGCCATCAGACCACAGCACGGACAGTTGTGTCTTGCCGTCGCCACGGTCATGGAAGAAGAGTCGCCCCGCATTCGCCGATGGATTCGAGGGCGTGGCGATCTCCACCGCTTCGAGATAGCCGGTGAGAGAGATCCCGGTGAGATTCTGCGTGGCGATGGTGCCGATGCCCGTGACATTGGCCACGGCGACATTGGTGGTGGCGAACTCCATCCCGGTGCCGGCCGAGGTCATGCGGAGGGTGTGGAAGCTCGTCCCGAAGCCGCCGGAGACGATCGGCACGTACCGCACTGCGGCCCCGTCCATGACCAGCAGCGTATCGAGCGTCGTGTGATAGACCATCCGGCCTTCGGGCGCTGCGGACGGAGTCGCCGAGACCGTCTCAATCACGAGGTTCGTGATCTGCTGCCCGTTCGCGTTGAGGTTGTTCGTGAACGGCGAGATCAGCGTGGCCGCGTTCCCGGTGAAATGGTCCTGGAGCGCGTTCATGTCGGCCGAAAGCGCGGTGGTCCCAGCCACGAAGGTCTTGTAGCGGCCTAATGCCATGACGTCACTCCCCTATTCCATCGCATGGCTTTCTCCCGGCGCCACACGGAGGGCATATCCGTACAACTCCGCGTCTCCGCCGGCCGTCGCCTGTTCCCAGTCGACCTGAATCGACCGACCGCGGCCTTCGATCGGTGCCTCATCGTAGCCAGGAGCCCCGCGCCCATCCCACACGGATTGATCCCAGATGAACGTCGAGTCCCAGAGATCCCCCGCCACCGACATGGTGATCGTCCGGGCCGCGCTCAAGACCGTCGCCGTCTGAATGTTGTCGATGTACGTCGTCATCGTGAGCGACGAGGAGGTGGCGAGGGGGCGGTAAAAGGTCGTCACCGCGAAGAAGCTCTTCTCGTGGAGTTCCGTCAGAGTGTCGCTGAATCGCTGGTGGATGGGGGACCGCACCCGGAAGCTGTAGGCCTGATTCGCGTTCTCGTCGGACTTGGTGTCCTGATCCCCCGCGTAGACGTAGCCCGTATACCCGCCGAGGTAGAGGCGCGGCTCGCCCGTGATGGGCGTGCGCGCCACCATGCAGGACGCCGCGCCGAGGCCGGTGAAGCGCCAGAGGCTCCAGAGCCCGAGCGCGTAGTTGTAGATGAGGCCGAGCGTGTTCTGCCCGCCTTCCGGGCAGAACCACCCGACGATGTTCTGCGTCGGATGCGAGAAACCGACGATCTGGCCGAGGCGCGTGGACGCCAGCGTGTCCCACGTCGTCTGAATCGGCGCCGAGAGCAGGGCTTGCTGCGTGTCGCCGAAGCGATCGGTGGCCTTCAAGGAATGAATCCCGTGGCGCGAGGCCCAATAGATGTCATCGGGCGTCGTGATGATGCTCCGGTGGCTCACGCAGGGCGCCGCGGAGAACATCCGGGTCTTGGTGAACGAGCTGACGGTCGTACCGGACACGTTCCAGACGGAGCCGACGTTCGGCCCCTTGAAGGCGTAGAGCCGCCCCTGCCACGGCGGCGACAGCCCCATGATTCGATCGCCGTCATCCTCGTCGAGGATGAGCGTGCCCGTGTCGGTCCCGGTGAAATCGGTGATGTCACCCGCCGCGGTGTACCAGAGCGTGGACGGGGCGGCGGCATAGCCCCCGACCCAGAGCCGGCGCAGGTGGTACGCGGCAAAGGAGAAGTACGGCGCGCCCGATGAGAGATTGTCGAGTGTCGTCTGGTCCCACTTCTTCGGGATGTCAATGCCGTTGGCGAAGACCGCGTAGCCCTGGGCGATCGTGATGGTCGTCTCCGAGCCGCTCGTCCCCCACGCGAGGTTACTATCGATCGCTGCCCACGTCCCCGCGCCTTGGTCCTTTCGGAGCGTGTTCCCGGCATGTCCCACGAGGTACTGACTGGCGTCGAGGCAGGTGCCGAAGCGCCAGAAGTCCGCCAAGCCCGTTACCGTGGCGGGGGTCCCATCGGCATTCACGAGGCCGGTCGCATTGTGGCGCGCCGTGCCGGGCCGTTTGGCGCGGGAGCCCGAGATTCCGTAGACGCAGTTCTCCGCGAGGACGAGCTGGTCCGGCTTGAGGAGCGTCGGCGGGGTGCTCGTGTCGAGGCCGCCCTTGGCCGGATGCACGATGAAGGCCGTGTTGCGGGTGGTCATAGATTACGGCTTCGCAGCAGCGCCCAGAGGAACGTCAGGCCGATCCACGCGAGCCCGGCGGTCCAGGAGAACGAGCGCGTGCCGCGGCCGAGGCCACGGTGAATCGGCAGCGCGGCGGGGTACCACTCGGTGTATTTCTCGGCCGAATAGGGAAGCGTCGCCATGGTTAGTTCGTGTCCCAGGTGCTCGACGTTTCGATGACCCACGCCCCGGTCGTCCCGTTGATGTCCGCAGTGTCTTTGATGAGCATGAAATCCTTCCCGGCAAGGTCCCCGCTGCCAGACCAGACATCGCCATTCGCCACGTCCGCCAGTGGATGCAACCAGTGCCACATGCCCCGGAGCCGCCCTCGAATGACAGGGGGGCTGCTGGGTTCCTTGATATAGAGCGGGGCCAGCCAGATACGATCATCAGCGTCATGCGGGTAATTGAGATTCCCGATCAGCGCAGATTCACTGTTGACCCCGTCGGCTCGCGCGGCGGTCCCGCCCACGAGTCCCGCGTCCGCATAGTTCTTGGTGAGCCCACTATAGTTACGGGCCAGGACGCCGGAGAATGTCCCGTTCCCTTGCGTGAGTTGCGCATGAACACGGCTCATGCCTGCATCTACCGCGAGCCCCGTTCGATAGGCATCGCCCGTGACGTGGGAATAGAAATCGCCGAACCAGAAACAGTAATAGAGCGAAGGGGAAGTCCCATCGGCCCTGACCCAGAAGTAGCACGTCCCCTCATCGGCCACGCAGATCCAGGCGCGGGGCGTGCTATCACTCGTCTCCGAGTACCGTGCGGCCAGTGCGCTCGCCCCAGACGTTCCAAACTTGTCCGTCATGTCCCCGTCTGCATACCCGACGGCGCTCTCGGCACCCCGCAGCAAGAATCCTCTCGGGCCACCACCAAGGAAGTAGTTGTCGGTCGAGCGGAGATACATCCGATTCCCTGCCCCAGGGCGAAACACGGTGATGGCGGCGCCGTCGGTGAAGGGCGCCGTCCACCCGGCGGCTGGCAAGGCGCCGTAACCATCAACGAGGATGGTTTTAAGCACGGCGTTCCCGGTTCCATCGGCAGAGGCGTTCAAGATGGGCGCCCCGCCGTCCGTCGATTTGTAGACGCGCGTGGTCGGCATCGGTCAGCTTCCAGTCTTCTTGATCTTCAGCGCCACGGTGGCCCGGAGCAATGTATTGGATGAGTCGACGTTAAACCGAAGCACGTCCCCCGCAGCAAGCGCGGTGTCCCAGCCCGTCAGCGTCGTATCCCGGTAGCTGTCGGCATCCGAGAGCGTCGGCTTCGCTGCGGCGCAGATGGTGCCGGCCACCGTCGGCGGGAACGAGCCGTAGGCGGCCTTCCAGATGTCCACCACGACGTCCCCGTCCTGGTCCGCGAGAATCACGGCTTCCTGGATCACGGCCGCGAACGGGACATAGACATCCCCCTTCGAGTCCAGGTCGAGTTCCGCGCCGCCGCCGTCGAACGTGACGCCAAGTGACCCGACACCGCCCAGCTCCCCGGGTATCGCCTCCCACACCTCGGGTTGCCCGGTGGGCCAGAGATGAAGCAGCGTGCGCGTCTCATCGGTCGCATTGCCGGAGACGCCATCGCCGCCGGTTCCTCCGGCGCCCAGAGAACCAGTCGCCCAGCAGCCCATGGCTCAGCGCTCAGACGGCCAGCGGTCAAAGGCGCTCCCCAGATCGGCGTTGGCCGCCGTGATCCGCTGGCCGCGCCGGTAGAAGCCGCGGTAATCGTTCCGCGGCGCCACGCCGAAGGCGTCCTCATGCTGGCGCTGCACGGCGACCATGAGATTCAGCGTGTCGTTGAAGAGCTGCGTATACATCTGGCCCCGCTCGGTATCGTTCAGGAAGATCGGGAACCCGCGGGCCAGCGCGCCGTAGATGAGCACCTGCACGTAGTCGTCGGGGATCAACGGGCGGGTCGTCCCGGACATCTCCGTGTTGGGCGACTGCGTGTAGAAGATCTCCATCCGGTAGGGCACGTCGGGATAGGGATGGACGACGAGCTGGCGGGCCGTGGTCGGGTCGCCGTTGGTGTCGAATTCAGAGACGGTGGCCACGATGGGCGCGCCTTCGGAGCTGTCGCTCTCCTTGAGCCCCGCCATTTCCATGGGCCCGATCAGCGTCACGGCGCGCCGGATGCCGAAGCGTTTCACATGAAGCACACGGTTACAGTCGGTGCTGAGGTCGTAGCCATCCTGGTAGATCGTGTAGGCCGCCGCGCTATCGGTCGCTCCGGTGTAGCCGGCGTCGAGGAGCAGCGTGGCCTCGCCGGCGACATGCGTGGAGACGCGGTAGACGGCATTCGGGTCCTCGGCGTTCCCCGGAACGGTGAACACCCGGTTGGCGAAGGAACCAAATCCGGCCGAGGGCGCGATCGTCAGCGTGACGCTGGTCACGCCGGGGGTGACGCTGGCGGTGCCGGACTCGAACGCGGTGGCGGTGTTGATGATCTGCCGTTTGCGGAGCCAGTACCAGGACGGGCTCTTCGCGCAAAGGTCTCGGTAGACCTCGTTGATGATGGCTTGCACGCGCGTCATCTGCGTCGTGTCAGACGTGGGAATGCGCAAATGGTTCGCCACGCGCGTTTCGATGTCTTGGTACGTCAGGGCGGCCATCTATCGCCCCCCCAGCGCCGAGAGGAGCGCCAGCCACCACCACGAGGTCGTGATGTTGGTGTAGTGCGTGAAGATCGGATGCACGAGCTTGCCGGTCACGGCGCCGGCCGCCGCGGCGGCGCTTCCGGAGCCGCCGCCCCAGCGATACAGGCTCCCCATGGCAAACCCCTGCAGCACGATGATCATGCGCGGAGCCTCGTCAGAGCCAGTTCAATGGCCAAGGCCACCACATGCCGGGGCGCGTCCGGATGCGCCCGCAGGAGGCGCGCGTAAACCTGGTGGCGCTTGTGCTCGCCGGAAGTGCCGGGAAATGTCGTCTCTGCCCAAGCCACGAGCGGTGCCGCCGCCTCCATCAAGGCCGCCTCGGGCACATGGAGTCGCGAGCACACGGGGACCGTCCAGCCACCGCGCCGGGCGAGCCAGAGCCCGAGCCGCACGAGCCACTGGCGCATCATCAGGCGGGGTCCACGCTGGTGATGCGGGTCGCCAGCGCATCGGACGTCGTCGTGAAGGTCCAGGCAGGCGTGGCGTCATCCTCCTGATAGACCGTACCGGCGTTGGTGTCCACTTTGTTCCGGAGGACGCGCAGGGCATCCCGCACGATGCGGGCGCCGCCGGAGCCGCCTCCGGCGAGGTCTCTGTTGAGGACTTCGTCGGCGATCTCACGACTGGCATCCTGAGCGAGTGCCGCCGCATCGATGGCGCCGGCCGCAAACGAGGTCGTGTCGATGCCGCCGACCGCGACGGTGACGCCGGCTGATAGCGTGCGGGTCGGCGTGGCCCAGACGGACGACACGACGCTGGCCTTGACGTTATCGATGGAGGACAGTTCCCGCGACGGCGTGGCCCAGACCGCGTTGACGATGTCGCCTTGCAGGGTGCCGAACGAGGACAGCGTGCGGGACGGGGTGGCCCAGACCGCATTGACCACGTCCCCCTGAAGCGTGCCAAAGGACGAGAGGGTCCGCGACGGGGTCGCCCACACGGCATTGACGATGCCGGCCCAATCCGTCAAGGCCCGGCTGGGCGTGGCCCACACGGCGTTCACGACATCGCCTTGCAGGCTGCCGAAGGACGACAAGGTGCGCGAGGGCGTGGCCCACACGGCGTTCACCACGTCCCCTTGGAGCGTGCCGAAACCTGAGAGCGTGCGGGAGCCGGTCGCCCAGACGGCATTCACGATGTCGGCCCACGCGCTCAGGGTCCGCGACGGCGTGGCCCAGACGGCATTCACGATGTCGCCCTGGAGCGTCCCGTAGGAGGAGAGCGTCCGCGAGGGGGTTGCCCAGACGGTGTTGACAATGTCATCCCACGCGGTCAGCGATCGGGAAGGAGTGGACCAGACCGTGTTGACGATTCCCGCCCAGTCGGTGAGGCTCCGCGTGGGCGTGGCCCACACCGCGTTGACGATATTGTCGAACGTCGTGAGGGAACGGCTCGGAGAGGCCC
>JACQGO010000034.1 GCA_016199485.1 Betaproteobacteria bacterium
AGCCGTCACGCCTGCACCTTGATATTGATCATCATGCCCTGGTCCTCGTGCTCGAGGTTGTGGCAGTGAAACAGATAGATCTGGTCTCCGGGGTAGGGATGGGAAAAATCCACCGCCAACCGGACGGTCTCGCCCGGCCACACGAGAACGGTGTCCTTCCACCCGAGGTCGGTGGCGGTGAGACCTTGCTCGTTCACGATGACCGACTTCAACTGCTGCGGGCTGCCACTGCGCCCGAGAACCCGGAACGGCACGCCGTGCAGGTGCATCGGGTGCGGCATGCTCGCCTTGTCGTTGCGGACCTCCCAGATCTCGTTGACGCCGCGCTGCACCGTGACCGGCGTCTTGTTCATCTCGAAGACTTCGCCGTTGATGCGCCAGCGCCGGTCCTTAAGATCGAGCACGAACTCGCGCGCCTTGGCGACCGCCGATTTAACCGGCGCGAGCGTGGACAGCTTCGGGGGCACGCGCGGCTCGTACGCCGCCTTGCTGGCCACGTTGATGCGCAGCAGGTCAATCGCTGCGCCGTCCGCCAGCATGCCCGGTTGCGCGCCGTGGTCCATGCCGCCCATCGCGCCGTGATCCATCGCCATGCCCGCCATGCTCCCCTCGGCGTGCATCGGGTCGAAAGCGAGACTTTGCAGCATTACCGCGTCGCCGACCGCCGCGGCGCGCAGATCGAGCAGCACGTCGAGCCGCTCCCCCGGCGCAAGAAACGCTTCCTTCACCGGGTACGGCCGGTCGAGCAGTCCCCCGTCGGTGCCGATCACCTGATACTCGAGCGGGCGGCCGCCTTGCGCGAACCCCAGGCGGTAGATGCGGGCGTTCGAGCCGTTGAGGATGCGGAAACGGTAGATGCGCGTCGCCGCGTTGAAGTGCGGCCGCGGCGTGAGATTCACGAGCACGGTATCGCCGATATAGCCGTTGACCTTCTCCTCCTCGTTCGGCGCGTACAGGAGGCGGCCCTGTTCATCGAACTTCTTGTCCTGGATGACGAGAGGGATGTCGGTCGCGCCCAGCTTGAGATCGAGCGCCTTTTGCAGCGCGAGTTCTTCGTCGTCTTCCACGATGAAGAAGCCCGCCAAACCGAGATACGCCTGCTTCGAAGTGAGCTTATCGGGGTGCGGGTGGTACCAGTAGGTCCCCGCGCGGTTCGGCACGGGGAACTGATAGTCGTAGGCTGTGCCGGCGCCGATTTCGTAGAGCGGATGCGCGTCGTTGCGCGCGTCGACCTTGAGCCCGTGCCAATGGATGATCGTGTTCTCGTCGAGCGCGTTCGAAAGCTTGGCCTGCAACGTCGCGCCTGTGCGCACCCGGAACACCGGATTGACCCAGGTTTTGCCATCCTGCTCGACCTGGTAGGCGAGCACGGGCGCGGGCTTGCCCTCGAGGATCGCGTGCTGCACCGGCTTGGCGAGCATGGTGAACGGCGCGGCGACATCCATGACGCCGAGCACGCCGCTTGTGCCGGGGAGGCGCAGCGCATTCGGAAAAGCGGCTGCGCCGGTTTCCATCCCGGCGTGCGGTGCGCGCCGCGCACGGTACCACCACCCGACGCCGGCGACGACTCCAGCCGCGCCCAGGACGGCGGCGCCGGTGATGAGGAATTTTCTGCGATTAAAGTCGATCATTTTCATGCCTGTCCTCGTCGTTGGAACTTCCCCACTGCGCGAACGCGGTAAGGGCGGATGCGCGCGCGAGGCGCGCTGGGCGGGAGTCACCCGCGTGCGACCGAGTCAGGCGAGCGGCGGACGGCCGTACAGCTCGGGGAAGTGCAGCGACTGCGGCAGGTCGAGAACGGCGATCCAGGCGGGAAAGGGCGGTGTCCCCGCGCTCGGCGTCACCGACGGCAGCCAGCAACTGGCCGGGTGGCAGCAGGGATGATCGACTTGGGCGCTGGCGGTGCCGCCGTCGCTCTGGCGGGCATCGTAGCGCGCGCCATGATCGTGACCGTCGACCGCATTGACGGGTGGCGCGCCGTGTCCCGCGGCGTCGTTCCGGCAGAGAAGGGGCGAAATGGTTGCGGCGATGCCTTGCACCGGTATCAGGGCAAGCGCGATCAACAGCACGAGTTTTCTGGACCAGGCGGGCATGCGCGGGCGAAGTTTATCCGAGGGCGAGTCTTCGTGCAATCCGGGCATGAGAGACAGCGAAAATACGCGGGAGTTCACTGCGGATCTGTCGCTGGCCGGCAACCGCCCCGCGGCAGGCGAATCCAGATCCGACTTTCCATGCCCGGCGGGGCTTCGGCGTCGCAACCGCGCGATGTCCAAGTCCGGGTGCCGGTGCACGCCACCGGAAGCCTCAGTGCTTGTGCCGGTGGTGCAGGTCCGGCAGGTGAGGATGGGCGTGCGTCAGCGGCGGATGTTCGTGCCAATGTGCGTGAGGCTCGGGCCCCTCGTCGCCACGGTGCGCGTGCTGATGGTGCTCGTCGTGTACGTGCCGATGGCTGTGGGCGAGATATTCGTGGGTATGCTCGTGCACGTGCTGCTCCGTCAGCACGAGCCCCGTTGCGGCGACCATCAGCGCGAGAGCGACGCCGAATGAGGCGGTGAACGGCTCGCCGAGGGCGATGATCGCAATCGCGGCACCGATGAACGGCGCGGTGCTGAAATGCGCGGCGGCGCGCGCGCTGCCAAGATGACGCAGCGCGAGGATGAACAGCACGAGGCTGACTCCATATCCCAGGAACCCGACGGCGAGCGCGCCGGCGAGCGGCGCGGTTGCGAAGAAATGCAGCCCGAACGCAGATGCCAGGGCGAGATTGAAGGATCCGGCGGTGAGACCTTTTATCATCGCCAGCACTACGGGGTCGCTGGCCGAAGTTTTGCGCGTGAAGTTGTTGTCGAGAGCCCAGCAGAAGCATGCGCCGACGATCGCAGCCGCGTGCAGCGAAAACTTGAGATCGGCCTGCGGCTGCCAGGACAGTACGAGCCCGGCGGCGAGCATCAGCGCCGCGGCGGCCCACACGCGCCCGCCGACGGCTTCGCGAAACAGAAGGGCGGCAACAAGTGCGGTGACGACGCCCTCGAGGTTGAGCAGCAACGAGACCTCCGACGCGCCGATGCCCGACAGTCCCCACATGAGCAGGACTGGAGCGAAGACACCGCCTGCGATCACCGCGCCGGCGAGCCAGACGTAGTCCGCGCCGGAGAGCGGCGCCTCCCGCCACCCGCGCGCCACCTTGACGAACAGGCGGCTGAGGATGCGCACCGCGAGCAGGCCCAGGCCGCTGCCGAGATAGAGCAGGCCCGCAAGCGCGAGCGGCGGCAGGTCGCCCAGCAGCAGCTTTGCGAGGGGTGTGCTCGCGCCGAACAGTGCCGCGGCGGCCAGAGCGAAAAAAGCGTAACGCTGAACCGGGAGATCGATCATGCGGGGGCTTGGCGCTCGGCGTGAATGGACAAGTTCACTCGTGCACCAAGCTGATCAGCCGGGCGCCGAGCAGGCGCGCCAGTCCTTTGCCGCCTTCGCGCATAATAAGGTTATGGTTCCATTCGAACAATGGACTGGCAATCGGTGCGAGGAGGTTCATCCAGCGCTTGGTGGTGCGCACCTGCCACTCATAGCAGACCGCGGTGATCGAGCCCTCCTGTGAAAAACGCCACCGCCCCGTGCCCTCGAGCTCGCCGTCGGCGATGCCTTCCAGCGCGGCGAGCGGCTCGACACGTACTACCCGGATGGTGAACGTCAGCGCATAGGGCAGCAGCGCCTTCCAGGTGTAGCGCAGCAGGCGGCCGACGCCCCGTTCATCGCCGGGTTCCAGCTCGACGACGTCTTTCACACCCCACCACCAGCTCGGCCAGCGCGCGGGCCGGCAGATGGCCTCGTACACTTGCTGTAGTGGCGCATCGATCCGCCAGACGGTGGTCAGCCGGTATTCCGCCATCGTGGCCTCCCTTCAACTCCTGACGGCTCCGTTCAGCCACGCAAACACACGGTGGTGAGCGGGTATTCCGCCATCGGAACGTACCTCCGACCCCTGGTGGCTCACTTCACCCACGGAAACACACGGAAGGGCGCGGAAACCTTTTCATTCTCAAGGAGTTTGTCAGACGCAAGTCCGACCAACTCCTAGGGGTTGAACAGCTCATCCCCAAGCTTCACGTTGACATCGAGGTCGTCCATCACGACCGTTTCGATGATTTCGTTGTTCACGTCGCGGCTCACAACCTTCAGCGGCAGGAAAGTGGCGGCGTCCAGCCACAGCTCATACCGATGCACATTGCCCACGGCGAAATTGCCCGTGCCCGCGACGGTGAACCGCACGGTTTTCTTGCCGGCGACGATCTCCTCGCCCTGCACGGCGATCTCGCCGTTGCGTTGCAGCGCCTCGACGTTGTCGAGCAGTGCGCCGATGTCCGACCGGTCCACGCGCTGCCCGGTCGGGCTCTGCACCAGGCGGTTTTCCGGGCTCAACGTGAACGAGAACAGCTTGGCACCGAAAGGCCACAGCCGGACGTCCTTCGTCAGCGGGCTGTAAATCAACACCGCTCCGTCGTGCGGCCGCACGAAGTCCATCCTGACAAATCCGGGCTTCCTGTAGGAGTAGCGGATGATGTCCGCGTTGTCGCCGTAGGAAGATCTCAGCGTCACCTGGTACGACTCCACCGTGCGGTAACGCTCGATGGCGGCGCCAACGGGGTCCATGCCGTTGGTCCCCAGTGAAGCGAACACAAGCAATGCCGCCATCATCGTCCAGCAGCCTGTCGGACCTGGCGGGTGAACAGGCTGCCGATGCAAAACCGCCTGAGGATCTGGGGCGAGGCTGTACGAAACCACTCCTCCGGCCCAAGCGTTGGCCACGGAAACGGGCTCGAATTCATGTCCCTGTTGCCTTTTTCTCCCATATGCTCGCAGGCGGTTTTGCGTTAGGAGTTTGCCGAACGAGAGTCCGACAAACTCCTAGGGGACGACTTTGAGAACCCCTTCCATGCCGCGTTCGCGGTGGCTCGCGAAGAACAGCAGCTTATTGCTGCAGTAAAACGGATACCTGCCGACCGCGGTGGCGGTGAACGCGATCTTCTTGGGTTCCGTGGCGAGCTCTTCATCCACTACGATGCCCGCCTCGGGCGCCTTGATGACCAAGTTGTGCGGCACGATGCCCGCCTCGCGGCTTGCCAGCAGTTCCGCCGGCACGTTCACTTTGACCACGATGCGATTGGGCTTGAAAAAATATTCGCCGCCGACGAGGCGGACGCGCTGCACCCCATCCTGGTCGACTTTCGCGATATGGACTTCTTTCTGCTCTTGCGCAAAGGCGGGCGCCGAGCCCGCCAGGGGAAAGCAAAGGCAGCCGATCACGAACAAGGGCCTGCTTGGGTGGTGCAGCATGGTTGGTTCCTTGAGCAGACGAGCTGATTCAAGCCGCGCTGCGCGGGCCGAAGTAAATGATCGCCATGCCGGCGAGCGTCACCGCGCCGCCGATCAAGTCCCAACGGTCCGGAATGATGCGCTGGACCAGAAAGAGCCACGCGAGCGCGACCACGATATAAATGCCTCCGTACGCCGCGTAGGTCCGGCCGGCTACGTGCGGATGTAGCGTGAGCAGCCAGACGAAGGCGGCGAGGGCAACGCCGGCCGGAAGGAGCAGCAGGATGGATCCGTCGCGTCTGAGCCAGAGGTAGGGGAGGTAGCAGCCGACGATTTCCGCTATCGCGGTCACAACAAACAGCGCGAGCACTTTTGCCGCTTCCATCGGCCCTCCTTTCCATTAACCTGCTTTGGGACGATTCTTGTGTCGAGCGTGCGCCCCCTGCACGTGGCCATAGCGTTCCGAAGCTGAAGATCCGATGCCTGCGGTCGCAAGTTCGTGGAGAATCCCGCAGTCCTTGGCCGAGCGCACGGTGGCGCACATCTTCCGCAAGCTCTTGAGTTGCTGTTCCAGTTCTTTCAGTTCTCCGATGCGGTTCACGACGTGAGCAACATGCTCGTCCAGCAACGCGTTGACTTCGCCGCAGTCTTCCTCCGGCGCGTCGCGGAACTTGAGCAGGGTGCGGATTTCCTCGAGCGTCATATCGAGCGAGCGGCAGTGGCGAATGAACCACAGACGCTCGGCGTGTTCCCGGCCGTATAGACGGTAGTTACCCGCGGTCCTGCCGGGCTTGGGCAGGAGCCCGGCTCTTTCGTAATAGCGTATCGTCTCGATCTTGCAATTCGCGTGTCTAGCAAGCTTCCCGATGCGCATCGCTGCCTCTATAACATCGAGCATAGCGCCTCCTCGCGGTCACGTGCTTGACCCTATAGTAGCTACAGGGTCTGAAATTCACAATCGAAATATCCCGATAACCCCGGAACCCATCGATGGATTGCTGCAGCAATAAAGAGTGTGCGATTGAGGCGTTGAAAGAACGGCAGAGCGTCACGCTGCGCATCGTATTGGCAGCCAACGCCGTGATGTTCGTCGTTGAACTGACGGCCGGATTACTCGCGGGGTCAACGGCATTGTTATCCGACTCTCTCGATAACCTGGGCGATGCGCTGACTTACGGATTGAGCCTTTATGCCGTTTCGCGTGGAGCAAGATCGAAGGCGATGGTCGCCCTATTCAAGGGCGGGCTGATCATGCTTGCCGGCCTGTTCGTTCTTGGGCAAGTCGCCTACCGGGTGATGAATCCCGGTGTGCCCGTCTTCGAAACCATGGGAATCATCAGCATCGTTGCGCTTGCCGCGAATGGCGCCTGCCTGGCGTTGCTCTGGAAGCACCGAACCGAAGACATTAATATGAGTTCGGTGTGGCACTGTTCGCGGAATGACATTGCCTCGAACCTCTCCGTCCTGCTTGCTGCGGCGGGAGTCTGGCTCACCGGGTCAGCTTGGCCCGACCTGTTGGTCGGTTTGGCGCTTGCCAGCCTGTTTCTTTGGTCCGCCAGCACGGTGCTTGCGGAAGCCGTCCGGCAGCTACGGAATACAGAGCCGGGCATTCCGAAGCACTCGATCAATGCAGGTTAGCCCGGTGCAATCGTCATTGACGGCAGACAAGCGCCGCAGGGATCTCCGGTGCCATCGGTTACTAGGAGTTTCATATCGTGCACAGCCATAATCACCCCCGTGACGACCGCGCGCGTGCGATGCCGTCCAGCCAGAATCGCGCGTTTGCGGTGGGGGTGGCGCTGAATTCGGCGTTTGTGCTCGCCGAGTGGCTCGCCGGGATCTTCGCCAACTCGCTTGCCCTCATCGCGGACGCAGGCCATAACCTCAGCGATGTGCTGGGATTGCTGCTTGCGTGGGGAGCCGCCGCTCTGGCTCAACGTCCGCCGACCGCGCGATTCACCTATGGGCTGCGGAGTTCCACCATCCTCGCCGCGCTCGGCAACGCGGCATTCCTTTTGTTGATCACCGGCGCAATCGGCTGGGAAGCCGTCCAACGGTTCGGGAATCCCCAGCCTGTCAACCAGGCGATGGTCATCTGGGTCGCGTCGGCGGGCGTCGCGATCAACGGCGCCACGGCGCTTCTTTTCCTGTCCGGACGCAAGACCGACCTCAACATTCGTGGCGCCTTCCTGCACATGGTGGCGGATGCTGCCGTGTCGCTCGGTGTCGTCTTGGCTGGCCTGGGCATGGTTGCAACGGGCTGGATCTGGCTTGACCCGGCGGTAGGTCTCGTAATTGCCGCAGTGATTGTCATCAGCACCTGGTCGCTGTTACGCGAGTCTCTGGAACTCGCGCTCCACGCCGTTCCCAAAGGCGTGGACGCCGTAGAGATGCGGCGCTGGCTGTCGGAGCTTGAGGGGGTGCGGGAAGTACACGACCTGCATATCTGGGCAATGAGCACTACGGAGACAGCGCTGACGGCTCATCTGGTTATGCCTGCCGGCCACCCCGGCGACGCCTTCCTCGCGAATGTCGCTCGTGACATCGAGCGTCTTTTCAGGATCGGCCACGTCACTCTACAAGTGGAGACCGCTCGGAATCCTTGCGTTTTGGCGCCCGACCACGTTGTGTAAGTTCAAACGCAGCACGTGTCTTGCGGCTTGCTGCCGTGCATTGCCTGGTAGGCCTTCGGCGCCCACATCTCGCCGACGCAGCCACCCATCGCGGAAGCAACCGCGAGGAACTCTCCGATCTCCTGTTCGGTTGCTCCCAATTCTCTGGCTTTGAGGACATAGAAGATTCATTTCCGTCCCCCCTTGAGGCTTGACGGGTAGCCGGCGTTCTTGGTCGCCTTGAGCAGGGCTTCAACGTTGGTTTTCGTGTCATCGAAGGTCACCACGGCTTCGGCTTTCTCAAGGCTGACGTCCGCTTTGGTCACGCCGTCGATCTTAGTTAACGATCTCTGCACGGAGATCACGCACGCGCTTCACGTCATCCCAGAGACTGAAAGCGTTACGGTCTTGATCTCGGCCAGGGACGCAGCGGAAACGGCGGCGAAGACGATAAACATGAGAACATTGATAAGTTTCTTCATGGCGCACTCCTTCACGATGCAGGTGATTTCTTCTTACCAGCCCAGAACAATGCGGCAACCAGCAGCAAAAGGCTTGCGAGCTTCAACCACGGGCTGGCAAGGAAAGCGCTGGGAACGGCGGCGCCCAGTCCGATCCAGCCGAGCAGGATCGCCGGGCAGGTGGAACACCCGACCGTGAAAATGCCTACAATGCTCCCGCCAAGACCGCTGCCCGTCGCGTCGAGCGGGCAAGCTTTCTGCTCCCTGTAGTTTGCGACCAGTACGGCGAGCGTTGCTCCCGTGAGAACAGGAAAAGCCAGGGCAAAAACCCACCCCATCGCGTCATAGACCTCTGGATTGGTCAAGAGGCCGATATAAAGCCAGCCCACCGCGAGAGCGGTGATAAGCCAGATGAAAAAATACATCGGCCTCTTCCATATCAGGGCGATCACCGGACCCGATTTTCCGGCCTCCGCGCTCCCGCCGGCACGAGCCGCGGCGCTCCGAACGGTGTCGGGTGTGCTGTAGTGTTCCAAGGTCGGTTCTCCTTTCATGGTCTGCTGGATATTATGATCTCCGGATCAGCGTATGGACCGTCCGTTATTCAAACTCCATACCGCGGTACGGAGTCAAGACCGAAGCCCAACGCGCTTTTACAACAGCACTGCCGCGGACAGGTCGTTTCGTTTTTCGCCAGCCTCTTGCGTTGCGACACGCTTGTTCCATAGACGACGGATGAGCCCCGGAATCTCGCCTGCCGCCACAGGCGGCGCTAACAAATACCCCTGAATCTCGTCGCATTCGTACGCCGTCAATAGTGCGAGTTGGCGGTCGGGTTCCACGCCCTCCGCGAGCACCGTCATCTCCAGACTGTGCCCGAGGAAAATGATCGCCCGGACGATCGCCGCGTCGGTTGCGTCAGCGCCAAGGTTGCGCACGAACGACTGGTCGATCTTGAGCTTGCCGACAGGGCAGCATTTCAGCTGGCTCAGTGAGGAGTAGCCGGTGCCAAAGTCATCTATTGAAAGCCGGACCCCCATGGCCTTGAGTTCTCGAATGTTCGCCACGGCCGCTTCCGCGCTGTTCATGGCCACGCTTTCGGTGATCTCGAACTCCAGTCTTTGCGGGTCAACCCCCGTGTCGTTTATCACGCGCGCCACCATATCGTGCAGACGGGGGTTGAGGCACTGCCGGGCCGAGAGGTTAACCGCGACGGTCATTTCCGGCAACCCGGACGCGTGCCAAACGCGGGCTTGAGCGCAGGCTGCACTCAACACCCATTCGCCGATGGCCTCGATCAGCCCGGACTCCTCAGCGGCCGGAATGAATTCCGCCGGGCCGACCGTACCGCGCTCGGGATGGATCCAGCGCAGCAATGCCTCCACCCCGACGACGCGGCCGCTGCGGATGTCCAGCTGCGGCTGGTAACGCAACGTAAACTCATTGCCTGCCAGCGCGCGCGGCAGATCGCGCTCCATGTCGAACTTTGCTGTCGTCGAATCGTTCATGTCGCGTGCGTCGTCAGGGCGGCGCCGTGCGCCTTTGAGGGCGTCTGCTGCTGCAGAGTGCTGGGGAGACTATGCAACGTCGCGAGAGTGCCGTCGAAAGCGTCCAGTGCGGCCCGTGCTTCCGCAATCCGCGATTGGGCCGCCGCGATGCTGTTTGCCAGGCGTACGCTATTGTGCTCGTTCAGAGCCCGACAGATCACCTCCAGTTCGGCCAGCGGGATTCCGGCTTTTCTCCCGGCCTGAATCAACCGCAGCCG
Source organism: Betaproteobacteria bacterium (assembly GCA_016199485.1). Taxonomy (GTDB): domain Bacteria; phylum Pseudomonadota; class Gammaproteobacteria; order Burkholderiales; family SG8-41; genus JACQGO01. The sequence continues at coordinate 10,149 of JACQGO010000034.1, forward strand.
CTCCAGCGCTTCGCTGTCATAAATGCGATAGCCTGCGGCCGTGCAGCAGGCGGGTCGTAACAAGCCCCGCTGCGTGTAATTGTGCACCACGGCCGCGCTGAAGCCGGAGTCTCGAGCGAGCTTCGAGATCGTGTATGCGTTCATTGCCTTACGCCGTCTAACCCGCGCAGCATGGGAGCTGCTTCACGTCCCTGGTGAAAGTCTGCGCGCGCAGCTTCAGTCCCTCGGCCATGACCAGGTACGGGAAGATTTCACTGCCGAGCGCCTCCACCGTCATGCGGTGACGGATTGCCAGCACCGCGGTCTGGATGATCTCACCTGCTTCAGCTGCAACCGCCTGAACACTAAGCAAACAGCCCGGTTCGACACCCCCGGCGGACTAGCTGCGCTTGCCGCTGAAGAACGTGTAGCTTGAGCGGACTGAGCGAGTGGGCGAAGCCCGCTCGCGAAGGTCCGCTCGAAGCGGGGGTCAGGCTGCATGTTTCGTGACCTTCACTGTCATTAAGCCCCACAGCCAACTAATCCTGTAGCGCTCGATGTCCGCGTGTGGATGCCCGACCTGTTTGAGCAGGTGCAAACACTCCCGCTCTCGGTAAACCTTGAAGAGTGCCGGACTAAACAGGCGCAAATACCAATCGCAGACCCGACACGCGAGGTAATCGTCACACCAGTCTGTGATGACAAGCTCGCCGCCGGGACGAAGAACACGCCCCATCTCATGGAGCGCGGCTATTGGCTTACGAATGTAGTGGAACATATTGCACGACACCACGACATCGAAGCTCCCATCGGCGCAAGGTAGCCGTTCCGCCCACCCCTCTCGCAAATCGACGCTCGGCGGCAAACGGCTACGAGCAATAGCCAACATTTCCGGCACGGGGTCAACACCAGCCAGCCGCGCCTGTGGGTAAAGACGAGCAAGCTGGTGGAGCAAGGCGCCAGTGCCGCAGCCCACGTCCAGCACGCGATCCGTGGGCCGAACCGACAAGCGCGCCATTGTCTCCCTGGTCGTGGCCTCCACGTAAAACGACCATTTTGAATCGTAGTCCTCGGCGAGGTGTGAATATTCCTCCACGACGGGATTCTGCTTTTCAGGTGGTGGGGTAGCGCTCATTGATTGAAGAACAAGTATTTAATCAGCGTTACGGCAGCGAGCACCAGCACTATGAGCACCAGGAGCGAGAAAAGCCCCATGCCCCACATTATTCCGCCGCCCATCATTCCGTCCATCATGCCTTGCATCGTTCGCTCCTCTGGTCAGTGTTTTGACTTCTCGCGCGAAGTCGCCCTTGCTTGGACCGCCCGCCGACGCACGCGTCCTTGGCACTCCAACGGGGGCGGATCAGACATCGGCACAATCATCACCCGGCGCAGCAGGAAAGCTGCTTGACGTCCTTGGTGAAAGTCTGCGCGCACAGCTTCAGTCCCTCCGCCATCACCAGATACGGGAAAATTTCGTTGGCGAGCGCTCCAACGGTCATGCCGTGGCGGATTGCCAGCACCGCGGTCTGGATGATCTCACCCGCCTCCGACGCGAGGATCTGTGCACCCAGCAGGCGCCCGGTTCCAGCGTCGGCGACCAGTTTGATGAATCCCCGCGTGTCGAAGTTGGCGAGCGCGCGTGGAACGTTGTCGAGCGTGAGTACCCGCGTCTCGACGGCGATGCCGCGCTTGCGTGCGCTGCGCTCGTTCAGCCCCGCTGTGGCGACCTGCGGATCGGTGAACACGACCGCCGGAATCGCCGCAAGATCAAGCGCGGCTTCACCCCCGTTCATGTTGATCGCCGCGCGCGTGCCCCCGGCGGCCGCCACGTAAACGAACTGAGGATGGCTGGTGCAATCGCCGGCGGCGTAGACGCCGGGCACGTTGGTTTCCAGGCGCTCGTTAACCTCGATCGCGCCGTTGCCGAGCGTCTTTACGCCGATCGCTTCCAGGCCGAGATCGGCGGTGTTGGGGCGGCGGCCGGTAGCCACCAGCAGCCGCTCGCCGGTGAAGGTTTTGCCGTTGCCGGCGATCTCGAAACGGCCGTTGCGATGAGCCACCGACTCGGTCTTGAAGCCGGTGTGGACTTCGATGCCTTCGGCTTCCAGCGCCTCGCGCAGGCCTTGGCTGATTTCCTCGTCTTCGATTGGCAGCAGACGGTCGAGCAGCTCGAGGACCGTCACGCGCGTGCCGAGCCGGGCGAAGGCCTGGCCCAGCTCCAGCCCGACGACGGAACCGCCGAGCACGATGAGGTGCTGCGGGATCGCATCGGCAACCAGCGCTTCGGTCGAGGTCCAGAAGGGCGTCTCCTTGAGCCCTGGTATGGGCAGCACCGCGGGCGAGGCGCCAGTCGCGACCAGCACCCGGTCGGCGCGGATTTCCCGCACCGCGCCATCGTTGCGCCGCACTTCAAGCACGTGGGGCGCCTTGAATCGCGCGCGCCCGCGCACCAGTGTGATGCCGGGATTGGCGTCGAGGATGCCCTGGTATTTCGCCTGCCGCAGCTCGTCCACGCGCGCCTGCTGCTGCGCGAGCATGCGTCGCCGGTCGAGCGCCGGCGCCGCTTTGCCGATCCCATCGAACGCATGATGCTGCGCCTCGTGCACGATATGCGCGCCGCGGATCATGATCTTGGAGGGCACGCACCCGACGTTGACGCAGGTGCCGCCCAAGGTACCGTTCTCGATGAGAGTCACACGTGCGCCTTCCTCCACGGCGCGAATCGCGCAGGCAAAAGCCGCTGAGCCGCCGCCGATGATGGCGATATGGAGCGGGGAGTCACCGACGCGGCGCGCCGCGGTATCTGTCGAACGAGAGACTTCCGCTCCATATCCTTTTGCCTTGACCGCGCGCACTAAAAGCCCGGCGTCAACCGCGTTTTTGGCCTCCACCTGCGCCGAGCCCTCTTCGTAAGAAACACGGGCGCCGACGACCCCGGACACCGCGGACAGAGCTTTCCCCACAGTCTGCGCGCAGTGCTCACAGGTCATGCCGCTGATTCGTAACTTGATCGTCTCCATGTCACTTGACTCCCTTAAGCCTAGAGGGGTAGCCGACCTTCTCGGTCGCCTTCACATGGCGGGAAAACTGCGCTCGGTCGTGCGTCACGCCATATTTCGCCCAAACACTACTGCCGTACCGCGGTACGGTGTCAACCGGCGGAATAGACTTTGCCTCCGCCCAATTGGCGGGTCGCGTCCCTTTCACAAGGGAATGGTGTATTCTTGCTCCTGTAGTCAAGTACGGAGGCAACCCCGTGGCAGATGAGGTTGAAAATCTGACGATCGGGGCATTTGCCCGGGCGTCCGGCGTCAATGTCGAAACGGTCCGTTACTACCAGCGGCGCGGCCTGTTGTCCGAGCCGCGGAAGCCGTTGGGGGGGATTCGCCACTACGGCGAATCCGATGTGGCGCGGGTGCGGTTTATCAAGACGGCGCAGCGGCTTGGGTTTACCCTCGAAGAGGTGGCTTTGCTTTTGAAGCTTGACGATGGAACGCATTGCTCCGAGGCCGCCGCCGTTGCGCAGCATAAGCTTGCGGAAGTGCGCGCCCGGCTTGCGGACCTGGGTCGCATGGAGAACGTGCTGGCCGATCTGGTTGCGCGATGCCGAAAAGCCCGGGGAAACGTATCGTGCCCTCTCATCAGCTCGCTTCACAGTGCTTCGGTCGGGTCAGGGAGCAAGGGTGATAAGAGACCGCCAAGGTCGACGCGTCGGTCCCCGCACAATAAGTAATTACTCTTGGGGCCGAGCCGCGTGCCGCCCTGCGCGCTACGCTCCCGGCGTGCCAGGCGCATGGGGACGACTCGGATTAAGAGCTCACTGCGCGTCCCACGCCTATTCGGCGTGGCGGACGTTTTCCAGGAACCGGAGGTAATGCTCGGGGAGGCCGTGCGCCCGCGCGCCCTCGCGCAGCAACGTGAGGTAGCGGAGCGACGGTCTGCCATCGACTTCGTTGCCGTCGGCGATGTAGGTCACGACGCGGAGAGGCTGCCCGTTGATGTCGTCGGCTTCGACCCATAGGTGCCGATAGCGACGTCCCGGCACACCTTCCGTCGCGTCCAGATGAAGGAGATCGCGGCGGGTG
>JACQGO010000266.1 GCA_016199485.1 Betaproteobacteria bacterium
GCCGCAACCCGAAGGGCTGGCACGAGTTTTTGCCCATGACATTGTCGCCCGACTTGCCCATATTGGCGAATATGGGCTGCCTCGGGCTTCGCGTCCTAAGCAAAAATCGTGACAGCGCACCGCGTGTTTCTTTATGTTAGGGGCTCTATGCCGCCCCTGCGAAATCGCCGCTTTCCTCGAGCTCCGAGAACCGGACCGGCAGGATATCCCTGGTGGTGATGCCGCCTCCGGCCGCCTTCTCGACCAGCACCAGCTGCTGCTTGTCGGGTATCCCGGTCGGGATCACCATGCGCCCGCCGGGTTTCAACTGGTTGATCAACGGCGCCGGGATAAGATCGGGCGCGGCGGTGACGATCACCTTGTCGTACGGCGCGTGCTGCGGCCAGCCGTAATAGCCGTTCGCGACGCGGATCTCGACATTGTGGTAACCGAGGCGCTGCAGCCGTCTCTCCGCGCCCTGCGCGAGTTCCTCGATGATCTCCACGCTGTAAACCTGCCTGGCAAGCTCCGCCAGTATCGCGGCCTGATAGCCGACGCCGGCGCCGATCTCCAGCACCACGTCATCGGGCGAAGGCGCAAGCAGATCGGTCATCAACGCGACGATGAAAGGCTGCGATATCGTCTTGCCGAAGCCGACCGGCAGCGGCGTGTTGAGGTATCCGTACGCCTTGAGCTCGACCGGGACGAACTCGTGGCGCCGCACCTTGCCCATCACCTCCATCACGCGCTCGTCGAACGACGCGCGACCGGTGTGGGACGCCGTCAAATTCGCCTCGGCGGCGATCTCCGCCACCATCTGGCGGTGCATGGAATCGAACAGGCCTTCGCCCATAGTGCTGATTGACAAGTCAGACGGCGGAAAGATTCCGCCTCGCTTACCCATGATGAACCATAATCGGGCGCGCTCCAACTGCTTTTTTGCGCCACCGGCCGGTTTCCGCTACGATGAGCCAAGTCTTTGGCGGCAAACACAAAACCGTTCTGTCATGGTCGTTCCCGATTACCGCGGCGGCGGTATAGTAAACCTGATGACCACGCTTGCGCTCGCGTGCGGCGGGGACGCCGGCGCCTATCCCCCGCTCGAGGCGCTGCCCGCGGAAGGGCTCGCGCGGGCGCGTAACCTGCTCTTGCTCGTCATCGACGGGCTCGGTTACGAGTATCTCGCGCAGCGTTGGCCCGCCAGCACCCTCGCGCGAAACGTGGGCGCGCGCATCACCTCGGTCTTTCCGTCGACGACCGCCAGCGCGATCACCACCACGATGACCGGCGCCGCGCCGCAACAGCACGCGTTGACCGGCTGGCACATGTACTTCCGCGAGCTCGACGCGGTGGCCGTGGTGGTGCAGTTCCGCACGCGCAGCGATGGGCGGTCGCTCGCGGCACTCGGGGCACAGCCGGCCGCGCTGTTCGACCATACGCCGTTCTTCGACCGGATAGCGCTTCCCGCCCACGTGGTCTCGCCGCAGCGCATTATCGATTCCGAGTTCAATGTCGCGCATTGCGGCGGCGCGCGGCGCCACGGCTACAACACCCTCGCCCAGTTCTTCGAGGCGATTGCGGCGCTGATCGCGGACGGCGAGGGGCGCAAGTTCATCTACGCCTATTTTCCGGAACTCGACACGCTTGCGCACCGGCACGGCGCGGCAAGCCCGCACGTCGCGGACGAGTTCCACGCGTTCGACCGCGCCTTCGCGCGCTTTCTCGAACGGGCGCGCGGTACGGGCACGGCGATCATCGCAACCGCCGACCACGGACTCATCGACTCGCCGCGCGAGCGCCTGATCGAGCTCGACGACCACCCCGCGCTCGCGGAGACGCTTGCGTTGCCGCTGTGCGGAGAGCGGCGCGTCGCCTACTGCTACGTCCACCCGCACCAACGCGCGCGGTTCGAGGCCTACGTCGCGGAACGGCTGAGCCACTGCGCGATGTTGAGCCGGAGCGACAGCCTCATTGCGCAAGGCTATTTCGGACTGGGCGAGCCGCATCCGCGGCTTGCCGAGCGCATCGGCAACTACACGCTCGTGATGAAGGACGACTACACGATCAAGGACTGGCTGCCGCAGGAGAAACGCCACGCGCAGATCGGCGTGCACGGCGGGATGAGCACCGAAGAGATGTACGTGCCGCTGATCGTGATGCACGTCTGAGCAGGGGACGCGACATCCCTGCAAACACGCGCGAACTCGCCACCGAGACAGGGACAGGCCAGATGCCGAAACACTTCGCCCACGTCGCCGGCTTCGACGACGCGCCGTTTGCGCCCGCGCATCGCGGCGATGTGCTGATCGTGGGCACGGTCTACGCCGGCGCCCGCCTGGACGGCGTGCTCGCCGGCAGGGTGCGGCGCGACGGCGCGAACGCGACCCGCGTCATCGCGCAACTGGTCCGCAGCTCGCGCTTCTATCCCCAACTGCACGCGATGCTGCTGCAAGGCATCGCCTTCGCCGGGTTCAACGTCGTGGACATCCACGGGCTGCACCACGCGCTCGACCGTCCGGTGCTGGTCGTTGCGCGCCGCCGCCCCGATCTCGCTGCGATCCGCCGCGCGCTGCTCGAACGCGTGGCCGGCGGCGCGCGCAAGTGGCGGCTTATCGTAAAGGCCGGCCCGATGGAGCCCGTCGCCGGGCTCCACGTGCAGCGCGCCGGCCTCACGTTGCCGGAAGCGGAAGCGCTGCTCAAACGTTTCGCCGTGCACGGCGCCATGCCCGAGCCGCTGCGCACCGCCCATATGATCGCGGGCGGGGTCGCGACCGGCGAGAGCACCAGCCGTGCCTGACATCCGCGTAGGCTGCTGCGGCTTTCCGATGGCGCGGCGCGCCTATTTCCGGCGCTTTGCGCTGGTCGAAGTGCAGCACACGTTCTACGACCCGCCGCGCGCAGAAACGCTTGCACGCTGGCGCGAGGAAGCGCCGCAAGGGTTCGAATTCACGATGAAGGCATGGCAGCTCATCACCCACGAGCCGGCGAGCCCGACGTATCGCAGGTTGCGCCGCCCGATTGCCGCGACCAGGCACGCGCGCTACGGCAGCTTCAGGCCGACCGCGGAAGTAAAGGCCGCGTGGCGCACGACGCTCGAGTGCGCACAGGCACTCGATGCGAGCGCGATCGTGTTTCAATGCCCCGCTTCGTTTACGCCCACCCCGGTGCACATCCGCAATCTGCAGCGCTTCTTCGGCACGATCGCGCCCGATGCACGCGGCGTGAAGCTGTGCTGGGAGCCGCGGGGCGAGTGGCCACGCGCGACCGTCACGGCGCTGTGCCGCGAGCTTCACCTGCAACACATCGTCGACCCGCTGCGACACGAGCCGCCCGAGAGCGAATACCTCTATTTCCGGCTGCACGGTCTCGGCGGCTACCGCCACCGCTACAGCGACCCCGAGCTCGAGCGGCTCGCTGCCATGTGCCGCGGGACCACCTATTGCCTGTTCAACAACATCGCGATGGCGGAGGACGCCGTGCGCTTTCAGGCGGTGGCGGCGCGCGCATGAAGAGACTGCGCCACCGCTGGGATCTCACGCCGCGGCAGGCAATCGCCCTGCAGGCGAGGCTGCGCGGGCAAGTTGTTGCGGTCGACCGCCTGAAACCGGTGCGCTTCGTCGGAGGTGTTGACGCCGGCTTCGAGGACGGCGGCGCGACAACGCGCGCGGCGGTCGCCGTGCTCGCATTTCCGGCGCTCGATCTCGTCGATTGCGCGGTGGTGCGCCGCCCCACGCGCTTTCCGTACGTGCCGGGGCTGCTTTCTTTCCGCGAGACGCCCGCCATCCTCGCCGCGCTCGCGCAGCTCCGGGTCGAGCCCGACCTCGTGCTGTGCGACGGGCACGGGCTCGCGCACCCGCGGCGCTTCGGCATCGCGTGCCACCTCGGCCTGCTCACCGGCATCCCGACCATCGGCATCGCGAAATCGCGCCTGACCGGCGTGCACCGCGATCCCGCGAACCGCCGCGGCGCGTGGACCGCGCTCAAGGATGGCGGCGAACGAATCGGCGCCGTGCTGCGCACGCGGGTCAACGTAAAGCCCGTTTACGTCTCGGTGGGCCACGCGGTAAGCCTCAAGACCGCGATCCGCTACGCCCTCGCCTGCGCGCCGCGCTATCGCTTGCCGGAGACGACGCGCTGGGCGCACCGCCTCGCTTCCAGCCCGCGGCGCGAGCTCGACAGCATTCTCGCGCGGCACCGCGCCCGGGCACGCTGACCCCACTTCGCAGGATCACGCCGAGGCACCCGCTTGCGGGCTAGCCTGAATATTTCACCGTAGTAGGTCGGCGCATCCATGCGATGCCGCGTTAAATCAGGTAGTTGAGTCTGATTTTGCGGAGGATGCGCCGATGACAAATTGTACTACAGGGAAGCTGCGGTTTTCCAAGCTCGGAC
>JACQGO010000010.1 GCA_016199485.1 Betaproteobacteria bacterium
GCGTGGCGCCTGAGCGCGGCGTCGATCGCCGGCGCATTCGGCTTCGGCAAGGTGAGGCTCATCAATGATTTCGAGGCGGCGGGTCTCGGTATCGCGAGCCTCACCGCGGAGGATCTCGCGACGCTCCAAACCGGGACGCCGGTGCCGCGCGGCATGCGGCTGGTGCTCGGCGCCGGCACCGGCCTCGGCGTCGCGGTGCTCGCCTGGCACGGCGACGGTTACGTGGTGCACCCGTCGGAAGGCGGGCACACCGATTTTGCGCCCCTCGACGAGACGCAGGACGCACTGCTGCAATACCTGCGCCGCAGCTTCGGGCGCGTCTCCTACGAGCGCGCGGTGTCGGGACCGGGGCTGATGCGCCTGTTCAGCCTGCTCGAGGAGAGCGGAGCCGGCGTGCCGTCGAAACCCCTGCTCGAGGCAATTCAGCGGCAGGACCCGGCGGAAGCCATCGCGGAGTTTGCGGCGTCAAGGCTCGACCCGCTGGCGGTACACGCGCTCGACCTGTTCGTCGCGATTTACGGTGCGTTCGCGGGCAACATGGCGCTCACCGTGCTCGCGCGCGGTGGGGTCTACATCGCGGGGGGCATCGCACCCAAGATCGTCACCAGGCTGCAGGAGGGCGGTTTTATGCGGGCATTCACGGACAAGGGACGCTTCAGCGCGCTGCTCGCGACCGTACCGGTGCATGTCGTGATGAACCCGAAAGTCGGTCTGTTCGGGGCGCTCGCCGCGGCGCAGCGCCTCGTCTAGAAGCCGTCCCGACCTTTCGGCGGGGCACCGCTTTCGAACAATTGCAGCGCCTCGCGGGTATTAATATTGGAGAACGCATCGGGCTCGTCGTCGAAGGCGACTTCCGCTACTCGAAGCGTCGCGTACCACGCGTCGATCTTGCGCCCGCCCTCGGCGAGGAAGCGGGTGAGATGGGGGAGCAGCACGCGGCGGCACAGGCAGAATACCGGGTGCGGCTGCCCGCCGGTCCTGGCTACCGCGAGTTCGGCGCGGTGCGCCTCCAGCCCGGCGCGCAACCGCGCCACTAGCTCGCCTGGCAGAAACGGGGAGTCACACGGCACGGTGGCGACGAGCTCATGCGCCGCCTCCGCCAGCCCGCGCTGCAGCCCGGCAAGCGGACCGGCGAAGCCGCCGATTTCATCCGGCACCACGCGGTGCCCGAAGCGGGCGTAGGTCGCGAGGTTCTGGTTGGCGTTGATCAGGATCTCGTCCACCTGGGGCCTCAAGCGCTCGATCACCCATTGCACGAGCGGCTTGCCGCGCAAGGTCTCGAGGCCCTTGTCGACGCCGCCCATGCGCCGTCCCTGGCCGCCCGCGAGGATCACGCCCGTGATCTTAGCGGTTCCGGGTTTCGGGTTTCGGGTTTCGAGTCGTGCACCGGGCGGCGGCATGGTTTGAACTCGAAACCGGAAACTCGCAACTCGAAACTCAGCGGTAACTCATGCGGGTACTGCCGATTTCACGAAGCGACGATGGCCGGTGAACAGCAGGTAGTGTTTCCCTGTGGCGCGCCCGAGCATCGTGAGGTTCACCTGCTGCGCGATGCGGTAGCCCATCTCGGTCAATCCCGAGCGCGATACCAGGATTGGAATTCCCATTTGCGCGCATTTGATCACCATCTCGGAAGTGAGCCGGCCGGTGGTATAGAAGATCTTGTCCGCGCCCTCGATGCGGTCGAGCCACATCTGCCCGGCGATCGCGTCAACCGCGTTGTGCCGTCCCACGTCCTCGACGAACATGAGGATTTCCGGACCCCTGGCGAGCGCGCAGCCGTGGACCGCCCCGGCCTGCTTGTAGATCGTTTCGTAGCGGCGCACGTTGTCGATCAGACCGTAGAACGTCGCCTCCGTGATGCGGACATCGTCTGTGAGCCTGACTTTTTCGATCTCCTCCATCACGTCGCCGAACACCGTGCCCTGGCCGCAGCCGGTGGTCACGGTGCGCTTCTCGAGCTTGCCGTCGAGATCCTCGATTCCGGCGCGGGTGGTGACGGCGGCTGCGTTCACTTCCCAGTCGACCTGGACCGAGAATATGTCCTCGATGTTAGACACCAGGCGCTGGTTGCGGAGATACCCGATCACGAGCGCTTCGGGCGCCTGTCCGAGCGTCATGAGCGTCACGATCTCGCGCTTGTCGACGTAGAGCGTGAGCGGATGCTCGCCGGCGATCGGTGTGGGCAGCCGCTCGCCACGCTCGTTGAACGCGTCCACCACGAACGTCGCGGCGCGGCCTGCGTTGGTGAGCCGGGGTCGGTAAGGCGTGTCCAAGAACGCGTGAAATGTAAAACGTGAAACGTGAAACGTGACGGCGATGGGTAGATCGCGTTGCTCTAGCGTTTCACTTTTCACTTTTCACGTTTCACCCTCCTATATACGACATCTCGATCTTGTCGAGCCCTGCGGTGTGCGCCGAGCGGATCTCTGAGTAGCGGTCGGTGCGCTTCGACCAGATCGCGCCGATCGCTTCGAAGATGTCCTCGTCCGTGGCGCCGCCGCGCAGTAGCGCGCGCAGATCATGACCGTGCGTCGCGAACAGGCAGGTATAGAGCTTGCCCTCCGTCGAGAGCCGGGTGCGCGTGCAGTCGCGGCAGAACGCGTGCGTGACCGAGGCGATTACGCCGATCTCGCCGGAGCCGTCGCGATAGCGCCAGCGCTCGGCGACCTCGCCCGTGTAATTCGGATCCAGAGGCTCGAGCGGTATCTCGGCGTCGATCATGGAGATGATCTCGCGGGCGGTCACGACGTCGTCCATGCGCCAGCCGTTGGTGTGGCCGACGTCCATGTACTCGATGAAGCGCAGGATGTGGCCGCTGCCGCGGAAAAACCGCGCCATCGGCACCATGCTGTTGTCATTGACGCCGCGCTTGACCACCATGTTGATCTTGACCGGCGATAAACCAGCGGCCGCTGCGGCCTCGATGCCTTCGAGCACCTTGTCGACCGGAAAATCGACGTCGTTCATCCGCCTGAACACACGGTCGTCGAGCGAATCCAGGCTCACGGTCACGCGTTTCAGGCCTGCGTCTCTGAGCGAGCGTGCCTTCTTCGCCAGCAATGAGCCGTTGGTGGTCAGCGTGAGGTCCAAATCCGGAATCTGCGCGAGCATCTCGATCAGCCGTTCCACGTTGCGCCGTACCAGCGGCTCGCCACCGGTCAAGCGGATCTTCTGGATGCCGCCCCGCTTGAAGATGCGCGCGAGTCGCGCGATTTCCTCGAAGGTGAGGATTTCCCTGCGTTCGAGGAACTGGTAATCCTTCCCGAACGCCTCCTTCGGCATGCAGTAGACGCAGCGGAAATTGCAGCGGTCGGTGACCGAGACGCGCAGGTCGCGCAGCGGCCGCCCCAGCCGGTCACCGGGTGCACGGGTCGCCGCAGCCGGCCCGATTGTCATCGCTGATTCACTCATCGCGCGGTAGTCACGGGGCGACACCGATGTCATCAGCCTTGGAGTCCCGGGCTGCTCACACCCGCCTCCCCGGATTGCTCAATTATGACAAGAAGCCCCCTGCTTGGAAAGCAAGGCACTATTTGTGAATCAACCATTTGTGCGCGTTCCCTGTTGAATGTGCCGGCGCTATGCCGCACAATGTCACCGGCACGACCGACCCTGGCTGGCAACGCGGTGAGCGAACACACATATCCGATTGCGGTGATCATGGAGCGGACGGCGCTCGCCAATCCCTGGCTCCCGGAGCAATGGGAGGCGAAGGGGGTGGTGCGCGACATTTTTCCTCCGGGCACACCGGAGCGAGTGATCGTGCACGACGAGAATCAGATGCAGGTGCTCTTTCCGGGTTTCACGCTGAAGCTGCACCGCCATGAAGCCGAGGGTTATTATCTCAATGTGTCTTCGCCGCGGCCGAAGGTGTTCGTCTTGTGGCGTATGCAAGACTCCCTTGCGCGACCTTGCCTCGTCACCGTGAGCTACAACGAAGGTGCGCGTTGGACGGACAGCGGGGAGAACGTGGACGGCGTGCCGCTGCCGCCCGAGCTGCTGCCGTGGATCGGTGAGTTCGTGGAGCAGAACTATAAACCGGAACCGAAGGCGAAAAAACGCTACGCGAGCAGTAGGGACAAGGGGGTCGGCTTCCATGGGTGAAACGACGGCCGTGACGGGAATGCCGGGCATCCCGCGAGCCCTGTGCCGCTGGTGCGTCCAACTGACATGAGCGCTGACCGGGAAACCTTGTTCGCGCGCTGGTTGCGGCTCAAGCAGGAGGCGAAGGAGCAGCCGCCGGCGAAACCGCGAGCCGATCCGAAGGATCCCGCACCGCAAATGCCCAGACTGGACGAGCTTACGATCGACTCCGATTTCGGCGCTTTTTTTCATCCCGGGGTCGACGAGGCGCTGCGTCGCGCCGCGCTGAAGAAGCTGTTTAGCGACCCGCGCTTCAACGTCATGGACGGACTCGACGTCTACATCGACGACTACAGTAAGTCCGAGCCGATCCCGGAAGAGATGCTGAAACAGCTCGTGCAATTGCGCCGTATCCTGGGGCAGGATGAGGGCCAGGGGCCGGCCGCGGAAGGACGGGCACCGAGTACGGCGGAGCCCGCACAGCCGGCACAGGGTCCGACGGAAACGCCGGAACATCAGGTTTCGACCGTGGAGGCGGTCCCGTCGAACCCCTGCGCGCCGCGCGCGGTCACGACGAAACCGGGCGGCTCCGAGGAAGCTTGAAAGCCTCTGGCGTTTTTGGCAGCTTTTGGGTAGTATTTCATAATGTAAACGTGGCTTTTGCCATGTAAAAAAATCCGAACGCGCCGGTGCAGGCTGGAGGGGTGATGGCGGCGGACGCCAAAAAACTGCTGCTTTGCGACTGCAACAAGACGATGCCGCTCGACGGCAGGTCCGTGGCGGCAGCGCTCGGTCTCGAGACCCCACCTGTCGTCAACAGCGAATTGTGCCGGCGCCACCTCGCGTCGTTTGAGGGCGTGGTGAAGAGCGGTGCCGATATGGTCGTCGCATGCACGCAGGAAGCTGCGCTGTTTCGCGAGCTGCACGGCGAACTCAAGGGCAGCGGCAACGTTCGCTTCACCAACATTCGCGAGACCGCCGGCTGGTCACACGACGCGAACCAGGCGGCGCCCAAGATCGCGGCGCTGCTGGCGCTCGCCGCGCTGCCCGAAGCCGAGCCGGTGCCGGCGGTCTCCTACAAGGCGGAAGGGAAGCTGCTCATCATCGGCCAGGCGTCGGTTGCGCTGCAGTGGGCGGAGCGCCTGGGCGAA
>JACQGO010000272.1 GCA_016199485.1 Betaproteobacteria bacterium
CATGTCCGGCGAGGAATGCCTGCTGGTGATGAAAACGCTGGCGGAAACGTGCAAGGGCAAGGCGCTCTCCTGCGCGATCGCCAGCCACTCGCCCTCGGTGGACGAGATTGTCAAGAACGCCAGACGCTATGAGGCGGTCGGCATCGACGTCGTCAAGGTGCTGTGCCCGCTGCACTACGGGATGGATTTCACGCCCGAGGACATTTATGCCTACTACGCGCAAGTCATCGAGGCGGTCAAGGTGCCGGTGATGATCTACAATCAGCCGCGCCGCTGCGGCGTGAACGTTCCCCCCGCAATCATCGCGCGGCTCGCTAAAGACTACGCGCAGGTGGTAATGCTGGAAGAAACGCGGTTCGATCAGGTCGTCGACATCAAGGCGCGCGCCGGCGACACGATCGGCATTTTCAACAAGTTTCCGTTCTGGTTGCCCGGGGCCGCGGTCGGTTGCGAGGGCTTCTATGCCAGAACGCCGTTCATTCCGGGGGCGGTGCAGGAACTCTACGAAGTGTGCGCCTCGGGCAGACATGAGGAGGCGAAGAAGATGTTCTTCGACCGCTACGATTTGTACTCGATGACGACGCCCGGGGATTCCGTGATGGGCCTCAAATTTGCCCTCACGCTGATCGGCTTCGAAATGGGCGGGGTACGGAAACCACTGTCGCCGGATCTTCCCCCGGAAACTCAGCGATCATTCCGGCAGACGCTTGACAAATACGGCCTGACCGGGACCGTGAGCTAGGAAACAGCGGTGATCATGGAGGAGGCAACTCTCCGCGCGATCGACATTAAAGTGCTGCTCAGAGCACACTCCCACCCTAACCCCCCCTGGCAGGGGGAGGGTAGGGAGAGGGTAGAGCAGCATATTGACGCTCCATGGGACGTCACCGGCATCGAAGCAGCGGCTTTCATCCAGGAGGGGTTTATGAGGATCACACGTTTTGTCATATCGATGTTTTCGGTGGGATGGATGATTCTGGGCGCGAACGCGGTCTCCGGCCAGGATTATCCGGCCAAGGCGATTCGCATTCTCACGCAGTCGGTTGGAGGCAACCCCGATTTCGCGTCGCGCCTCATCGCGTAAGGAATTGCGGGCCCCCTGGGCCAGCAGGTGGTCGTGGAAAATCGAACGAGCCTGATCATCCTGGGAGAAGCCGCGTCCAAAGCGCCGCCTGATGGCCATACCCTGCTTCTCACCGCAGGGAGTTTGTGGCTCGCGCCGCTGGTGCAGGACAACGTGCCCTACAATGTGGTGAGGGATTTTTCACCGATCACGGCGGTGGCGAGGTCGCCCAGTTTTCTGGTCGTGCATCCCTCGTTGCCGGTAAAGTCGGTCAAGGAGTTGATCGCTCTGGCGAAAGCCAGGCCCGGAGCGCTTAACTATGCTTCAGGCGTAATCGGGGGTGCAGATCATCTCGCGGCGGAATTGTTCAAGGCGATGGCACGCGTCAATATGACGCACGTTCCTTATTCGAGCGCTGCATTGATGATGGCCGACCTGGTCGGCGGCCACGTGCACCTGTCATTTCCTCCCGGGGCCACGGCGGCGCAGTATATCAGGTCGGGCAAGTTGAGGGCCTTGGGAACTACCGGCGCCGGACGGTCTACGGTGTTTCCCGATTTGCCTACTGTGGCGGCGACCGTACCTGGTTACGAAGCGGTACAACTATTAGGACTATGGGCGCCGGCGAAAACGCCCGCCGCGATCGTCAACCGGCTGAACCAGGAGGTCGTGCGCGCGCTTAACAGTTCGGCTACGAAAGAGAAGCTTTTCAACGTGGGAGTGGAGATCATCGGCAGCTCTCCGGAGCGATTTGCGGCCATAATCAGTTCCGAGATTGCCAAGTGGAGCAAGCTGATCAAGGATGTCGGCATCCACGTCAAGTAGTTGCGGATATCGCGCTTCGGCATTCCCGTAGCTATTGCGCCGGGAACCGATTGCGCTGCAGTTATTCGAGCAGTATCAGAACCGACAATCGACGGAAAAGGGGCGAGTGTGAACAAGGACAGCAAGCAGGACAGAAATTACGTTGGCGATCTCAACTTTCTCCCGGAAGTGTGCGCCGGCGAACATCTGGCGCAAAGCATCGAGCTGGTCGAGATTACGCTGCGCGAAGAGGTGGTCTATGACGTGGATCTGACCGTTCAGCAGAAAGTGGTCCTGGCGCAGTCGCTCGACGCGATGAATATCCCGGTCCTCCAGGCGCATTCGCAAGGGCTGGCGGACGTGATCAAGGCGTGCCGCGATGCCGGGGTCGGCGTGAAATTCGAGGCGCTGGTCAGGCCCTATCATCCCTACGGTTACGATGACTGGAAAGCGGAGATCCGGGCCGGAATCAAGGCGGGCGCGGACATCATCCATCCGTCGATCACGACGCCGCGGAAATGGGCGATGGGGGAACCTGGCATGTCGCCCAATGGTATCGCGCGCAGGGCGCTCGATGCCGTGAAGTACGCGCTCGACGAGGGCGTCAAGCGGGTCACGATCGGGTTCACGGACGCTCCGCGCACCGATCTCGCATTTCTGATCGACGTCGGCGCCCGGGCCGTCGAGCTCGGGGCGAGCACCATCCTGATCAACGATACGGTCGGCGTGGCGAAGCCCGCGCTCATGAAACACATGGTGAAGGCGCTGCGGGAGAGCACGGGCGCCGGCATACGGGTGCATTGCCACAACGATTTCGGACTGGCCACGGCGAATACGCTGGCGTCGTTCGAAGCCGGCGCGATAGGGGCCGAGATCGTGGTCAACGGGGCGGATCCGGCCCGCTCGGGGATCGCGCCGGTAGCGGAAGTGGTGATGGCGCTGCTCTGCCTCTATCGCAAGGATATCGGGATCGTCACCGAAAAGCTGACCGAAGCTTCGTTTCTTTTCGCGGAGATGACGGGCATACCGGTTGCCGAACAGAAGCCCGTCGTCGCGGAGCGGAACTGGATGTACAAGCGCGACCACATCATGCGCACCATTACCAAGGACGAAAGCATCCAGTTCCCGTTCAGCCCCTCGCTGGTCGGGCAGAAGTTCCAGATCGGGCTGGGGCGAGGAACCGGAGCCGTTGCCGTGAAGGAAAAATCGCGCCTGCTGGGTCTCAGCGTTGCGGAAGACCGGCTGCCCGATCTCGTCAAGGCGGTGAACCAGGATGCCGTCAGGCGCAAGAGAAGGCTCACCGACGACGAGTTCAGGGCGCTCGTTTCAGCGTTGAAATAGCCGCTCGCGGCGGATGGCGCGACGATGCTCGCAGATTGTCCCCACCGCCGGCGCGACAGCGGGATTATTGATGGTTGTAGAAGCAGGTGACATCCATTGACACCACCCCCGCGCTGTGCGCGACCCCTCCTCGAGGAGGAGGGGAGAACCTTCCCCTCCTTGCCAGGGAGGGGAGAACCCAATCGCCGCCGGCGCCGACTTCGCCGCCGGGAGAACCTTCCCCTCCTTGCCAAGGAGGGGTGGCGACAAAGTCGCCGGGGTGGTCTCCCTCCTTGCCAAGGAGGGGTGGCGACAAAGTCGCCGGGGTGGTTCCGCCTCATCGTGATGGAGCGGAGTGTCACCGAGTGTCGTGAGGCTCAGTAGATTCAGCATGTGTGGAGAGTCTATGCTGTCATCGCGTTTTGTTGCAGGCGTGTTGCTGGCCGGCACGATGGCTCTGGGCGCGGGCGCGATGTCCGGCCAGGAGTATCCGAACCGGCCCATTCGTTTCATAGTGCCGTATCCTCCAGGGGGGGCGACCACCCATACCGCACGGCTCGTCGCGCAGAAGCTTGCCGAGGCCTGGGGGCAGAACGTCGTGATCGATAACCGGGGCGGGGCCGCGACTGTCGTGGGAACCGAGCTTGCAGCGAGAGCGGCGCCGGACGGTTACACGTTGCTACTGGCGAATTTCGGCTGGGCCGTCACCCCGGGCCTCCACGACAAGCTGCCTTACGACGTGGTGCGTGATTTTTCGCCGATCAGCCTGATTGCGAATGGATCGCTGGCGCTGCTGGTCCATCCCGCCGTTCCGGCGCAATCGGTGAAGGATCTGGTCGCCCTGGCCAAGGCGAGACCGGGCCAGCTCAATTACGGCTCGTCCGGCGGCGGCAGCTCGAGCAACCTCGGCACGCTGCTGTTCCAGTCGATGACCGGGGTGCGGATGACGGGGATCACCTATCGAGGCGGAGGCCCGCTGCTCATTGCCCTGCTCTCCGGAGAA
This sequence comes from Betaproteobacteria bacterium, assembly GCA_016199485.1. Taxonomy (GTDB): domain Bacteria; phylum Pseudomonadota; class Gammaproteobacteria; order Burkholderiales; family SG8-41; genus JACQGO01. Next base: position 4,191 of record JACQGO010000272.1, read on the forward strand.
TTGCAGGTGGTCTTCGTCAGCATTTCAGCCGCCATGCCGCACATCACGGCCGGCAAGCTGCGCGTACTGGGAGTGAGCAGTCCCAAACGCACCGTGGCGTTACCCGACGTTCCGACCATCGCGGAAGCGGGAATTGACGGCTATGAGCTGGTTTCCTGGTACGGCGTTGCCGTGCCGGCCGGGACCCCGCAACCCATCATCTCGAAGCTCAACGGGGAAGTCGTGCGCGCGGTCGAGAGTGCGGATGTGCAGAAAGCGTTGATTGCCCAGGGTCTCGATCCGGCGTCCAGCTCACCGGCGGAGTTTTCCAGGTACGTTGCCGGAGAAGTCGCCAAGTGGGCCAAGCTCATCAAGGAAACCCGCGGCCGTCGTGAATGACTCGGTCATCGAGTGAAGCTGGAACAAATGGACGACGGCGAGGGGAATGGCGACGATAGCGGAACAACTGTCCGAATATGCCGGGGCTTTCAGCTACGACGCGGTCCCTGAAAACGTCAAGCGCCGGGCGCGGTATCTGATACTCGACGGCGCGGGAATTGCGCTCGCATCGAGCACCTTCGGCTTTGCGCGCAAGACCGTCAACTCGCTGGCGAGCTTCGGGCCCGGGGACACCAACGTCATCGGGCTGCCCACCAGACTGCCGTTGCGTGACGCGGTGCTTGCAAATGGCGTGCTCGTCCACGGGTTGGACTTCGACGATACGCATTTGATGGGGCCGATACACGCCACCTCCAGTTGCTTCCCGGCGGCGCTCGGAGTTGCGGCCTGCGCGAACAAGTCCGGGAAGGATTTACTGGCGGCCTACATATTAGGCATGGAGGTAGCGACGCGAGTGGCTGCGGTAGCCAGAGGTCGACTGACCCAGATCGGGTTTCACCCGACCGGAGTGAGTGCGGCATTCGGCTGCGCGCTCGTGGCCGGAAAATTGTACGGTCTCTCGCGCGAGCAGCTCACCATGGCGCAGGGTGTCGTATTGAGCATGGCGTCCGGCGCGCGTGAATACAGTTCCAATTCATCAGGCTCGAAACGTCTGCATCCCGGATGGGCGGGCGTGGCGGGCATTACCGCGGCGGTACTCGCCCGGGGCGGTTTTACCGGACCGCGAACTACCTACGAGGGACGTTTCGGACTGTATGCGACGCACCTGGGTCCTGACGTTACGCCGGCTGATTTGGCCAGAGCCACGGCGGAACTCGGCAGCCGCTGGGAGACGCTGCACGTCGCGATAAAGCCGTTTCCCGTGGGCCAGCTCAATATCGTCTTTGTTGACGCGGCGATAGCGATCGCAAGAAAACACCATGTGCGGCCCGATGATATCGCCTCCGTCGAAGCGCTCGTGCCGCCGCGTGCGGTCAAGGTCGTATGCGAGCCCGTTGCCGCGAGAAAACGCCCGGTTGACAGTTACGCTGCGCGATTCAGCATTCAGTACGCCATCGCTTGCGGTTTGATGCGTCAGAAGTTGGGCCTGGAAGATCTCGAGTGCTATCAGGACCCCGGTCTGCTCGCGCTCGCCGACAAGGTGAGCTATCGCATCGATCCGAACGCAGGGCATCCTGAGCATTGGTCAGGGGAGGTCATCGTTACCCTCAAGAACGGCCAGGTCTTGAGCCACCGCGAGGAGGACACCCGCGGGACGGTCGATAATCCTCTCGAAGAGGACGACATCGCAGCCAAATTCATGGGGAATGCGCAGGTGGCCGTGTCACGCGACCGGGCGGAAATCATTCGAGATGAAATTCTTGCGCTGGACAAGAAAGGCCACGCGCGGGATTTAGCGCAAATATTGTCCGCGCCGTAGCGCGGCCCGGCCGCGAGTTGCGCGTGTGGTCACCTGGGTATCGTCTTCAAGACGTCGTCGGCTTCTTCAACCCCGGAGGCGTCCTCGTATTGCTCCAGGGGTATTTTTGGGATAGGTTCTAGCTTTCGCGGAGGATTTGTGCTGCCGCTGCGTTTTGTCGCGTGGCTGCTCTCGGTTGGCATGATGGTTCTGGGCGCGGGCGTGGCATCCAGCCAGAATTATCCGAACAAGCCGATTCGTTTCATATTGCCATATCCTCCAGGGGGAGCGACGGACATCATTGCACGCATTGTTGGGCAGAAGCTCAGCGAGGGCTGGGGACAGCAAGTCATAATAGATAGTCGAGGTGGGGGGGCAAGTATCGTTGGAACCGAGATTGCGGCAAGAGCGGCACCAGACGGTTACACGCTGCTCATGGGGACGTTCGGTTTTGCCGTGACCCCGAGTCTCCATAAGAATCTGCCGTACGATCCGGTGCGCGACTTTTCGCCGGTAAGCTTTCTTGCAAATGGATTGTTGGTGCTGGTGGTTCATCCCGCTGTTCCGGTGAAATCAGTGAAGGAGCTTGTCGCTTTGGCCAAAGCCAGGCCACGCGAGCTCAATTACGGCTCGACCGGCGGTGGCAGTGGCAGTAACCTCGGCGCACTGCTGTTCCAGTCAGTGACCGGAGTTCATATGACGGGGATCACCTACAGAGGCGGAGGCCCGAGCCTCTTGGCTTTGCTGGCGGGAGAAGTGAACCTGCTATTCAGCAATATCTTGCCCGCACTGCCGTACATTAAGACGGGGAAGCTCCGCGTATTGGGAGTAAGCGGTTCTAAACGCACCAAGGCGTTACCCGATGTTCCGACTATCGCGGAAGCTGGTGTCAACGGCTATGAATTGGTGAATTGGTACGGTGTGCTTGTGCCGACCGGGACCCCGCAGCCCGTCATCTCAAGGCTCAACGGGGAAATCGTGCGCGCGGTCGGGAGCGCGGAGGTGCAGAAAAGCTTGATGACCCAGGGTCTCGAGCCTGCGTCCAGCTCGCCGGCGGAGTTTTCCAGGTACATTGCAATGGAAATCGCCAAGTGGTCCAAGGTAATTAAGGAAACCGGCGTTCTTCATGACTGATTTGTCATCAAGCGAGACCGGCTGTACCTTGACCGCGGGGCCGGCCCCAACCGCGCGGATTACAATTCCCTGACGAGAACAAGTGAGGAAGCGCGATGGCGGGAAGCATGGTCGTCCTTGACCCGGTGGCGCCGGAACGCAACGAGCAGCAGCAGTCGCGGCGGGCGCTCGATGGGCTCACCGGGAAGGTGGTCGGCTTCATCGACAACGGAAAGCCCAACTTCAACCACCTGGTCGACGATCTCGCGGAGCTGCTGGTGAGCAAACACGGCGTCGCCTCGGTCGTCAAGCACCGCAAGCGCGGTTCGGTCCCGGTGCCCGATGCGGTGCTGAAGGAGTTGTCCGCGCAGTGCGACGCGGTGATCACCGGGTCGGGTGACTGAGGCTCCTGCACGTCGTGGAGTATCCACGACAGCGTAGAGGCAGCCAGACACGGGCTCGCGGTGGTGGCGGTGTGCTCGACCGCCTTTACGGGGCTGGGCCGCGGACAGGCAAAGGCGCTCGGCTACCCCGAGCTGCCGATCGCGGTCGTCCCGCATCCTTTCGGCATCCGCACCCGCGACGAGCTGCGCCGGCTTGCTCGCGAAATCGTGGACGACATCGCCCGGCTCCTGTGCGAGCCCGCTCTCCAGGATACGCCGGTAGTCGCCGGTCGTTTGCCGTCTGACGGACGCGCCGCGCGGGTCGAGGCTCCCGAGGATCTCGAAGAACTCAACCGGTTTTTTGTGGGGCGGCGGTGGAGCGACGGATTGCCGGCGATTCCACCGACGCCGGAGCGCGTGGCGCGCATGCTGCACCATACCCGCCGCGCGCCGGACGAGGTGGTCTCGATGATTGCACCGGCTTATGGCGCTGCGACGGTTGAGCGCATCGCGATCAACGCGGTGCTCGCAGGCTGCTATCCCGAGTATCTTCCGGTACTGATCGCGGCGGCCGAGGCGGTCGCCGCGCCGGAGTTCAACCTGCAAGGCATACAATCGACGACCAACCCCGGCGCGGTCTGGCTCATCATCAACGGGCCGATCGCCCGGCGGCTGGGGGTCAACAGCGGCAACAACTGCCTGGGGCAGGGAAGCTGGGCGAACGCGACGCTCGGCCGGGCGCTGCGGCTCGTTCTGCAGAACATCGGCGGCGGACTGCCGGGCGAACTGGACCGCGCGACCCAGGGTCAGCCGGGCAAGTACACGTTCTGCTGCGCCGAGAACGAGGAGGCCAATCCCTGGGAGCCGCTGCACGTCGAGCGCGGCTTTGCGCCCGAGTCGAGCACGGTGACGGTCGTTCCTCCCCTGGGCACCTGGAACATGAACACCCACGCGAAGGATGCCGGCGATATCCTGCGGGTGATTGCGGACACGATGGCGTTCCCCGTGGGCAGCGACTACGTCTACGGCGGCGGCGCGCCGTGGCTCGTGCTCTCGCCGGAGCACGCGCACATCCTGAAGCGCGACGGGTTGAGCAAGCTCGAGGTCAAGCGCCGTCTCTGGGAACAGTCGAAGCTGGCGGCGACGCGCCTGTCCGCCAAAGATTTTGCGCGCGTGCAGAACGGCCGACGCGCGGAGCTGGGCGAGATCACGCGGGACACCATGCTCCCGATCTCGCCGCGGCCCGAGTGCATCGGCATTATCGTCGCCGGCGGCCCCGGCACGCATTCGGTCTACATGCCGGGATCCGGGTACACGCGCTCGGCGGTCACCCGCGAGGTAGTATTAGCAGACTAGAACCGGTCTCAAAAGCCTGAAAACTTCAGCCACAGAGCACACAGAGGTCACAGAGTCTAACCCTCAGCACTGTAAAGGCATGAGGTAGGTAAGCGCAAAAAGAGGATTTTCCCGGTTTTCTCTGTGTTCTCTGTGCTCTCTGTGGCTACGGCCTTTTGGCTTGAATCGGTTTTGAGTGATTTTTGAGATGGCTTCTAGCGTATTTTCTGGTCATCACGGAGGAGTTATGCTCCCGCTGCGTTTTCTCGCTTTGATGCTCCCGGTGGGCATGATGGTTCTGTGCGCGGGCGCGGCGTCCGGCCAGAATTATCCCTACAGACCGATACGCATCGTGGTTCCCGGAATCGGAGGCGGAAGTGATTTCATGGCGCGTCTGATCGGGCAGGGGCTTGCAGGTCCCCTCGGCCAGCAGGTCGTGGTGGAGAACCGGCCGACCGGGATCATCCCGGCGGAGATCGTCTCCAAGGCGGAGCCCGACGGTCATACGCTGCTTCTGTCCGGCAGCGGACTCTGGCTTGCGCCGTTCCTGTATGACAAGTTGCCGTTCGATCCGGTGAGAGATTTTTCCCCGATCACGCTGGCGGTGAGTCAGCCCAATATTCTCGTCGTGAATCCGGCGTTGCCGGCAAAGTCCGTCAAGGAGCTGATCTCCCTGGCCAAGGCCAGGCCGGGGGAGCTCAACTATGCGTCAGGTTCCACGGGCGCCGCGAATCATCTTGCGGCGGAGTTGTTCAAGTCCATGGCGGGCGTCAATATCGTGCGCATCAACTATAAAGGCGCCGGGGCCGGTCTCGCCGCCCTGATCGCCGGGGAAGTGCAGGTGATGTTCGTCACCGCGGCCGCGGCTGTCCCGCATATCAAGACGGGCAGGGTAAGAGCGTTGGCGGTGACCACCGCGCGGCCGTCCGCGTTGCTCCCCGATTCGCCCACGATCGCGGCCTCGGGGCTGCCCGGGTACGAGTCGGCCTCGATCTACGGCATATTTGCACCCGGGAAGACTCCCGGGCCGATCATCGGCAAGTTGAACCGGGAAATCGTGCGCGTCCTTAACCGGCCCGAGGTGAAAGAAAAGCTTTTCAACATAGGAGCGGAAGTCGTCGGCAGCTCGCCGGCGCAGCTTGCGGCCCTGGTGAAATCCGATATGGTCACGTCAGGCAAGTTGATCAGGGATGCGGGGATCCGCCGTGAATAGTAGAATGATTCGACAATGGTGGTTTTCGCGGCACACAGTTTGAAGAGGAAGCCGACATGCCCAGATCTCGGAACACCAGGAACGCCGGGAAAAGCGCGGAAAATGCCTCGACCGGCCAATCGCCATCGACAAATCCTCCCGCGACGTTCGCGCTGGAGCTTGCCAGGCGCATCAACGCGCTGTGCTACGATGATCTGCCGGCCGATGCGGTGTACTGGGCGAGAGTCGGCATTCTCGATCACGTCGGCGTGACGCTCGCGGGGTCCCGGGAGGAGGCGACGCGCATCGTGAGGGAGCTCGCGCTGCGCGGCGCGGCGGGCGGCCCCGCGGTCGTATTCGGGCGCGATCTGCGCGTGAACGCGCTCGACGCGGCGCTGGTGAACGGCACCGCCGCCCACGTGCTCGACTTCGACGATTGCAGCAACACGATGGGGGGCCATCCCTCGGCGGGAATCCTGCCGGCGCTGTTCGCGGCTGCCGAGGAAAGCGGCGCAAACGGCAGCGATTTCATCGCCGCCTACGTCGCAGGCATCGAGGTCGATTGCAAGTTCTCGCTCGGCGTCAATTTCTACCAGTACAACAAGGGCTGGCATCCGACCACCTCGATCGGCATCTTCGGGTGCGCCGCGGCCTGCGCGAAGCTGCTGAAGCTCTCCGAAGAACGCACCGCGACCGCGCTCGCCATTGCCGCCTCGCTTGCCGCCGGCATCAAGTCCAATTTCGGGACCATGGTCAAGCCGCTGCACGTCGGCCATTGCAACCGCAGCGCGCTGTTCGCCGCCCAGCTCGCGCGCGACGGCTTCACCGCCAGCGCCAACGCCTTCGAGCACCATCACGGCTATTTCAACGTGTTCAACGGCGAAGGCAACTACGACGCCTCCCGCATCCTGGCGGCGTGGGCGAAGCCCCTCGACATCACCCGGCCGGGCATCACGATCAAGCTCTATCCGTGCTGCGGCAGCATCCATCCCGCGATCGAGGCGATGGCGGCGCTCGTGCGCGAGCACGACCTGAAGCCCGAATCGATCGAGCGCGTCGATGTGTGGCTGCATACGCGGCGGCTCGCGCACACCAACCGCCCGGATCCGCGGACCCCGCTCGACGCCAAGTTCAGCGTGCAGTACTGCGTCGCGCGCGCGGTGACCGACCGCCGGATCACGATCGAGCAGTTCGAGGGCAACGCGCACAACGACCCGGCGGTGCGGCGGCTGCTGCCGAAAATACACGCGGCGACCTATACCACCGCCCAGTTCCCCGCGGATCACCATTTCGGGGCGGAGGTGAAGGTCACCACGACCGGCGGCCGGGTTCTCGCGCAGAAAGTGCACTTTCAGCTCGGCCGCACCGTCGACATTCCCGCGCCGCCCGAGCTGCTGAAGGAGAAGTTCGAGAACTGCGCGGCGCGCGCGCTGCCCCGCGAGCGCATCGCGGAAATCCACGCCGAGGTCCAGCGCTTCGAGAAGCTTTCCGACGTGCGGGACTTCACGCGGCTGCTCGCGGTCGACGCCGCAAAGTCGCGCCGCGTTGCGGCGGCCTAGCGACCGTTGTAGAAGCAGGTGACGTTCATTCACGCCACCCGGCGCTGCGCGCGACCCCTCCTCGAAGAGCAGGGAAGAACCTTCCCCCTCCTTGTCAAGGAGGGGTGGCGACGAAGTCGCCGGGGTGGTTTCGCCTCATTGTGACGGAGCGGAGCGTTACTGAGTTTCGCGACGCTCAGTAGAATTCGCGAAAGCTCTCGGCCACGTGGCTTGCGCGTCGCCTCATTTGCGGGGTGGATGACAACCGCGCGCGGATGGAGTCCGCCGGCAGTGCTCCCGCGGAATCCGCTGCGCTGATCAAATCAGAAATGACTTCGATGACCAACTCGCGTCCCAAGCCCGACAAGCTGCTCGTAGACATTGCGAGATACGTGAGCCGGAAAGCCGTCGGCGGAGCCGCGGCCCGCCGGCTCGCGCGCTATTGCCTGATGGATGCTCTCGGGTGCGCGTTTCAGGCGCTGGGCACGCCGGACTGCATGAAGCTGCTCGGGCCCGTCGTGCCGGGAACGATCGTGCCGCACGGGGCGCGGGTGCCGGGAACCTCGTTCGAGCTGGATCCGGTCGCCGCCGCCTTCGCCATCAGTTGCCTTCTCCGCTGGCACGATTTCAACGACCTGTGGCGGGTCGGCGGCCATCCCTCGGACAACATCGGCGCGATCCTCGCGACGGCCGATTACCTGAGCCGGACGAGGGTCGCGGCGGGCGGGAAGCCGCTCGCCATGCGCGACGTCATCACGGCGATGATCAAGGCGTACGAGGTCCAGGGCATCCTGTCCGAGGGCCACACCTTCAACCGCCCCGAAATCGGAATCGATTCCATCATCCTGGTGAAGCTTGCCTCCACCGCCGTCGTCGCGCACATGCTCGGCGCAGGCAGGGACGAAATCATCAATGCCCTGTCGAACGCGGTCGTCGATGGCCACCCGCTCAACCTTTACCGCACCCATGCGGGCGCCGGGGCGCGCAAATCGTGGGCGGCAGCCGATGCTGCGAGCCGTGCGGTATGGCTTGCGCTGATGGCGGTGCGCGGCGAAATGGGTTATCCGAGTGCGCTCACCGCGAGAACCTGGGGATTCCAGGACGTGATCTATCGCGGGCAGCCGGTGGACCTGCCGCGGCCCCTGGGCTCGTACGTGATGGAGAACGTGACCTTCAAGATCTTCCCGGCGCAGCGTCACGCGCAGACCGCGGCCGAATGCGCGCTGCGCCTGCATTCCCATGTGAAATCCCGGCTCGACGAAATCGAAAGGATAGAATTGCGCACGCACGAGCTGGCGCTGCGCATGACCACCACGACGGGACCGCTGCTGAATTTCGCCGCGCGGGATCACTGCCTGCAGTACATCGTGGCGGTCGCTTTGCTCGACGGCGATATCAGCCCGAGCAGCTACGATGACGCCCGCGCCAGCGATCCGCGCATCGACGAGCTCCGCGCCCGGATCGTGGTCGCCGAAGAGAAGCGTTATACCCGCGACTACCGCGACCCCGCAAAGCGCTCGAACTGCAACTCCTTGCGGGTCTTCTTCAAGGATGGATCGCGAACCCCCCGCGAAGAGAGCGAATACGCGCTCGGCAACCCTGCGCGCCGCCGTGACGGCTTGCCGTTGGTGGAAAAGAAGTTCAGGGCCAACCTCGCGCGCGGCTTTGCCCCGAAACGGCAGTCACTGGTGGCGGCGCTGCTCGGCGATCAGCGCTCGCTGGAAAAAACACCGGTAAACGAATTCATGGACATGCTCGTCTGGTGACCGCCGGCAATGCCGCCTTGCCGCGAGCGTTCCGCAACTATTTACCGGAAATGGGGCAGCAATGACACGAGATCGGACGGCATTTGCGCATCGTAGAGCGTGCCGCGTGGCGTCATTCGCCTTGCTGGCGCTGGCGTTGTTCACGCTTCAGGCTGGCGCCCAGCAGTGGAAGCCCGCCAGGAACGTCGAGATCGTCGCCCCGTCCGGCGCCGGGGGAGGCTCGGACGGGATCGCCCGCCTAGTGCAGAAGCTCATCCAGGATCACAGGCTGGTGGAAGTGCCTGTCGCGGTTGTGAACCGGCCCGGCGCGGGAGGCGCCATCGCATGGGGCTCGCTCAACCAGCACCAAGGGGACGGCCACTTCGTCGCGATCAGCACTGCTAACCTGCTGACTAACTACATTACCGGCAAGAGCGCGCTCAACTACACCGATCTCACGCCGATCGCCCAGCTCTTCAGCGAATCGGTCGCGGCGGCGGTGCGGGCAGATTCCCCGATCCGCGATGGCAAGGAGCTGCTCGAACGGCTGAAGAGCGACGCCTCGGCGCTGAGCATCGCGATGGGCACCACGCTGGCGAACCCCAATCACATCGCGCTCGCTCTCGCCACCAGGGCCGCAGGCGGCGATGCGAGGAAGCTCAAGGCCGTCGTCTTTCCTGCGGCCGCACAGGGCATGGCCGCGCTCCTCGGCGGCCACGTCGAGGTGGTCGCCTCGCCGGCTTACAACCTGATTCCGCACATGCAGGCGGGCAGGATCCGGATTCTCGCGGTGTCAGCCCCACGCCGGCTCGCCGGCGCGCTGGCAGGCGTGCCGACCTGGAGAGAGCAGGGCGCGGAAGTAGTGGTCGACAACATGCGTGGCGTCGTCGGACCGAAGGCGCTCGGTGCGGCGCAGGTGAGCTACTGGGAGGCGGTGCTCTCGCGGATGATCG
>JACQGO010000276.1 GCA_016199485.1 Betaproteobacteria bacterium
GAAGGAGGGGAGAAAAGTAGGGCTGCTTCATTTGGTTAGGTGGTCCAATGTGTTGCACTTGTTGTTTGAGAGCAGGCGATCTCAAAAATCGGGAACCAGCATTAACCGCAGATAAACGCGGATGAACGCGGATAAAATCCCCGGTTAACGACGGTTTCAGGTTCAAGTTATCTGTTTATCTGCGTGTATCTGCGGTTTCAAACGGGTTTTTGAGACCGCTTCTAATCCAGCTTGGCTCCCGACTGCTTCACGACCCTCGCCCACTTGACGAGTTGCGCCCGGATGAACTGAGCGAACTGCTCCGGTGTGCTGCCGACCACCTCCACGCCGCTCGCGAACAGGCGGTCGTGGACTTCCGGCGTTCTCAGCACGTTGACGATTTCAGCGTTGAGCTTCGTCACGATCGGCTTCAGTGTGCCGGCGGGCGCGAGCACGCCCACCCAACCGCTCGCCTCGTAGCCCGGAACGCCGGCTTCCGCGACGGTCGGTATATCGGGCGCCGCCGGCGAGCGCTTCGCGCCGCTTACCGCGAGTCCCCTGAGCTTTCCCGCCTTGACGAAGGGCAGCACTCCGATCATCGATTCGAACATGAGCTGCACCTGCCCGCTGAGCAGATCGGTCCTGGCGGGCGCACCGCCCTTGTAGGGCACGTGCACGATGTCGATTCCGGCCATGGTCTTGAGCAACTCCGCGGCGAGGTGCAGCGATTGCCCGCTGCCGGAGGATGCGAAATTGAGCTTGCCCGGGCGCGACTTCGCGAGCGCGACGAGTTCCTTCACCGATTTCACCGGCAGCGAGGGATTCACGACGAGGACGAGTTGCAGTGATCCCACCTGGGTGATCGGAGCGAAGCTCTTCACCGTGTCGTACGGCAGCTTGCTGTACAGGCTGGGATTCACGCCGTGCGAGGTGGTGACCAGCACGATCGTGTGGCCGTCGGGCGTCGCCTTGGCGACGATGTCCGATCCGATGATGCCGCCCGCGCCCGGCCGGTTGTCGACGATCACCTGCTGGCGCAGGCCTTCGCTGAGCCTTATACCGACGGTGCGGGCGATGATGTCGGTCGCGCCGCCCGGGGGATAACCGACGACGAAGCGCACCGGCCGGCTCGGATATCCCGCCGCGCTGCCGGCAGGCGACGCCTGCGCGAACGCGGGGCCGACCAAGCCCGCCGACACGAGAGTGAACGCTGCCACCGCAACCCCACTGATTATTCTCACGACTCCTCCTCAAGTTGTCTTAAGTTGACCTGCAACCCCGGACCTGCGCCCCGATCAGAGATTGTCCGCCACCCAGTCGGCAACGTAGTTCGCGCCGACCGCGCGGTTGTCGCCCTGCACGTGCTCGCTGCCGCCTTCCTCGACGGTAAAGATCTTCAACGTCTTGTTTCGCGAGCCGACCGCTTCGTAGAGCTGCTTCGCGTACTCGACCGGCACGATCGTGTCGTTCTCGCCATGGATGACCAGGAACGGGCAGGTGATTCTGCCGGCGACCCCGGCCAGCGTGTATTCTTTCAGCTTTTCCATGGCCGCGTCCATATCGCGAACGCCCAGTACCCACAGCAACTGGAAGTACGGCGCCGAGACACGCGTGCCGCCCGATTCGATCTCCTTGCGGCGCCGGATCCACGCCGCGTGATAGTCGAAGTGCCCGCCCCACGCGATGCACGCGGCGAAGCGCGGCTCGAATGCCGCGCAGCGCGGTGCGTAATAGCCGCCCATGCTCGAGCCCATCACCGCGACGCGGTTTGGGTTCACCTCCGGCCGTGAGGCCGCGTACTCGTACGCCGCGGTGCCCGCGACGTCGAAGTCGTAGCGGCTGACGATCCCCTGGAGCCGCAGCGCTTCCCCCTGCCCGGGCCCGTCCACCGAGAGCGTGTGGATGCCGCGCGCGGCAAGCTCGATACCGCCGTGGAAGATCGTCACTTCCTTGCTGCCGTCGAGCCCGTTGAAGAAAACCACCGTCGGGGCGCGGCCTTCGACGCCGGGCGCCTTCATGAACCAAGCAGGCAGCGCCGTGCCTTCGTACGGCACTTCCACGCGCTCCATGTTCGGGTAGCGGCGCGTCACGCCTTCCCGGAAGCAGCGCAGGTGCCGGCGGTAGAGATCGAGCTTGCGCTCGCCGGGCGGCTGGTAACGCTCGCCGTAGTTGTAGTAAGTCGCCGCGTGGAGATAATAGGTGCCGGCGGTGAACTGGTGCTTCGAAGCCGCTTCCTCCCCGGCGCGGCTCTCCATCTTCTCGGCCATCCTCACCCATTCCTCGACCCACGCCGCGTTATCGCCGACGCGGTCCTTCAGGCGCTGGCCGACCTGGTCGATCTCGCCCATCGCCGCCGCCCCGTAGGGAATCATCTCGATCGCGTGCATGATCGCGTGCGACCACATGTGGTTGGTCGGAAAATACCGGAACCAGTGGCTGTGCTTTGTCGCCGTCACGGAAATGACCTCTCGATAGAAGCGTGAAACGTGAAAAGTGAAACGTTCCCTCTCCCCCGTTACCGGGGGAGAGGCACGCCGGAACGTGGAGCAGGGGCCCCGCGTGCGGGGATGCGACCGTGGAGGCGCGCACAAGCACGCGCAGATCCGGCGTGCTGCATCCCGCTGCGGGGTCGCATCCATCGGCCAAGGCCGACGGAACCTGCTCCGCCCTTCGCGGGCGCAGGGTGAGGGGGATCACTTTTCACGTTTTACATTTCACTGCTTTACTCGGCCTTGATGCCGGCCTGCCTGATGAGCCTGCCGTACTTCTCGTAGTCAGCGCGGATCTTGGCGGCGAACTGCGCGGGCGTGCTGGCGACGACTTCCACGCCCTGGCCCACATAAAGCTCGGTCATGGCCGGAGTGCGCAGAACCTTCACGATCGCGGCGTTGAGCCTGTCGATGATGTCCGTGGGCATCTTGGCGGGCGCAACCACGCCCGCCCAGCCGCTCGTCTCGTAACCGGGAAGCCCCGACTCCGAGACCGTCGGCACATCCGGGAACAGCCGGTTGCGCTTCGATCCGCTGACCGCGATCAATCGCAGCTGGCCGGACTTGATGTGGGGCAGAGCCACCGAGAGCGTGTAGAACATCAGGTCGACGCGCCCGCCCATGATGTCGGTGAGCGCGAGGTTCCCGCCCTTGTACGGCACGTGCACCATGTCGACGCGCGCCATCAGTTTGAACAGTTCGCCGGAGAGGTGAAAGCCGCTGCCCACGCCCGACGAAGCAAACGTGAGCACGCCCGGTCTCGCCCTGGCGAGAGCGATCAACTCCTTCACCGTCTTCGCCGGCACGCGGGGATTGGCGATCAATACGCTCGACCACTGGGCGAGTTGCGTGACTGCGTCGAAATCCCTGAGCGAGTCGTACGGCATCTTCGCCCGCAGGTGCGGCATGCTGGTGAGCGAGGTGCTGGGCACCGCGAGCAGCGTGTAACCGTCGGGCGGCGACTTGGCGACCAGCTCGTTGCCGATCATGCCGGTTGCTCCAGGGCGGTTGTCGGCCACCACCTGCACGCCGAGGATCTCGCTCATGTGCTGCGCCACCGGCCGCGTGAGCGTGTCGATGTTGCTTCCCGAAGGGAAACCCATCACGATCCTGACCGGCTTTGAAGGATAAACCTGCGCTCCGGCCGCCGCGGACCATGCACACGCGATCGCAATTACGATGGTCGCGGGAAACTTCCGCATACGAACCTCCCTGAAGACGCGCACCGACCCGCATTTGACCAGTTTTTGATCCCGGTTCGCAACTCCCGCGCGGGTCGCGCCGGTCCTTGCCGGTTACGGCTCTCGTGCGGCTATTCCAGCCGCGAGAACAGCTGCTCGATGAATTGCGCGAACAGCCGCACTTTTGCCGGGGCGTGCTGCTTGTGAGGGTGCACCAGGAAAATCGGCCGCTCGAGGGTTGTCCACTCGGTCAGGATCGGCTTGAGCCTGCCCGCGGAAATCGCGTGCCTGACGAGCACGTCGAGCATGTAGATGACGCCGCCGCCCCGGATGGCGACGTCGATCAACGCCTCGCTGCTGTTGAAGAGCAGATTCCCGCCCGGCAGGTGTTTCCACGCGTCGTCGCCGTTGCGGAACTGCCACTCCAGCACGCGCCCGGTGGTCGGCGAGTAGAAGCCGAGGCAGTTCATCTTCTGCAGGTCTTTGGGATGCGTTGGCTCACCGCATCCCGCGAGCAGCGCGGGCGAGGCGCAGGCGACGTGCTTCGCGTCGTAGACCTTGTGCGCGACGACGCTCGAGTCCTTCAGCTCCCCGAGCTGGATCGAGACATCGATGCCGCTCTCCACGAGGTCCGCGGGGCTGGGATCGAGCAGGACCGTCGTTTTGAGATCGGGGTAGCGCTCGGCGAACGCAGGCAGCGCCGGCACGATGTAAGCGTGGCCCAGCGCCGCAGGCAACTGCACGCGCAGGTGCCCCCGCGGCATCGCGCGGCTCACCGACACGGCAAGCTCGGCGTCGTCGATCTCGGCAAGCACCGACCGGCAGCGCTGGTAGTAGATGTTCCCCTCCCAGGTGGGGTTCATGCGCCGCGTGGTGCGGTCGAACAGCCGGACGCCGAGGTAGCTCTCGAGATTCATTATCGATTCGCTGACGGTCGCGTTTGCGACCGCGAGTTTTTTTGCGGCGCGGGAAAAGCTTCCTGCCTCCACCACCGCGACAAAGGTGCGCATAGCGTTCAGGCGGTCCATCGTCGGATCCTTCTGTTTTCGGAAAATCCGAACAATATTTTCGCTCGCTTCCGCTTTATCTGGCTACAGGAGGTGAGTACAGTTGAAAATGCAGTCTTTGTGTGCGAGGAGGTTCCCATGGCTGAAACCCGTTCCGATGTCGTGGTCGTGGGATGCGGCATCGGCGGCCTGGCGGCCGCCGTCTCGGCCCTGCAAGGGGGGGCGGGTGTAACGATCCTGGAACGCGCACCGCGCGAGGAGCGGGGCGGGCAGACCCGTTATACCGAGGCGTACCTGAGGATGAAGAGCGAGAACGAAGTCACCGACGACTTCGAGGACCAACTCGCGCGCAACGCGAGCGGCTACGTCGACCCCTCGCTGGTGCATCTCGCCGCCGGGCCGCGCGACAAGTGGCCCGCCCTGCTCAAGGCGCTGAGTTTTGCCGATCCGGAGATCGTCTCCGCGTTCGCGGATGCCGCGGGGCCGACGATCCGGTGGCTCAAGGGTTTCGGCGTCCGGTTCGACTTCCTGCCTACGCAGTTCCTGACCAAGGCGCAGCCGAGGCTGCTGCCGGTGGGCGGCGGGCTTGCGCTCGTCGAAGCATTGGCCGCCGCCGCCGAGAAGATGGGCGCGACATTCGCCTACGAGACCGCCGCGACCGGGCTCATCCAGGATCGCGCGGGCAACGTGACCGGCGTGCGCGCGGTGGGCAAGGGCGGACGCGTCCGCGAATTCATGGCGAGCTCGGTGGTGCTCGCTTCCGGGGGGTTCGAGGGCAACGCGGAAATGCTCACCCGTTACATGGGACCGCGATCGATCTTCCTGCGCCCGATCTGCCGCGGCGGATACTACAACAAGGGCGAAGGCGTGCAGATGGCGCTCGACGTCGGCGCCGCGCCGTGCGGGGATTTCGGCAGCTACCACGCGGAGCCCGTCGATCCGCGCTCGGGCATCGCGGAGCCCTCGGTGTTCATCTTCTCGTACGGCATCCTCGTCAATCGGGAAGGCAGGCGTTTCGCCGACGAGGCGCTGACGACCATCGACGCCTGCTACGAGCGCGTGACGCGCGAAATCTTCAACCAGACGAACGGGATCGCGTACACCGTGCTCGACGCGAGGCATCTGGAAATCCCCAAC
Source organism: Betaproteobacteria bacterium (assembly GCA_016199485.1). GTDB lineage: Bacteria > Pseudomonadota > Gammaproteobacteria > Burkholderiales > SG8-41 > JACQGO01. Next base: position 5,794 of record JACQGO010000276.1, read on the forward strand.
TACCGGCTCGGCTTGAGGACCGACCAGCCGCCGATCGAGGCGGGCACGATAGCGGAGCTTGCCGGCAAGCTCGGCATCGCGCCCGAAGCGCTGGTGGCGACCGTTTCCGGATACAACCGCGCGTGCCGGCCGGGAGACTTCAAACCGCTTGCGCTCGACGGGCTGGCGACGCAGGGGCTCGTGCCCCCCAAGTCAAACTGGGCGCATCCGATCGACCGGCCGCCGTTTCACGCCTATCCCGTCATCTCCGCGAACGTGTTTACCTTTGGCGGTCTCAAGGTGGATGCCCGCGCGAGGGTGCTCAACAAGGAGGGAGATCCGATCCCGGGCCTGTACGCGGCCGGGGAGACCATCGGCATGTTTTACAAGAACTACACCGGGGCCACATCGGTACTGAAAGGCGCGGTGTTCGGCCGGATCGCCGGCAGCGATGCGGCGCAGCGCCGCAAGGCCCGGTAGCGCACAAGGAAAACGACTGATGAGCATCCGCATCTGGCATCAAAGCTTCACGGTACTGGACAACCTGCCGGCGTACGCCGCCGCGCTCGAGCAGCACTTCGCCCGGGTTGCCCGGGCGGACACGCAGGTGGTGATGCACGGCATGCACGCGCAGACCTACCGCACCAACTATCCCGGCAACGACATCCGCTACGCGTATTTGCAGTACCTCCACGGACAGCAGTTTGTCCTGCGCGGGATCGCGGCGGAGGAGGAGCGCTACGACGCGTACGCGATCATGACGCTGCCCGAGCCGGCGCTGCGCGAGACGCGCAGCGTGATCGATATCCCGGTGGTGGGGTACGGGGAGAGCTCGATGCTCACCGCGAGCATGCTCGGCGAGCGCATGGGAGTGCTGATGTTCATCGAGGAAATGA
>JACQGO010000267.1 GCA_016199485.1 Betaproteobacteria bacterium
CGTGGTCGACAACCGGCCGGGCGCTGGAGGCGCCGTTGGCGCCGAGCTCGCGGTGCGCGCCGAACCCGACGGTTACACGCTGATCATGGTCTCCGCCAGCTATTGCGCGACCGGCGCGTATCGCAAGCTGTCATACGACCCCGTAAAGGACATCCAGCCCATCGTCCTGATCGGTACGACGGGTCTGGTCTTCCTGGTGCATCCGTCGGTGCCGGCAAAGAGCGTGAAGGAGCTCGTCGCTCACGCCAGGGCCAATCCCACCAGGCTCAACTACGGCTCGGTCGGCGTCGGCAGCGTCACGCACCTTTCGTTCGAGCTTTTCAAGCTGACGACCAAGGTGAATATCGTTCACGTTCCTTACAAGGGCTCGGGCCCGGCGTTGAACGCGGTTGTTGCCGGAGAGATCCAGCTCACTTCCCTTAGCATGGTGCCGACCCTCCCGCATGTAAGGGCGGGACGGCTGCGCGCCATCGCCATCACCGGCGCCAAGCGCTCGACGTTGATGCCCAACGTGCCGACCGTCAGTGAGACGGTGCCCGGATACGAGGTGATTCATTGGTACGGCATGTGGGGTCCGAAGGGCATGCCCAGGAACATCGTCGCGCGGTGGAACAAGGAGGTCGCGAAAGTGCTGCGCACGAGCGAGATGGGGAGCCAGATGAAGGCGGAAGGACTGGAACCCGGCGGCGGCCCACCGGAGGAGTTCCTGAAACTCATCAGGTCCGACGTGGAAAAATGGAGGAGAGTGATCAAGGAGGCGAAGATCGAGCGCGCAGACTGATCTCCGTTGCGCAGGTCGCGACCAATGTTCCGCCCCGCATTAGAAAAGGTGTGCGTTCCTCTCGTGCGTTTGTGGAAACGCGCTACTTGCTCAATCGAGCGCGAGCCGGAACTCGGTCGTCGACTCCAGATCGTCGCCGAACCAGGCCTTGATCGCTGCCTCGCGCTGACCGAGATAGCGGCACGTCCCGTCCTCCTGCACCATCGGAAGATCGTGACCGGGCACGACCACGGTGCCGGGGCGGCGGCGCCAGAGGTCCTGGATCCTGTCGATCGAGGCGGCACTCACCGCGGCGTCGTAGGTCATGTCGGTGCGGCGGGAGACGAGTTCCGCGCGGTTCTTGGCGGCGTCGCCGGTGAAGATCACGTCGTGCTCATGACCGGTGAGGACGAAGACGAGGCTGCCCGGCGTGTGGCCCGGTGCGATGTGCGCGGTGAGCCCGGGAAGTATTTTCTCTCCGTCCGTCGCGGCATGCAGGGTCGGCCAGCGCTGCAGTTCCTGCATGTATAGTTCCGGCACCGCCGTCTCGCCCCAGGGCTCCTTGACGGACCAGTCGAGCTCGCGCGCGCCGATCACGATCCGGGATCGACCGAAGAGGGTCCAGTTCACCGCGTGGTCGTGATGCGAGTGAGTCAGGATCACGTCCGTGACGTCGCCGGGGGTGAGACCGCGCGCCGCGAGTCCCTCGATCAGCAGCCGGCGCATGCCGAACGAGCCGACGTCGATCAGCGCGACGCGGCCATGCCCGCGCAGGACCACGATCGTGCTCCACCCCAGGCCCCCGTGGCACACGGACCTGCCTGGAAAACCCTGCACCACGATGTCGATTTCGTATCCGCCTGCTTTCATCGCGATTACTCCGCCTTGATTCCCGCTTGCTTCACGACCTTCGACCACTTGGCGGTCTCGGCCCTGATGTGCTTGCCGAACTCCGCAGGCGTCATGCGCAGGGTTTCCGCCCCCTGGCTTTCGAATTTCTTCTGGATGTCGGGTTTTGCCAGGATTGCGTTGAGCTCGGTGTTCAGCCGTTTGACGACGGCGGGCGGCGTGCCGGCGGGCGCCAGGATGCCCCACCAGTTGCTCGCGTCGTACCCGGGCACGCCGGACTCCGCGATGGTGGGCACATTGGGCATCGCCGGGCTGCGCTTCAGGCTCCCGATACCCAGTATCTTGAGCCTGCCGGAGTTGACGTGGGGAATCATCTGGATCAGCGAGCCGAGCGAGACCTGCGTGTTGCCCGCGATGACGTCGGCCATCGCCGGGCCGCCGCCTTTGAATGGTACGTGCACGATGTTGATGCCGGCCATGATCCTGAACAACTCGCTGCCGAGGTGCTGGAAGCTGCCCACCCCGGCCGAGGCGTAGTTCAGCGCGCCGGGTCTGGCCTTCGCCATCGCGAGCAGTTCCTTCACCGAGTTCACCGGGAGCTTGGGAAAGACGACGAGCGCGTTGGGCCCGGTCCCGAGAATGGAGACCGGAGTGAACGCCTTCTCCGGGTTGAAACGCAACTTGTAGAGCGAGGGGTTGAAAGCATAGGCGACGGAGATGATCACGATCGTGTAACCATCGGGGTCCGAGTTGGCCGTGATTTCCGCGCCGAGCGAACCTCCCGCTCCACCGCGGTTGTCCACGATCACCTGCTTGCCCAGGCGCTCGGTCAGTTCGGCGCCCATCATGCGCCCGACGATGTCGTTGCTCCCGCCCGGCGGGAACGGAATGATGAGCCGGACCGGCTTCGTGGGATAGCTGTCCGCGGCCGCGGCGGCGGCGACAAATAGCGCGAGCAGCGCTCCGAGGCCGTTGCACAGCAGGAGTCGGATGTTTCTCATGGCTTCCTCCCTTTCTTTGTGCTTGCGCTTGCAAAGCACAGGACCGATGGCGTGCGGCGCTTGCCGGCGAAATCGATGGCGGCAGCTCTGAAAACCGCGACCGAATCTACCAGCGAGCGCTCAAGCTGCTTGCGGCACTACTACCTCTCATCGCCCCCGGTAGTCAAGCACAAGACATTTCAGGCAGTAGGTCAGTTTGGCTTTGCTCCCGGTGCGGCAAACGGCACGCTGCGGGTGCCCAAGCCGTCGGCGCTCGTCGATACAAGACTTCGCTTGACGGCTTACCCGCGACGCGCGCCGCCGCACAGGTCGCTGCAGCCAAACTGACCCACTACCACATTTCGGGTCATATCACCTGTTCGCGCGCCGCCGCGCAAACCCGCGCGCCTGACAGCGGGGAAACGACTCCAGGGCCATGGCGCGGCGATTTCCCGCCCATTGAAATCAAAAAAGCGATACTATGGCCGCTCCACAGCCCGACTTCGAACCCGTCCGGCGAGACGGGTCGGCTCCAGAGGAGGCCCATGCGTATCGCGATATCGCATTCCGGTTTCTGGGTATGGTGTGCACTCATGCTCCCGATCGCTGCCGTCGGGCACGCGGCCGCTCAGGGCTATCCCGAAAAGCCGATCCGCTTCATCGTGCCCGCGCCGCCCGGGGGTGGCGCGAACATCGTCGCGCGCGTCATCGGGCAGAAGCTCTCGGACGGTTGGGGCCAGCAGGTGGTGGTCGACAACCGGGGCGGGGCGGGAGGCATCATCGGCACGGAGCTCGCCGCCAAGGCCGAACCCGACGGCTACACGCTGCTGCTCGGCCTCACCGCCAACCTCTCTTTTGCCCCCAGCCTGTTCCGCAACCTTCCTTACGACACGACCCGCGATTTTGCGCCGGTGACTCTGGTCGGCTCGACGCCGTACGTTCTCGTCGTCAATCCGTCGATCCCGGTCAAGTCGGTGAAGGAATTGATTGCGCTCGCCCGGTCGAGGCCGGGCAAGCTCAATTTCGCCTCGACCGGCAACGGCGCGGGCAACCATCTTGCGGGGGAACTGTTCAAGAACATGACCGGGGTCAACCTGGTGCACGTGCCGTACAAGGGCGGGGGGCAGGCGCTCACGGCGGTGCTTAGCGGAGAGGCGCAGTTGATCTTCGGCAGCATGCTCTCCACGCTGCCCCACGTTAAAGCCGACAAGCTGAGGGCGCTGGCGATCACGGGCGCGAAGCGTTCGTCTGCCGCGCCCGATGTGCCGACGATTGCCGAAGCCGGGGTTCCCGGTTACGACGTGACCACCTGGCAGGGCGTGCTGGTTCCGGCCAGAACGCCGAAGAAAATCATCGCAAGACTCCACGCGGAATTCGTGAAGATCCTCCGCATGCCGGATGTCCGGCAGCGCCTTTCCGGTGAGGGCTTCGACCTGCTCGGCGGAACGCCCGGGGAGTTCGGGAAGCTGATCAAGGCGGATATCGAGAAATGGGCGAAGGTGGTCAAGCAGTCCGGTATACGCATTGATTGACGTGTTCCGGGGAGGGCCTTATGGGACGAGGTTCGCGTCTTTTCCTGTCGCTCCTGTCGGGCATGGCCGTGTTTTGCACGGTGGCGGCGGCGGTCCACGCGCAGCAGAGTTACCCGACCCGACCGGTGAGGCTCGTCGTGCCCTCGTCCCCCGGCGGCGGCACCGATATCACCGCGCGCATCATCGCGCCCAAGCTCGGCGAATACCTCGGCCAGCAGGTGGTCGTCGAAAATCGCCCGGGCGCCGGCACCATGATCGGGGGAGAAGTCGTCGCGCGCGCGGCTCCCGATGGCTACACCTTGTTGATGGGCATCAGCACGCTGGCGATCAATCCCGCGATGTACAGGAAGGTGTCCTACGACGCGCTCAAGGATTTCGCGCCGATCAGCCAGGTGGTGCTGCTTCCCAACCTCCTGGTCGTGCACCCGTCGCTTCCGGTGAGGTCGGTGAAGGAGCTGGTCGCGTTTGCCGGGACGCGCCCCGGCCAGATCAACTTCGCTTCCGCCGGTGTCGGCACCAATCCCCACCTGTCGGTCGAGCTCTTCCTTTCCATGACCCGCCTGAAGATGGTCCACGTGCCCTACAAGGGTTCGGGACAGGGGGTGCTCGATGTCGTCGCGGGGCACGTGCCGTTGATGGCGCCGAGCATCCTCACCGGGTTGCCTTACGTGAAGAACGGCAGGCTGCGCGCGCTGGGCGTCACCAGCGCAAAGCGCGCGGCCGGCACGCCGGACATTCCGACCATCGCCGAGGCGGGTGTGCCGGGTTATGAAGCGGTGCAATGGTTTGGCGTGCTTGCGCCCGCGGGCACGCCGCGTGAGATCGTCACGCGCGTCCACGGCGAAATCGTGCGCGTGTTGCAGGGCGCCGATGTCAGGGAGCGGTTTTCGGGCGACGGCGCCGAGCCGGTGGGAAGCTCGCCGGTAGAGTTCGCTGCGTTCATCCGCGCCGAAACCGCGAAATGGGCGAAGGTGGTCAGGGAGGCCGGAATCCGGACCGAGTAGGCGCGCCGGCCCGTCTGCGGTGAAGAATGCGCGAGCTCGAGATTACGCCGGGAAGAATCTCCGCGCGTAAGTGATCTCATCGAGCTCGTTGTCGATCGCCCAGCGCGCAAGCTCGCCGTGGCGGGCGAACCAGACGTCCGGGAATTGCGCGAAATAGCGCAGGAGCTTATTGAAGACGGCCGCCATCAGCGGCCGGCCGCCAAAGTGGCAGTGTACGGTCAGCACCAGCAGCGCCATCGGCTCGTGCGCGTAGAGGTAATCGAAGGCGTCCCTGTAGACGTCGTAATACTGGCGCGGGCTCAGCCACACGACCCGGTTGTCCGTGTAGTCGCTGTGAGGGATGTGGACCAGCGGCCCGTGCCTGGTCATCACGCGCCGCGGCAGGTCGATGTAGTTGGCGTCGCCTTGCCACAGCACCTTTTCCTGGACGAGGAACTCGGTGGTGTGCTCGGTCCACGCAAGCACCGGGGAGAGCCATCCCTCGGGACGCTTGCCGGTTCTCGCTTCGAGCACGTCGAGGCTGCGGCGGATGAGCTCGTGCTCTTCCTCCGGCGTCGCCATGTGGGCGAGCAGCAGGTCCTGCGTATAGCCGTGCGCGGCGATATCGTGTCCTGAGCGCACGATTTGCGCGACCGCTTCCGGATAGACCTCCGCGCATCGCGCGTTGGTGCAGAAGGTCGCGGGCACGCCGCACTGATCGAGTATCCGGATGATGCGCCACACCCCCGCCGTGCCGCCGTAGAGCGGCCACGTGATCGCCTGGTGGTCGACCGTGCCGTGCCTGACCTGTGTCCTCTGCACGAGGTTAGGCGGCCCCTTGCCTTCCGGCCAGGTCTCGAACATGACGCTGATCGCCACCGCGATTTTCTTGCCGTTCGGCCAGGAAGCGAACGCGCCTTTCATTTCGCGCTCCTCTCCCCGGCGAAAGGCGATGCGGGAATCGTTCGACTCGGATCGGACGTCACAGATGCGAATACAACGGCTTGCCGGGAACCGGCATCTTTGCGACGAGGATCTGGCCTTTCTCGGAATCCGTGACGTAGAGCGTCTTGCGCCCGGGGCCGCCGTAGGCCATGTTGGTGAGGAGATCTCCGCCGCACGACTGTATGCGGTGGGCCGGCACCCCGCGCTTGTCGAATACCCACAGCACGCCGATCCCGACGTTCGCGACCACGAGGTTCCCCGCCTCGTCGACCGCCATCCCGTCGGCGCCGCCGCACACCATCCGCGCGTGGAGCCTTACTTTGGCGCTGCCGTCGTGGACCGGCGGCATCCTCCACACACACGCCGTGACCGTCATCGCGACGTAGAGAACGTCATCCTTCGGGCTCAACGCAATGCCGTTGGGGCTCAGCGCGTTGTATAACAGGCACTCGAGTTTCCCGGCGGCGGTATAGCGGTAGACACGGCCCGTCGGATCGGAAAGCGAGGTGAGCCCCTGATCGGTGAAGTACAGGTCGCCGTTCGACGCGAATACCAGGTCATTCACGCCCCGCAGGTTTTCCGTATGGCGTCGATCCACCAGTGGCGTTACGCGACCGCTCGCGGGATCGAGCACCATGATGCCGTTGCGGTAGTCGGCGATGTAGATGCGGCCGTCCTTGTGGATCTTCAGTCCGTTGGGCTCTCCGTCGTATTCGGCCGCGAGGTCCCAGTCCCCCTTGGGGCTGATGCGAAATACGCGCCCGAACGGGATGTCGACGACGTAGAGGTTGCCTGCGCGATCGAACGAGGGCCCCTCGAGGAAGCAATCCACATCATGGAAGCGTGGCGCGCTGCCGGGGCGCCGCTTGCCGCGGTCGCGGAATTTCTGCGGCAGCGTGGTGAATACCTCGGTGCGGATCAAGGGCAGAGAGTCAAACACGGATGTTCTCCCTTCGGGTGGGTTCCGTTGCGGGACAGCAACCGATGCCCTGCCATGCCGGCGCGAAGCGTCGGGCGCGGTCGCGAAGATGCGGCCCAATATATTGGCTCGGTTCCGGGGTGTCAATGGAAACCCGCGCAGCGTATGGTCTTCTGTCCACATGATGGACGACTTCGGCTGGAGGATCCCGGCGGCGATTGTCCGCTGCGCGCGCGGTGACTACAATGTGATCGTTCGCCTCGGGCGCGGCGACCCGGGGCAGGGCATGGATGAGGCGGCAGCGAGAACCGCCGGAAATCGGATCGTCAAGGCGGAAAAAGGGAGGATCATGGCGGCAAGCGGATCACGGCAGCCGTTTTCCGGGCCGGGCCCGGATCACTCGTTCCGGCAGAAACTCGGGGCGGGGCGCTTCGAGATTCAGCGGTGCGCGGCGTGCAGCAGATATTTTTTTTATCCACGCGCGCTGTGCCCGCATTGCGGCGCGCCGGACGTCGCGTGGGCGGCCCCGTCCGGGCGGGGGACGGTGTATTCGACCACGGTGGTACGGCGCAAGCCCGAGCAGGGCGGAGATTACAACGTTGCGATCATCGAGCTCGACGAGGGCCCGCGCCTGATGAGCCGCGTCGAAGGGATGAGCCCCGAGCAAGTGCGCATCGGTCTGCAGGTGACGGCAAGAGTCAGCGGCGCGGGCGAGAACGCGGTGCTGGTGTTCGTACCCGCGGCCGGGAGAGGCGACCATGCCTGATTCGATTCGTGGTTCCGCGGCCATCGTCGGCGTCGGCATCGCAGGCCTGGGGGAAGCCCCGGGCCGCACTGCAATCGAGATCCTCGCCGAGGCGGTGCATTACGCCCTGCAGGATGCGGGCCTGCGTCTCGGCGACGTGGACGCGGTGTTCGCGAACACCGCGATGCACACGCACCCGGCGCTCTCGGTGGCGGAATATCTGGGGATACGCCCGAAGTTTTCCGAGAGCAGCAGCATCGGCGGCTCTTCGTTCGTCGGCTACCTGCTCCCCGCGGCGATGGCGCTCAAGGAGCAGTTGTGCGACGTCGCGCTGATCTGCTACGGGAGCAATCAGCGCACGGCGTTTGGCCGCCTCAAGGCGAAGTCCGAGGCGCAGCCCTACGAGACGCCGTACAACCCCCGCCATCCGATCACGAGTTTCGCGCTCGCGACGGCGCGCCACATGTACCAGTACGGCACCACGCGCGAACAGCTCGCTGCGGTGGCGGTTGCGGCCCGCCAGTGGGCGCGGTTCAATCCCGAAGCGTTCATGCGCGATCCTTTGACCGTTGCGGAGGTCATCAACGCGCGGATGGTCAATGATCCGCTGACGGTGCGCGACTGCTGCCTGGTGACGGACGGCGGCGGTGCCCTCGTCATGGTGCGCGCCGAGCGCGCCCGGGATTTTCCGCAGAAACCGGCGTATCTCCTCGGCGCGGCGATCGCGCACTGGCACATGCAGATCGACCAGATGCCCGATTTTACCGTGAGCGCCGCCGTCGATTCGGGCCCCCGGGCATTCGCGATGGCGGGACTCAGGCCGGCGGACGTGGACGTGCTGGAGATCTACGACGCCTTCACGATCAACACCGTGCTCGCGCTCGAGGATCTGGGCTTCTGCAGGAAGGGCGAGGGCGGCCCTTTCGTCGCAAGCGGCGCCATCGCTCCGGGCGGAACCTTGCCGGTGAACACCAACGGCGGCGGGCTTTCGTGTTGTCATCCGGGCATGTACGGAATATTCACCATCATCGAAGCGGTGAGACAGCTGCGCGGCACCGCCGGCGCGCGGCAGGTGAAGGACGCGGAAATCGCGCTGTGCAACGGCAACGGCGGGCGGCTGGCGAGCCAGGTCACTGCGTTGCTCGGTGCCGGATCTGCTCTCTGAGGGACGCAGTACTACGACCCGCCCTCTTTTTGAAACCGATTTGTCTGGAGCACCCATGAGGCATCTGACACCGCTGGAGGTCATCTCGAGCTATCCCCGGCACGGCTACACGCTCCAGAGCCTGTTCGAGACCAGGACGCGGGTCAACCCGGCGCGGTCGCTCATCCTCTTCGAGGACAGGGCGTGGACGTGGGGTGAGTTCAACGACGCGATCGCGAGCACCGGGCGCATGCTCGTTGCGCGGGGCGTCCGCAAGGGAGACCGCGTGGGCATCATGGCGACCAACAGCGATGCGCACGTCCTGCTGCTGTTCGCGCTCGCGCGGATCGGGGCGATCATGGTTCCGGTCAATCCCGAGTTCGGGGTGGCTGAAGCGCAGTACGTGCTCACCCACGCCGGAGTGAGCGCGGTTGCCTGTTCGCGGGATACGCTGAAGATCGCGCTGGAGGCATCCCGCAAGCTCGATCCGCGGCCCTGGTTCACGCTCGTCGACGGCGAGGCGGGCGGAATACCCCGGCTCGCCGACCTCGTGAAGGAGGGCGCGGACGCGAGCCTGCCCGACGACATCGCTCCCGACGACACCTGCGCGATCATCTATTCGTCGGGAACGACGGGGTTTCCCAAGGGAGTCATGCACAGCCAGCGCAGCTTCGTGCGGTCGGGCGAGCGCCACGTCGCGCGCGTGCACGTCCAGCCGGAAGATCGCACGCTGTGCGTGCTGCCGATGTTTCACATCAACGCGTTGTTCTATTCCGTCGCGGGGACGGTCGCGGCCGGCGCGTGCCTGGTGATCGCCCCGCGCTTCAGCGCTTCGCAATTCTGGCGGTTGGCGGCCGACACCGGCGCGACCCAGGTGAACATCATCATGGCGATCGGCGCCATCCTCGCGCGGCGGCCGCGCAGCGAGTTCGTTCCGGAACACAAACTGCGGGTGGTCAACGGCTCCCCGTTTACCCGCGAGACGATGGACGTGTTCCTCAACGAGTTTCGCGTGGAAAGAGTCATCGAGGGTTTCGGCATGACCGAGGTCCCGGGCACTTTCAGCAACCCGTACGACGGCCCGTACAAGCTCGCGTCGATGGGCAAGCCGGGCGTGCATGCCGATCCCTCGTTCACGTGGACGCAGGCGCGCGTGGTCGATGACGAGGGCCGCGACGTGCCGAATAACGTGGTGGGGGAGCTGGCGGTCCGCATTCCCACCATGATGCAGGGCTATTACCGTGATCCGGAGCAGACCGCCGCGGCGTTCCGCGACGGCTGGTTTCTGAGCGGAGATCTCGTGCGGCGCGACGACGACGGGTATTTCTTCTTCGTGGCGAGGAAGAAGGACATCATCCGGCGCCGCGGAGAAAACATCGCCGGCGCCGAGCTCGACCGCGTGATCGGCGAGCATCCCGGCGTATCGGAAGTGGCCGCGATCGCCGTCGACTCGGAGCTGGGCGAAGACGAGATCATGGTGGTCGTGGTACCGAGGCCGGGCGCGAAACTCGCAGCGCGGGACATCAGCAACTGGTGCGCGGAGCGGCTTGCGGCGCACAAGGTCCCGCGGTTCGTCGTTTTCGTGGACGAGCTGCCGCACACCCCGACGCACAAAGTCGCAAAATTCCTGCTGAAGAAAGACGCGGCGCTGCGCGCGAAAGCCGTCGACTTGCAAGCGCAGTCGGCGAGGGAGGTCACATGATGCGCGGGAAGGCGGGCTGCAGATCGTTGCTGCTGGCGTTGTTGCTGGTTTCAGGCGGTGCCGCGGGGCAGGCGTACCCGGGCAAGGCGGTCCGCTACATCGTCCCGTTTCCTCCGGGAGGAGGGCAGGACCTGGTTGCGCGCGCGGTGGCGCAGAGGCTCACCGAATTTCTCGGCCAGCAGGTGCTGGTGGACAACCGGCCCGGAGGCGGCGCCACGCTCGGGGCGGAGCTGGCCGCCCGCGCGGCCCCCGACGGCTACACCATCTTCATGGGCTCCAACACCACGCACGCGATCAATCCCAACCTGTACCGGAAGCTTTCGTACGATCCGATCAAGGATTTCATCGCGATCACCCAGATCGCTTCGCTGCCCAACATTCTCGTGGTTCACCCCTCGCTGCCGGTGCGCAGCGTGAAGGAGCTCGCTGCGCTCGCCAGGGCAAGGCCGGGCGAGCTCAATTTCGGGTCGTCGGGGAACGGCACCCCCGCGCAACTGTCGGGCGTGATGTTCAACCAGGCGGCCCGCGTCAACATGGTACACGTGCCGTACAAGGGCAGCGGGCCGGCGCTGATCGCGTTGCTGAGCGGCGAGACGCATTTGATGTTCGGGAGCATCACCTCGACGCTGTCATACGTGAAGGGCGGCAGGCTACGCGCGCTGGCGGTCACCAGCGCGAAGCGCTCACCCGCTGTTGCCGAGATGCCGACGATCGCGGAATCGGGGTATCCGGGTTTCGAGGCCGTCACCTGGTACGGATTGTTCGTGCCGGCCGGAACGCCTTCCGCAGTGGTCGCGAAGCTCAACGCGGAGATGGTGAGGCTGCTCAACGTTCCGGAGTTCAAGCAGTGGCTCATGGGGCAGGGGGCGGAACCGGTAGGCAACACGCCGCAGGAATTCGCCGCTTTCGTCAAGGCGGAGCTCGAGAAATACGTGGGCATCGTGAAGGCGTCTGGATTGCGTCCCGACTGAGATCGGGAGGCAGCGTCTGGCCCTGTCGTTTCGCCCGGACCTGCACGTGATGGCGCTGTGAACATGTCGATCGAGCGGTGGGATGTCGAGACCGATGTGGTGGTGATCGGGGCCGGCCTCGCCGGGTACTGCGCCGCGCTTGAAGCCGCAGCCAAGGCGGATGTCGTGTTGATCGAGAAGCTGCCCGAAGCCGGGGGCACCAGCGCGATGAGCGGCGGGCTGTTCGCGTTCGCGGGAACGGACCTGCAGCGCAGCCGCGGCATCGAGGATACGGAAGAGCGCCTGTTCGACGACCTGCGCCGGGTGGGCGCTTACCGGAACGAGGAGCAACTGGTGCGCGCATACGTCGAGCACCAGTTGAATACCTATCACTGGTTGCGGAGACAAGGCGTGGTCTTCGGGCATCCGGAAGCGAGCTCCGGCCAGTCGGTGCCGCGCAGCCACCCGACGAAGAGCCGCGTGATGATCGACTGCCTTGTGCGCGCCGCCGGCGCTTCACCGCGCATCCGGCTGATGACCGCAACTCCGGTGAGGCGCCTGATACGTGACGGGACGAGCGGCCCGGTGGAAGGGATCGTCGCGCAGCGCGATGGAAAGCCGTTCGCGGTGCGGGCCCGATGCGGGGTGATCGTCGCTTCCGGGGGATTTTCACGCAACGGGAAACTGCTCGAGACATTCGCGCCGATGCAGGTCGGGGTCAACGCCGTTTGCGGCAAGGGGTGCACGGGAGACGGCCTGCTGATGGCCTGGCGGCTCGGCGCGGATCTGCGCGACATGGCGTACGTCAAGAGCACTTTCGGCAACCACCCGGATTCGGGGAGCGAGCGGCATCTGCTGCTGTTCCCGGTGTATCGCGGAGCGATAGCCGTCAACAAGAAAGGGCGGCGCTTCGTCAACGAATCGCTCTCGTACAAGCTGCTCGGCGACGCCTGCCTGCTGCAACCCGATGCCATGGCGTACCAGGTGTTCGACCGCACGGTGATGGAGAAAACGGCCCCGGGCGTGCTGACCTTCGATTTCCGGGAGGCGCTCGAGGCCGGCTTGCTGATCGAGGCGCAGAGCGTGGAGCGGCTGGCGGAAAAAACGGGAATCGATCCGCCGGCGCTCGCCGCAACGATCGCCCGCTACAACCGCTGCGTCGATCGCGGCCTGGACGATGAATTCGGCCGGCGGGCGCTGTCCAACGAGTTCGGCTCGCTGGTAAAGATCGAGACCCCTCCTTTTTACGCGTACCCGTCGGTGAACGTGCTGCTCGGCACCTACGCCGGGGTAGCCGTGAACCGCGAGATGCAGGTGATCGACGTGTTCGACGAACCCATCGCGCGGCTCTACGCGGCGGGTGAAGTCCACGGCGGTTTCCACGGCGCGGCTTACATGACGGGCTCGGGGCTCGGGAAAGCGGCGATTTTCGGGCGCATCGCCGGCCGCAACGCGGCGCGCGGCGGGGCGTGAACAGCCTGCTCACGCGCGGATCTGCGCCCCCGGGCCGCTTGCCGGACATCGCGCAGGGTTGCGTAAACACGGCCCATCACACGGATGACGCTGCTCGATGAGTGGAAACGCGGATAAACCGTTGCGCGGGCGCACCGCGATCGTCACCGGTTCTGGCCAGAACATCGGGAAAGCGATCGTGCTCGCTCTTGCGGCGGCCGGCGCGAACGTGACCGTCAACGGCCTGAGAAGCCGCGAGAAGATCGAGGCGGTGGCGAACGAGGCGCGAGCGCTCGGGGTGGGGGCGCTTGCCGTGCTGGCGGATGTGGGCGACCCCGGCGCGGTCGGCTCGATGGTCACCGCAACCGTTCGCGAATTCGGGACCGCCGACATCGCCGTATCGAACGTCGCGATCCGCCCCCATCAGCCGTTCCTCGAGATCACGGTCGACGACTGGCAGCGGGTCGTCAACACCAACCTCAACGCCGCCTTTTACCTCGCGCGAGCGGTGCTGCCGCACATGGTGCAGCGGCGATGGGGACGATTGATCCACATTTCCGGGCGCGACGGGTTCATGGCGAAGCCGAACCGCGCGCACAACGTCACTTGCAAGGCGGCGCTGCACGGGCTGGCGAAGGCGATCGCCGTCGAGTTCGGGCCGTGCGGCATCACCGCCAACACGGTTGCGCCCGGGCCGACGGTTACCGAACGCGAGCTGTCCAACTATCCCGACTATGAGGCAATGGAAAAGGAATGGATCGCGGCGATGCCGCTCAAGCGCATGGCGACCGTTGACGACATCGCTGCGGCGTGCGCATATCTCGCTTCCGATGCGGCGGGCTATGTCACCGGGCAGCTCCTGCATCTGAACGGCGGCATGCTGATGTCGTGACACTTACCCGGGAGGACGCCATGGAAACGAACAGAACCATCTCCAGCCACCGTGTTACCGGACCATGCGCCACGCTTTGCGGTTGGCTCGCCGTCGCGATCGTAGGATGCGCTCTGCTTGTTGCGGGCTCGCAGCACGCCGTGGCCGCTTCGACCGGTTCGGGACAGTCCTACCCGATCAAACCGATCCGCTTCGTCGTGCCGTATCCGCCGGGAGGCGGCGCGGACACCCTGGCCCGCGCGGTGGGCCAGAAACTGAGCGAAAACCTCGGGCAGCAGGTGGTGATCGACAACCGGGGAGGCGCGGGAGGCATCATCGGGATGGAGACCGCCGCCCGAGCCCAACCCGACGGTTATACGTTGCTGCTCGGGGTTGCCGCTTACCTGACGGTGAATCCCAGCCTCTACCGCAAGCTGCCTTATGATCCCGTCAGGGATTACTCCCCGATCACGCTGATGGGCTCGTCGTCCTACATACTCGTCGTTCACCCCTCGGTTCGGGCGACGACGACGGTGGAGTTGATCGCGCTCGCAAGATCGAGGCCGGGAAAAATGAACTACGGATCCTCCGCGAATGCCTCGGGCAACCACCTCGCGGGGGAGCTGTTCAAGACGATGACCGGGACGGACATCGTGCATGTCCCGTACAAGGGCGCCGCGGCGGCGCTCACCGCGCTGCTTTCCGGCGAGGTGCAGGTCATGTTCGGCAGCATGCTCTCGACCCTGCCGCACGTGAAGAGCGGCAGGCTGCGGGCCCTTGCGGTCACCGCCGGCCGCTCGCCCGCCGCGCCCGAGCTGCCGACGATCGCGGAATCGGGTGTGCCGGGCTATTACGTCGATGTGTGGATGGCGGCGCTCGCTCCCGCCGGAACGCCGCGGACGATCATACGCCGGTTGAATTCCGAGTTTGCCAGGGCGTTGGCTTTCCCGGCGGTACGGGAGCGATTGCTCGTCGAGGGCTTCGAGGTCAAGCCCGGCTCTCCGGAAGAACTCGCCGCGCTGATCAAATCGGAAACGGCGAAGTGGGAAAAAGTAGTAAGGGCCGCCAATATCCGGGTCGAATGAGCAGGAGTGTCGTGCCGCGAGCGTCTTGTTCACATTGCGGACACCTCGGACGCGGCTTGTCGATCGAGACGCCGGACCTGCGCGCGATCAAACCGAACGACGCGATTGATCGGGTGATGGCGATGCGCTCGACGGCATAGCGCAGGTGGACCTCGGGGTCCAGGCCGTCGAGCTTCGCGGTGCCGGTCAGGCTATACTGACGGTGATAATGCGCGGGCTGGGATTGGCAAGACAAGGAGATCCCCTTACCCCCGTACCTCCTTGAGAACGAGCCAAATGAGGCAAGACTTCAAATTGCGGGCCAGCTTTGGAGCCATTTCGTTCTGCGCCATTTTGCTTGGTTTGAATGGTGTTGATGCCGCCGCCCAAAGCTATCCCACGCGGCCCATTCGGTTTGTCGTGCCCTTTCCGGTAGGTGGCGGGACCGATACGATGGCTAGGCTGCTCGCACCCCGGGTCAGTGAGGGTCTTGGGCAGCAGGTCGTAATCGACAACCGCAGTGGAGCGAGCGGGAATATCGGCTTCGAACTTGCCGCGAAAGCCTTGCCGAACGGTTATACGCTCGTCCTGGGCAATGCCCAGCTTGCGATTAACTTCAGCCTTTACGAAAAGCTCGGGTTTCACCCGCTGAAGGATTTCACCGCGGTCACGGTTCTTACAAAAACGCCGAATATTCTCGCGGTTCATCCTTCGTTGCCGGTCAGGTCCATCAAAGAGCTGATCGCGCTGGCAAAAGCTAACCCGGGGAAAATCAGTTACGCTTCCGGTGGGAGCGGCAGCAGCTTACATCTTACGGTGGAACTGTTGAACACGATGGCAGGCGTGAAGCTAGTGCACGTTCCTTACCGCGGCGCGGGCCCGGCCGTCATCGCGTTGCTCAGCGGTGAGGTCTCGCTGGCGCCGGCATCGCCATTGGTGTTGTTGCCGCACATCAAGAGCGGCAAGTTGCGGGCGCTCGCGATCACGAGCATCAATCGCCTCCCGGTGCTGCCCGATTTGCCGACCGTTGCCGAGTCCGGCTTGCCGGGATTCGAGGTGACACAGTGGCAGGGAGTCCTGGTGCCGGCTGGCACAGCGGCGCTAATAATCTCCCGCCTTAGCAGCGAGTTCGTGAAAGCCGTCCGCTCACCGGAGGTGAATGAATACCTCGTGCGGGAAGGCGCGCTACCCGTCGGCAGTACGCCGCAGGAGTCCGCAGCGCACCTGAAAGAAGAAGTTGAAAAATGGGCGAAGGTGGTGAAGTTCTCGGGCGCTCGAGTAGACTAAGGAGCTATCGACATGAAACGCAAGAAGATACGGACCGACATCGCATGGAGCGCCGTGGACAAGATCACGGTGAAGGGGCTCGACCTCTGTAAAGAGATACTTGGCAAGTTGTCTCTGGGCGACATGGCGTTCCTTGAGCTCACAGACCGCCTGCCAACACCGCGCGAGTCGGTAATGTTCAATGCGATCGCCGTGACGCTTGTCGAGCATGGACTCACGCCGAGTTCCCTCGCCACGCGCATGACGTATGCCGGCGCCCCGGAAGCCATGCAGGCGGCTGTTGCAGCCGGCCTTTGCGGACTCGGTAGCGTCTTCGTTGGCAGCATGGAAGTGGCGGCGCGGATGCTTCAGGAAGCGCTGCCCGATCCGAACGCGCCTGTCGATCTCAATCAGCTCGCGAAAGAAATCGTTGCGCGTTTCCGTGAACGCAAGCAAATCGTTCCCGGCATCGGGCACGCATTCCATAAACCCGTCGATCCGCGGGCGCCGTGCTTGTTTCAGATTGCGACGGAGAACGGCTATGACGGCCCGTATGTGAAGCTGATGCAAGCCATCGCGAGAGAGGCGGAGTCGGCTTACGGCAAATCGCTACCCTGCAATGCGACCGGCGCCATCGGTGCCATTGCAAGCGAGCTGCAACTGCCGTGGCGAATCATACGGGGCATCGGTGTGATGGCGCGGGCAATCGGACTCGTGGGACACATCCGGGAAGAGATGCGTGATCCGATGGCGTACGAAGTGAAGACGCGGGTGGAGGAAGAAGCGACGGCGCACTTGAGAGGGGCATGATTTCGAGCGAGTGTAGACTCATCGCGATCGACGCGCCGCGCGCGGGCAGCGTCCCAGGGGTACGCGTTTTCCGGCCGTCCCCTTCGTCAATGGGCGGTGTTCACTGGTGACAAGAGATAAGGGAGAAACCGCATGGATAAGGTTTTAGCTTCTCCCGAACAAGCCATCGCGGATATTCCCGATGGAGCCAC
>JACQGO010000271.1 GCA_016199485.1 Betaproteobacteria bacterium
CGGTGCGGGCGGCGGAGTTCGCGCTGACGCTCGACCACCAGCTCGACCTCACCGAGGCGCTGCCGCGCGCGGCGCAGGTGAAACCGCTTGCTTTTCACCGTCGCGGGGCCACGCTGGCCGCGACGGCCGCCTGACGCGATGTGCCGCGTCGATTGCCGGGACGCCGGAGGCGGGCGAGCGATGCCGGGGAAGGTATTCCTGGTTGGTGCGGGGCCGGGGGCGCCCGATCTTATCACGGTGCGCGGCGCCGAGATCCTCAAACGCTCCGACATCGTATTTTACGACGCGCTGGTGCACCCCGGCACGCTCGCGCTCGCGCAGCGCGCGGAGAAAATCGCGGTCGGCAAGCGCTGCGGCAGGCACTCGACGGCGCAGCGGTTCATCAACAAGCGGCTCATCGATGCCGCGCGCAAGCACGCGGTCGTGGTGCGGCTCAAAGGCGGCGACCCGATGCTGTTCGGGCGCGCGCAGGAGGAAATCGCGGCGCTCGCTGCGGCGGGGATCGAGCATGAAGTGATTCCGGGCGTCACGGCGGCGCTCGCGGCGAGCGCCGAGGTCGGCATATCGCTCACGCAAAGGGGCGTGGCGCGCAGCGTGGCGTTCGCCACCGCGCGCAGCGCCCCAGGCACGCCGGCCGGAGAGTGGGTCGAACCGGTGCTGCGCGCGGACACCGCCGTGATCTATATGGGAGCGGGGCAGGCCGCGGAGATCGCACGCACGCTGCTCGCGCGCGGATTACCACCCGCGCTGCCGGTCGTGGTGGTGGAAAATGCAACGTTGCCGCAGTCGCGCTGCCTCGCGCTCACGCTCGCGGAGCTGCCCGGCGTCGAAGCGTGGGCAAGCGGCGGCCCGGTGCTGATTCTGCTCGGGGAGGCATTTCGCGCCGCGCTGCCGACTGCCGCTCGCCTGCCGGCCACCGCTTCCGCGTAGTACGTTCGACGCGACGCGCCTTGGTAGTGGGTCAGTTTGGCTTTGCTCCCGGTGCGGCAAACGGCGCGCTGCGGGTGCCCAAGCCGTCGGTGCTCGTCAACACAAGAGTTCGCTTGACGGGCTTACCCGCGACGCGCGCCGCCGCACCGGTCGCAGCGGCCGAACTGACCGGCTGCCGCGCTTTTTCCGCGCTGGACCGCGTAAAATAAAACACGCTACAATTCAAGCTTTTAAGCTTGGTCGTATGCGTATCCTGCGCAGCATCCCGCGCGTGCCGGACATCCCCGTCGCGCTCACTGTCGGCAACTTCGACGGCGTTCACCTGGGTCACCAGGCGATGCTCGCGAAGCTCGAGCAGGCGGCACGGCGCCTGCGGCTGCCCGCGTGCGTGATGACCTTCGAGCCCCATCCGCGCGAGTTTTTCGCGCCCGACCAGGCGCCGACCAGGCTCACATCGCTGCGCGAGAAGCTCGAGCTGCTCGCCGAGCTCGGCGTAGAGCGCGTGCACGTGTGCCGCTTCAACTACGAATTTGCCAGGATCACACCGGAGGAATTCGTCGCGCGCATCCTGATCCGCGGGCTGGCGACGCGCTGGTTGCTGGTCGGAGACGATTTCCGTTTCGGCGCGCGCCGCGCCGGAGATTTCAATTTCCTGAAACAGGCCGCGGCACGCCACGGTTTCGAAGTGGAAGGAATGTCGAGCGTCATGCGCGAGGGAGTGCGGGTGTCGAGCACCGCAATACGCGAGGCGCTGGCGCGCGGCGACCTCGCGCAGGCGCAGAAGCTCCTCGGGCGCCTCTACAGCATCAGCGGTCGCGTGGTGCGCGGCGACATGCTGGGAAGAAAGCTCGGTTTTCCCACCGCGAACGTGCAGCTGAGGCACAACCGGCCGCCGCTCGCGGGCATCTTCGCCGTTCAGGTGCGCGGGCTGGAAAGCGGGCCGCTGCCGGGCGTCGCCAGCCTGGGCATGCGGCCCACCGTGATCCGCGACGGTCAGCCGACGCTGGAGGTACACTTGTTCGGATTCGACCGCGACATCTACGGAGAGCACGTGCGCGTCGAGTTCCTGCACAAGTTCCGCGACGAGCAGAAGTATGCCGATCTCGAGACGCTCAAGCGCCAGATCGCGCGCGACGTCGAAGACGCGGAAGCTTTTTTTAGCCGCCGGGGCGCCAAGGACGCCAAGGCGATCATCTGTTGACAGCGATACCGGCGACCGAGGGAGCGCCTTGTATCGTGGTCCTGGCGCTCCCGACGTCTTGGCGGTAGATCGAAGTCGTTATGGTTGACTACAAGAAGACGCTTACCCTCCCCGATACGCCGTTTCCCATGCGCGGTGATCTCGCCCGGCGCGAGCCGCGCATGCTCGAGCGCTGGCGCGAACGCCGCCTCTACGAGCGCATCCGCGCCGCGAGCCGCGGGCGGCCCAGGTTCGTCCTGCACGACGGCCCGCCGTACGCGAACGGCGACATCCACATCGGCCACGCGGTGAACAAGATCCTCAAGGACATGATCGTCAAGAGCAAGACGCTGTCCGGATTCGATGCGCCGTACGTGCCCGGGTGGGACTGTCACGGCCTGCCGATCGAGCACCAGATCGAGAAGATGCACGGCAAGGACATTGCCGCGGCGCGTACGCGCGAGCTGTGCCGCGCTTTCGCCGCGGAGCAGATCGAGCGCCAGAAGCAGGACTTCATCCGGCTGGGGGTGCTCGGCGACTGGGACCACCCTTACCTCACGATGGACCACCGGACCGAGGCCGGCATCATCCGGGCGCTCGGAAAAATCCACGAGCGGGGCTATCTCTACCAGGGCATGAAGCCGGTGCACTGGTGCGTCGACTGCGGTTCGGCGCTCGCCGAAGCCGAGGTCGAGTACGAAGATCGCGCATCGCCGGCGATCGATGTCGCCTTCGCGGTGCACGACCCCGCAGCGCTTGCCAGGGCGACCGGTGGGCACCTCGGCGCGGGCCCGGTGTTCGCGGTGATCTGGACGACGACGCCGTGGACCCTGCCGGCGAACGAAGCCGTGTGCGTGCACCCCGAATTCGGGTACCGGCTGGTGCGCACCGACCGGGGAGTGCTGATTCTTGCCGACGAACTGGCAGAGGCCTGTCTCGCGCGCTACGGGCTCGCGCAGCGCGAGTCGATCGCGACCGTCAGGGGCAGGGCGCTCGAAGGGATACATCTCGAGCACCCGTTTTACACGCGCCGCGTGCCGGTGATTCTCGGCGAGCACGTCACGCTCGAAGCCGGCACCGGGCTCGTGCACACCGCCCCCGCGCACGGGCTCGAGGACTACGTGATCGGCTCGAAGTACGGGCTTCCGGTCGACAATCCGGTCGGGGACGACGGGAGGTTCTACGAAAAGACCCCGCTGGTGGGCGCAATGACGGTGTGGGAAGCAAACGACGTCGTGATGGGCGCGCTCGCGAGGAATGCGCGGCTCATCAAGCGCGAAGAGGTCCTGCACAGCTACCCGCACTGCTGGCGGCACAAGAGCCCGATCATCTTCCGCGCCACGCGCCAGTGGTTCATCGGCATGGACCGTTACGCGCACGGCGATGCGTCGAAGCCGGCGCTGCGGCGGATCGCGGAGGCGGCGGTTGACGATACCGAATTCTTTCCGGCATGGGGCCGCGCGCGGCTCGAAGGCATGATCCGGCATCGTCCCGACTGGTGCGTATCGCGGCAACGCAACTGGGGTGTCCCGATGGCGTTCTTCGTCCACCGCGAAACGGGCGAGCTGCATCCGCGCACGCCGGAGCTGCTCGAAGAGGTCGCGCGGCGCGTGGAGCGCGGCGGCATCGAGGCGTGGTTCGATCTCGATGAGAAGGACATCCTCGGCGCGGAGACCGCGAACTATCGCAAGGTTCCCGACACGCTCGACGTGTGGTTCGACTCCGGCACCACGCACGCCACCATCCTCAAGAGCCGAGCGGAGCTCAAGTTCCCCGCCGACCTCTACCTCGAGGGCTCGGACCAGCACCGCGGCTGGTTCCAGTCCTCGCTGCTCACCGCCTGCGCCATCGACGGGCGCGCGCCGTACGGGGCGCTGCTCACGCACGGCTTCGTGGTCGACGGCGATGGCCACAAGATGAGCAAGTCGAAGGGGAACGTGATCGCGCCGCAGCAGGTCGCCGGAGAGCTCGGCGCCGACATCCTGCGGCTGTGGGTCGCGATGACCGACTACTCGGGCGAGCTTTCGATCTCCAAGGAGATCCTCCGGCGCGTGGTGGAATCGTACCGCCGCATCCGCAACACGCTGCGCTTCCTGCTCGCGAACCTCGCCGATTTCGATCCCGGGCGGCACGCGCTGCCGGTCGACGAGTGGCTGGAGATCGACCGCTATGCGTGGGTGATCATGCACGACCTGCAGAGCGCAACGGTGCCCTCCGAGCCCGGCGCGAGGAACCCGCGCGAGCCCGGCCATTACGGGCGTTACGAGTTCCACCTCGTGGCGCAGAAGCTGCAGACGTTCTGCTCCGAGGACCTCGGCGGGTTCTACCTCGACATTCTCAAGGACCGTCTCTACACCGCGCCGGCCGACTCGCGCGCGCGGCGCTCGGCGCAGAACGCGCTCTACCATGTCGCGCACAGCCTGACGCGGTTGCTCGCGCCCATCCTCTCGTTCACCGCGCAGGAGGCATGGGAGCTCCTCAACCCCGGCGACGCGTGCGTGTTCGAGCAGACCTGGCATCAGCATCCGCTGCCGCGCGACGCGCAGTCGCTGCGCGAACGCTGGCACAGGATCCGCGCGCTGCGCGTCGATGTGCAGAAACAGCTCGAGCTGCTGCGCGTCGCCCGTGCGATCGGCTCGTCGCTCGCCGGGGAAGTGGAGCTGCACGCCAACGGGGAGAATTACGATCTGCTGCGCTCGTTCGATGACGATCTGCGTTTCGTGTTCATCACCTCGCAGGCCCGGGTAATCAAGAGCGACACCACCGATCGGCGTGAGGCGGCGCCCTCTTACGCGCGGCGTGATTCACATGATGTGTTCTTTCTTGTTGCTGGGGAAACTACTGGGGCGCTGCTGGCCACAACGCTGCCTAACGTCAGAATGAGGGTGAACGCCAGCGCGCACCGCAAGTGCGCTCGTTGCTGGCATTACCGCGCCGACGTCGGCGCCCGTGCCGATCATCCGGAGCTGTGCGGGCGCTGCGTGGCCAACCTGTTCGGCGCCGGAGAGCCGCGTTCGCATGCGTGACGCGGGGAAGTGGTTCGCGGCGGCGGCGGCGGTGATCGCGCTCGATCAACTCGCGAAGTTTCTTGTCGCCCGGAGTTTCACGGCGGGCGAGACGCTCGAGATCGCGCCGTTCTTCAACCTCGTGCTGGTCTACAACGTCGGCGCCGCCTTCAGTTTCCTGAGCGACGCCGCGGGCTGGCAGCGGTATCTGTTCATCGCCATCGCCGCGGCCGCTTCCATCTGGATCGTCTACCTGCTCGTCCGTTACCCGCGGCACAGGCTGTTCTGCGCGGCGCTCTCGCTCGTGCTGGGCGGCGCGCTCGGCAACGTGATCGACCGTCTGGCGGTGGGCGCGGTGATCGACTTCCTCGATTTTCACGCGCTGGGCTACCACTGGCCGGCGTTCAACCTCGCCGATTCGGCGATCAGCACCGGCGCCGCGCTGCTGATCCTCGACGGCCTGCTGCACAGCAAGAAAGGCGAGTCGGCGGGCAAGGCGAAAAGTTAGCAACCGCAGGGTGGGCGCAACCCGCCGGCGCTGCGGTGGGTTGCGCTCCGCTTTACCTACCAGTCGTTTCGGTAGCGGGTCAGTTTGGCTTTGCTCCCGGTGCGGCAAACGGCACGCTGCGGGTGCCCAAGCCGTCGGCGCTCGTCAACACAAGACTTCGCTTGACGGCTTACCCGCGATGCGCGCCGCTGCACAGGTCGCTGCGGCCAAACTGACC
>JACQGO010000269.1 GCA_016199485.1 Betaproteobacteria bacterium
GATCGACGCGGCGGTTGCGGGGAATTCCGCAAAGAAGCCTTAGAGTCCCTAACATAATGAGACACGCGGTGCGCTGCCACGATTTTTGCCCAGGACGCGAAGCCCGACGCAGCCCATATTCGCGATATGCCCTGCGCCCCGCTTCGCGCCATCGACGCTTTGGGCTCGCAACGCACGTGCGTTTCATTATGTTAGGGACTCTCAGGAGGAGCGGCATGTCCCTGAACCGGAAAGTTTGCGCTGGATCGTTGCTGCTTGGAATCGCCGGGTCATTGATCTACATGGATGCCGGGGCCCAGCGTTATCCGGTGAGACCGATCCGCCTGATCGTCGGATTCCCGGTGGGCGGCGCAGCCGACATCGTCGCGCGCATCGTCGGCCAGAAGCTGGGCGAACGCTTTCAGCAGCAGATCGTCGTCGACAACCGCTCCGGCGCCGGCGGCGTCATCGCCGCCGAGATCACCGCAAAAGCCGCTCCCGACGGTTACACGCTGTTGATGATTTCGAGCAGCTACGCCGTGAATGCCGGCTTCCGCAAGAAGCTGCCCTACGACCTGGTGAAAGATTTCGCCGCGGTGACTCTGGTGGCGTCGGCGCCGCTTATCCTGATCGGCCACCCGTCATTGCCGGCAAGGGCCGTCAGCGAACTGATCGAGATGGCGCGCGCCAGGCCCGGGCAGCTCAATCTCGCCTCCTCCGGGGGCAGCGGCACCATAACGCATCTTACCGGCGAGCTGCTGAAGCTGATGGCGAACATCGATCTCACGCACGTGCCGTACAAGGGCGCTGCACCAGCGCTCACCGACTTGATCTCCGGACAGGTGCAGCTGGCTTTCTCGTCTCTGCCCGCGGCGCTGCCGCAAATCAAGGCCGGCAGGGTCAAAGCCATCGCCGTGACCTCGGCCAAACGCGCCGGCGCGGCGCCGGACATTCCCACCATAGCCGAGTCGGGTGTCGCCGGCTACGACGCGACCAACTGGTATGGCGTGCTCGCCCCCGCGGCCACACCGAAGCGCATCGTCGGCAGTCTCAATGCCGGGATGCTGCAGGTATTGCGCAGTCCCGATGTAGCCGACGCCATCACGCGACAGGGCGCTGATCCGCTTGGCAGCACGCCGGAGGAGTTTGAACGTTACATGAAAGCCGAAATTGCGAAATGGACCAAGGTCATCCGTGACGCCGGCGTTCGTCCCGAGTAGCCCGCGGTAACGAGCGTACCGCGGGGTCATTCGACGAAAATCAGGGAACAGGACGCTCGCCGTTCAGAGGAACGCTCACATGTCCACGCGAAACGCGAATATCCGCCCGAAGCCGGACGGAATCATGGTCGACATTGCCGACTATGCTCTCAACTACAAGGTCGAGAGCAATCTTGCGTACGACACCGCGCGTTATTGCCTGATGGATACGCTGGGCTGCGCGCTCGAGGCGCTCGGTTACCCCGAATGCACGAAACTGCTCGGGCCGATCGCGCACGGAACGGTGGTTCCGCACGGCTCCCGTGTGCCCGGAACATCTTTCCAGCTCGACCCGGTACGGGGCGCGTTCAATCTCGGCTGCATGATCAGGTGGCTCGACTACAACGACGCCTGGCTTGCCGCGGAGGCGTGCCATCCGTCGGACAATCTTGGCGGCATTCTGGCGGCCGCCGATCATTCGAGCCGGGTACAGGTATCGCAGGGCGGGCGCCCCCTGGCGATGCGCGACGTCCTGACGGCCATGATCAAGGCGCACGAGATCCAGGGTGTGCTGGCGCTTGAGAACAGCTTCCATCGAGTCGGGCTTGATCACGTGGTCTTGGTGAAGGTTGCCTCCACAGCAGTGATTACTGCCCTGCTCGGTGGAACGAAAGAGGAGGTGGTCAACGCAGTATCGAACGCCTGGATCGACGGGCATCCTTTACGGTGCTACCGTCAATCGCCCAATACCGGCTCGCGCAAGGGCTGGGCGGCGGCCGATGCCACCAGCCGTGCGGTAATGCTAGCGTTGACGGCCCTGAAGGGGGAAATGGGTTATCCCTCGGCCCTTACCGCCAAGACATGGGGATTCTACGATGTGCTTTTTCGTGGCCGGCGGTTCAAGCTGCAGCGGCCGTATGCAAGCTACGTGATGGAGAACGTGCTCTTCAAGATCTCGTATCCGGCCGGCTTCCATGCACAATCGGCCGTCGAATGCGCCGTACAGCTTCACCCGCTGATCCGCAATCGTCTCGACGATATTGCCGGCATCGAGATCCATACTCACGAGGCCTGCATGCGGGTGCTCGACAAGACGGGGCCGCTGCACAATCCCGCCGACCGCGACCATTGCCTCCAATACATGGTGGCGGTGGGTCTTCTGCGCGGAAACCTGGTTGCCTCGGATTATGAGGATGCGGCCGCAGCCGATCCATGGATTGATCGCCTGCGGGCGCGGATGACGGTGAGTGAAGAGAAGCGTTTCAGCAAGGACTACCTTGACCCCGATAAACGCTCGAACGCGAATGCCGTCAGGATTCGTTTCAAGGACGGTTCGAGCACTGAAAAGGTGACCGTTGAATATCCCGTCGGGCATCCCCGCCGCCGTTCCGAGGGCATCCCGCTGTTATTGGAAAAGTTCAAGACCAATCTTGCGCGCCGGTATCCCGCGAAGCGGCAGGCATCCATACTCGACCTGTGTATGGACCGCAAGCGGCTGGAGGCGACGCCGGTCCATCAATTCGCCGACATGTTTGTGGCCTGAACAATCAAGGAGGACAGCAGCCATGCCATCGATTTATCTCGTGCTCGACATGGAAAACGACCTCGTCCACGAGGACGGGCCGAACGGCAAGTCTCCGATCGGCCGGCAGGTCCAGGCGCGCGCCATCGTCGCCAGGACCGCGGAGGCGCTCAAGAAGGCGCGTGCCGCAGGCATCAAGGTGGGGTACGTGCGCGTGGGATTTTCTCCCGACTACCGGGAGTGTCCGCCCAGCTCGCCGGTCTTCTCGCTCACGAAGAAGAACGGGTTGCTCAAGCTCGGCGCCTGGGGCACGGAAATCCATCCGGCGCTCGCGCCCGCGGCGGAAGACTTCCAGATCGTGAAGCACCGCGTGAGCCCGTTCTACTCGACGAACCTCGAGGCGATCCTGCGCGCGAACGGCATCACCCGCATCTACTGCTCGGGCTTCTCCACCAACGCCGTGGTGCAGGCCACGGTACGCGAGGGACACGATCGCGACTACGAGATCGTGGTGCTCGAAGACTGCTGCGCCGCCGCGAGCGAAGAAGAGCATAACGCGGCGGTGTTGAGCCTGAAGCGCTTCTGCACCATGACCACCTCGAACGAGGTCAGCTTCAGTTAGGAAAACATGACCAAGCCAAACGCAGAAGTCTCGCCGTCGATGCACGAGCTGAGCGCCTATGTTGCGGGCGCCGTCCGGAGACCCCTGCCGGCGGAAGTCGCGGAGCGCGCGAAGCTGCACCTCGTCGATACTTTCGCCGCGATGATTTCAGGTTCGCGGCTGCTTCCCGGGAAACGCGCAATCGCCTATGTGAAGTCGCTCGGGGGGAAAGCCGAAGCGGGCGTGATCGGGACGCGCATCACGACCTCCGCCGCGAACGCAGCGCTCGCGAACGGCATGTTCGGCCACGCCGACGAGACCGATGATACGCACCCGCCATCGCTCACTCACCCCGGAACCAGCGTGGTGCCGGCGGCGCTTGCGATCGGGGAACGCAACCGGCTCTCCGGGACGGCGGTGCTGCGCGCGATCGTGCTGGGCTACGACATCTGCGCGCGCATGCTGCTCTCGCTGCACCCCATGCCATTCCTGCGTTCCGGGCATCATGCCGGGGCATTCGGCCAGGCGTTCGGCGCGGCCGCCGCCGCCGGCGCGCTGCTCAACCTCGATGCGCGCAAGGTGCGCCATCTTCTCTCCTACACCGCGCAGCAGGCCGCCGGACTGTACACCATGTTCCGCGATCCCGAGCACGTCGAGAAGGCCTACGCCATGGGCGGCATGCCGGCGCACAACGGCACCGCGGCGGCGCTGATGGTCGCGCACGGCTGGACCGGCGTGGAAGACGTGTTCTCCGGCGAGCGCGACTATTACTTCACGTTCGCGCCCGGGGAGCCGGACCGCGAAGCGCTCACGCGCGGGCTCGGAAGCGACTACGAAATCCTGCGCGGCGGCATCAAGCGCTGGCCGGTCGGTGGCCCGATCCAGGGACCGCTGCAGGTGCTGAGCGAACTGATCCAGCAGCATGGCCTCGAGGCGGACGACGTCGAGAAGCTCGTCGCGCGCATGCCGGACAAGGAACTCGAGATCGTCAATAACCGCGACATGCCCGACATCTGCGTGCAGCACCTGCTCGCGGTGATGCTGCTCGACGGCACGGTAACCTTCAAGTCGGCGCATGACTTCCGCCGCATGTCGGATCCCACGGTGCTCGCGCTGCGCAAGAGGATCGAGGCGGTCGGCGACCCGGCGCTCACCGACGCGCTGCGGCGCTGGCGCTGCGTGATGGAGATCACCCTGAAGGACGGACGGAAGCTCGCGAACCAGACGATGGCGGCCAAAGGCAGCTTCGAGAATCCGCTGAGCCGCGCCGAGGAGGAGGAAAAAGCGCTCGACCTGATGGCGCCGGTGCTCGGCAAGCCGCGCGTGCGGGCGCTGCTCGCCGCGCTGTGGAATCTCGATAAGCCCAGCGACGTGCGCGCCTTGCGCAGGCTCTACATGAAATAACGGGGGCTTCGCGGGCGCCTGCGCGTGCCGGGGCGCCAAGCGAAAGAGCCGCCACCTATTTCGGCTTGATGCCGGCCGCCTTGAGCACTTCCGCCCACATCGCGGTCTCGTTCCTGATGCGCTCGGCAAATTCCTTCGGACCCCGGATGTCGACCCACAGACCGAGCCGCTCGAGCCGCTCGCGCACGTCCGGCATCTGCATCACCTTGAGCGTTTCGTCGTGAATGATCCTTGCGATGCGGTCCGGCGTTTTCGCCGGCACCAGCAACCCGTACCACGATGTCACCTCGAAACCGGGGAAGCCCGATTCCGCGATCGTCGGAACGTCCGGCGCGACGTTAGCGCGTTTCGGGCCCGTCACCCCGAGCGCCTTGAGCCTCCCCGCCTTCACATGAGGAAACGAGGATGGGAGGCTCAGGAATCCCACTTGAGCCTCACCGCTGAACACCGCCGCGGCCGCCGGCCCCCCGCCCTTGTACGGAACGTGCACGATATTGACGCCGGCCCGCCTCTTGAAAAGCTCGGCGGACAGGTACAGCGGACTGCCGATGCCGGCCGACGCATAGTTGAGCTTTCCCGGGTTCGCCTTCGCAAATTCGATGAGTTCCTTGATCGTGTTCGCCTTGACCGACGGATGGAGCAGCAGCATGTACTGCCCCGCGGTGATATTGAGCACCGGCCGCAAGTCCTTGGTGACGCTGAAAGGCAGCTTGTAGAGCGAGGGGTTTACCGTCAGCGTCGTGCTGAAGCCGAGCAGCACCGTGTAGCCGTCCGGCTCCGCGGTGGCGACGAGCTCCGCCGCGATATTGCCGGCGGCGCCCCCGCGATTGTCGACGACCCACGGCTGTCCCAGGGCATCGTGCAGTTTTGGAGTAATCAACCTCGCGACCGCGTCCGATCCGCCGCCCGGGGGAAACGGCAGCAGCAGCCGCACAGGTCTTTCAGGATACCGTGACGGGGATGCGGCCGCCGCCGTCCCGCTCACCGCGAGAACGGCGATTCCCATCCCCGCCATCACCACGCCGCGAAAGATAGACTGCCGAGCCATAATCACCTCCTCGTTTCGCTTGTTGTAAGCATTATCAAGTGCCCGGAGCGGCACCATGCCCGGATATGTTCAGTGCCCGCGGCCGAGGTGTCAAGCCGGGACCGTCCGCCCGCCAGGCGGCTGCGCGGTCATGCCGCAGCGCCGGAGAACAGGGACTGCACGCGGAAGCGGCTGGCCCGGAGGCTTCGCACCGTGCGGCGCA
>JACQGO010000275.1 GCA_016199485.1 Betaproteobacteria bacterium
CCGTTGCATCCGTCCGTGCCCATTGGGCTGCGAGGGTATCGGCCTCCTTCTGGTTCAGCAGGCGCTGGACACCCGAATAGATGCGGTCGAGATCGATGCCCGTGCTGCGGGAGCTCAAGTACAGAACGCCGTCGACCCGCGTCCCGGAGGCATCCGGCACCCCGGTACGCGCGGTCTGCTCCAGGGCGGCCAGCACGCGGCTCGCCAGAGCGCTCTTTCCCATGCCGCCACGGCCGACCACGGACACCAGTCGAACGCCGGCGTCCGCCAGGAAGCGGCGCAAGTCTCCTTGCTCGACTTCACGGCCAGCAAACCGCGCGACCTCGATGGGCGGCAGGTTCACGACGCGCTCGCCTTCTCGCGCGCGTGCGCGTTGCTCGCCCGCCTGCTGGGTACGCAGGCCCGCTACGTCTTCGTCCAGGCGCTGCTGCGCACGCTGGGCAACCGCCAGCGTGACGAGCCGCGCCAGGTCCTCCGCGTTCTTGAAAAAGCTGACGACATGATTGGTTGCCAGCTCAGCCCGCAGTTGCTCGATCTTCTGTCCGCCGGTCCCGCCTTCGATCTGGTTGCGAGGCCACGGCGCAGCCTCGTCCACGAGGAAGATCAGCCGTGGTTTGCCGGCCTCGGTGGCGGCGCAGTACTCGAGTTCGGTGATCGAGCGGTCATGGCCCGGAGGCACGAATCCGTAGCGCCAGGCGAAGATCCCCACGTAGAGGTCGCAGCTCTGAACGTCGGCGATGCACTTGTCGGCGGGGCGCTCGTCGCTCGCGACGTAGTCCTCCATGCGCGCGATGTCGTGTCCCAGGCTGCGCAGCTTTTCGTAGACCTTGCTCCGGTGCTCGGTGAGGTCCGCGTAGGTCGACGATATATAGACTTTCATCGCGTCCCGCTCACCCGATCGCCCTTCGCGCGAGATCGCGGTAGGACGGGACCGTCGTCCGCGTGAGGGTTTGCCGCATTCCGCGGTGGAGCGCGGAATCGTTCAACACGCGATGGATCGCCGCTGCCAGTGCGGAAGCATCCCCGGGCGGCACGAGCAGGCCGTTCACGCCGTGCTGGATCATCTCCGGAATTCCGCCGACGGCGCTGGCCACCACCGGAACGCCGCAAGCCATGGCCTCGAGCACCACCAGTCCCAGTGGCTCCTGCCAGGTGGATGGCACGACGACCAGCGCCGAGTCGATGAGAATCTCGCGCAGCCGGTCCGGCGGCACGTAGCCCGCGAGCTTCACGCGGTCGCGTAGCGGCGAGCTGCTGAGGTAGGTCTCGAGCGGACCGCGCAGGGGCCCTTCGCCCACCAGCTGCAGCTCCAGCGAATTTCCCACTCGCTCGCATGCCTCGAGCAGGGTCCAGAGGCCCTTCTCCGTGACCAGGCGACCGACATAGGTGATCTTTTTCCCGGCACCTTGTGGCGTGCGCGGAGGATAGAACAGATCGTGATCGACGGCTCCCCCAAGCACCTCGACTTTTCCTCCGGCCACCGTCGTCGCGATCTCCTTCGCGACGTAGCCGCTGATGGCGAAGATGCGCTCGGCGTCACGGGCCGCCTCGCCGAACAGATTCCTGTACCTTTGATCCCGCAGCAGCAACTGGGTGTCGGTACCATAGCTGATGACGCGGTAGGGCACGCCGAGTTTCTTCTTGAGATGCCAGGCCACCAGCGCCATCAGGTTGATGTGATTGGCGAGCGTCAGGTCGGGCCGTCCATCGCCGAATGCCTCGGCCTCGATCGTATCGGCCGCGCGCAGCGACAATGCCTGCAGCTCGGCCGTGCTCAACTCGTCGAGCGTCCTTTCTCCGGCGCGTTTCTCCGGCCCGAAGGTGAGGGTGAAGTCGAACGGAAGCTGGTAGGTCGTGCAGCCGTATTGATCGGGCCGGCGGGCCGAGACGACCTCGACGCGATGCCCGAGTTCGGTCAGGGCGAAGTAGAGCGCCCGCAGGTAGACGCCCGACCCCCCGGCGAAATTGAGGTCGAATTGGTGCAGGAAAAGGATTCTCACCGGCTCTCTCGCGCGATACTCCGCTACGGACGGCCGGCGGACGTGATCGAAGCGGGTGTCGGGCGGGTTTCGCGGCACAGGCGCGTGAGCAATCGGGCGGTCGTGCGAAGCGACCAGCGCGACTCGATCGTCGCGCGGATATCCCCTAGATGCGCGGCCAGGAAGGCGCTCCGCCGTCCGGTCGCGATTTCGTCCCGCAGCAGGTCGGCGAGCGCCTCGTGATCACCGACCGGGTACAGAAACTCGGCGGCGCGATCGCCGAACAGCGCGCTGGCGATCGCCCGATGCGGCGGTATCTCGGACATGATGGGAGGGCAGCCGCGAAAGGCCGCCTCGATGGGGGTCATGCTGAAGCCCTCGTACCCCGAAGCGCAGACATAGACGGAGTACGGAGAGTAGTCGTGCGGCACCGTAGGGGTCCGATCGATACGGATGGATTCCGGCGCCGCACAGCCTCGCTCGATCTCGCTCTGAACCAGGCGAAGCTGCTCGGCATCCTCGTCGCCCCGATAGACATGGCTCGGCACGAGCTTCAGGTAAAGGCGGGCAACCCGGTCCAATCGCGCGTGGCAGAAGGCGCGGACGATGTCGGCAAACCGCTTCCTCGGCACGAGCCGACCCACCGAAGCCACGAGCTTCGGTACCGCCCGGCTTGCTGCGGGAGCGCCGGCCGAATCTGCCAGCGGCACCCCGACGGTGACCAGCGTCGCAACGAAACCGTCCTGGGCGAGCGAGTCGACGATGAAAGGTGTCGAAGCGAGGAGCCCGACACCGTACCGCCCGGTAACGTGCCGGACGCGGTCGCGGTGGTGTGGCCAGTAGTCGTGCACATAGATGTAGGCGGGAATGGCCCGGCGCTCGCACCATTCGAGCAGCTCGATGCTGAACTCCCATTGCACCTCGATTTGGGTGTTTACGCCCACCACGCAGGCGGCGTCTGGGTGGCGCGCGGCGAGGGATACGGCAAGATCGGCGCTTGTCCTCAGACCCTCGTAGCTCTGATAGGCGGCCTCCGTTTCCGGGTCCACGGACGGGATCAGGCGCAGGAGTTCAGCCATCATCACCGTTACACCGGTGACGCTAGACATGGGGAAATGATGAACGAAAAGAAGTTTTCGGCGGCCCATACGGTATTGTGCTCAAGGTTGATCGCGCCGGAGTATTTTGCCCCGACGCCCGTCAATCACGAATAATACACCAGGCATCAATCCCGCGCCGCCTGTCTCCGTTGGACGTCTTGCACGGCATTCCGCGGCTATAATTGCAGTTTGCCGTATCGAGCTTTGCGTAAATACCTTACGCCGCTCGACCCTCACCCCTTCCCCCTCTCCCGAAAGGAGAGGGGAACAGCACGGTGCGGAAACGGTTTGTCAACCATTTCCGCAAAGATGAGCAAGTGGAGGAAGCACGCATGGTGAGACTGGAGTTCTACGATCCGTCCGGCATTCTCGAGGTCACGCAGCCGCATGCGCCGCGGCTCGCCTCGCTCGCGGGCAAGCGCATCGGTTTCGTCAGCAACGAGCAGTGGCAGGCGTACCGCACGCTGCCGCTGCTCAAACAGATGCTCGAGGAGGATTTTCCCGGCGTCGAGGTGTTGCCGATCGATGCATTTCCGCAGGGCAACGCGGTGATCGGCACCGAGGAGACCGCGCGGCTCGTGAAGGCGAGCGGCGTCGAGGCTGTCATTATCGGCAACGCGGCCTGAGGGTCCTGCGCCACAGCGTGCGGCCGTGCAGCCGCCAGAATGGAAGCGCAGGGCATCCCGACGGTGACGCTCACGCGAACCGATTTCGTCGGCGTCGTGAAGAACGCCGTGTCGGGCGTCGGGCTCGCCCCCGATGCCGCCATGGTCACGTTCCCGATCGACCTGTTCCTGCCCGGCAGCGATCTTGCGTCGCTCACGGGACGCAAGCGCGAGTTCTACGACGGCCTCACCCGCTGGGAGTCCGGGTTTGCGCGGCTCGCGCCGGGCACGAACGCGATGCTGAGCGTCGAAGGCGCCACCTACGAAGAAGCACTGATTAAAGTGAACCATCTGTTCCTCACCAATCTGTGGGGCGATGGCTTGCCGCTGTGGCCGGCGACGAAAGAGCGCATGGACTGGATGCTGCGCGGTGCGGTGTTCCCGTGCACGCACCGGCTCGGCAAGTTTCCGCCGCGCGGCGGGTTCGCGACAGTGGAAGCGTGCGCCGTGGCGCTCGCGATGGCGGGCGGCAGGCCCGAGTACCTGCCGGTGTTGCTTGCAGCCGTGGAAGCTTTCCTCGATCCCTCCTCAAACAGCGAGCAGTTGCAGGCGAACTCGGGCAGCGCATTCCCGGTGGTTATCGTCAACGGGCCGATCGGCAAGCAGATCCGCCTCAACTCGGGCTTCGGCTGCTTCGGCCCCGACCCGCAGCGTCCCGCGGGCGCGAGCATCGGGCGCGCGCTGCGCCTCATGCAGCAGAACCTGGGCGGTGCGCTGCCGGGCGTCGGGGCGATGGCCGTCTATGGCGCGATGCGTTACACCAACGCGGTTTTTGCGGAGGACGAGGAGGGGCTTCCCGAAGGCTGGCCGCCGCACGCGACCGAGCGTCACGGCTACGCGCCGGGTACCAACTCGGTATCGCTCCTCTTCGCGACAGGTGTCACCAACATTCGGCGGCGCAGCGCAAAAAAAGAATCGGCGGAAGAGGACGCGCTGCAGGGCATGCATCGGATCGCGGACTTCATGCGCACGCCCAACTTGGCCGCTCTGGCCGGTTACGATAAGGGCACGCCCGGCATCCTGATGATTCCCCGGGTGGTGGCGCAGACGATGGCGGGCCTTGGCTGGACCAGGCAGTCGATGCGCGATTTCCTCTGGGAGTACTCGAAAATTCCCGCCGAGCATTTGCGCCGCTCCGGCGCCGCCGCGTGGATCGGGATCAATTCCAGTCCCGTGGTGCGCGCAAGCCTGGCGCTCGATCCGTGGCCCATCGCCGCGAAGCCCAACAATCTCGTGCTTGTCGTGGCGGGCGGCGGGCATCCGACCAACGCCTATTGGTTGCAGGGTAACGGTCCGCGCGTGATCGGGCGCGAAATCCGCGTGCCGGAATCGTTCGACCGGCTGCTCGCGGAAGCCGACCGGGATCTCGGCTGCGCCTCGGAGGCCTGCACGGTCTGAGTTCCGGCATGCCATAAGGAACCGTCTGGATGTTCGCCCAAATGAAACATCGCTTGGCCGTCGCGGGGATCGGGATTCTGGGATGCGCAATCTTTCCCGGTGCGGCGTATGGACAGGGCTACCCAAGTAAACCGATTCGATTGATCGTGCCCTTTTCGCCTGGTGGCGGTCTCGATTCCGTTGCCCGTTTGCTCGGGCAGAAGCTCTCGACGGGATTCGGGCAGCAGGTGGTCGTTGATAACCGGCCCGGTGCGGGAGGGAGAATCGGCACGGTGCTCGTCGCGCAATCTGCGCCCGACGGATACACGCTGTTGGTGGTCGGAGGCAGCGTGCTGATTACGGCACCCGCTTTGTATCCCAAGTTGCCGTACGATCCGCTGAAGGATTTCTCGCACATATCGCTCCTTGCATCCGCCACCTATGTCCTGGCCGTGCACCCGTCGGTGCCGGTGAACTCGGTGAAGAAACTGATCGCGCTGGCAAAGTCGAAACCTGGACGCCTAAATTACTCGTCCCCTGGAGGGGGTAGTATCGCCCATCTCGCGGCCGAGCTATTAAGTTCAATGGCCGGCGTGAAGATGGTGCACATCCCGTACAAGGGGAGTGCACCGGGAACCATCGCGCTGATCAGCGGGGAGACGGATCTCATGTTCAGCAACATCGTTCCCGTTGTCCCGGCAATTAAGGGCAAGAGATTAAGGCCGCTTGCCATCACCAGTCTGAAGCGGTCGCCCTTATTGCCCGATGTGCCTACGATGTCTGAATCGGGCTTGCCCGGGTTCCAGGCGGAGCAGTTCTACGGACTACTCGCACCAGCAGGAATTCCGCGTAACATGGTAAAGCGGCTTAACGAAGAAGTTGTGACGGTGATGCAATCGCCTGAAATCAAGAACCGGCTACTAGGCGATGGAGCTCAACCTGTTGGCAGCACCCCCGAAGAGTTCGAAAAACTGATCAGAACCGAAATTTCCAAGTGGCGGAAAGTAATCAAGGAGGCAGGCATCGAAGGGGAATAGCGTCGCCCGCCATCGCGTGTGGTGAACAGCGGTGCACGCGGATTCTTCGGTTGGCTTGCGGGGATTTCCAGCCTGGTCAAGATATTCGTCGCGCCATCTTCTTGCCAGGCGCGTAACATCCAAATGTGGCTCGAGACACTTGACGTAGGGGCAGGAACGCGTCCATGATTTCCAGTTGTCATAAGAGAGACCCGCTCTTATGCTCCGTTTATCGCGCGAAGCATCGCGGGGAACGGGTGCGCCGCCTGCGGCGACCGGCGGCATGCCCGGCGGGCGACGCACCGACGCCGCGCGAGCACCCGCCTGTCGTTCCCCTGACGTTGGACTGGGTCTAATCCACCGCATCCTTATCGCAGAAGATATTTCATTTTTCGCCGCACGCATTAAAATCGCAGTTGCGCAAGAAGCGAATCTCCGCGCCAGCGGACCCCGCGCGCCATATTGACGTTCGCACCAAGAACGGCGCAGCGACCTGAAAGGGAGGCATCACGAATGGATGTGCAAGCCATAAAGAACGCCTATCGCCGCTACGCTTTCTGCTACGACTACGTGTTCGGCAAGCTGCTGCATCCCGGCAGGGAGTCCGCGGTGAGATACATCAACCAGCACCTCCCGGCGGACGCCCGCATCCTGGAGGTCGGCGTGGGCACCGGGCTTTCCCTGCCGCTGTATCGCGAAGACCTTACCATCGTCGGCATCGACGTCTCGCGCGAGATGCTCGACAAGGCGAAGCAGCGCGTCGAGCGCGAAGATTTGCGACAGGTGGCCGCGCTGGTGGAAATGGACGCGGAGAATCTCAAGTTTCCGGATCGCAGCTTCGACGCGGTGGTGGCGATGTATGTCGCGTCCGTGGTGCCCAATCTGGAGCGCTTCATACACGAGATCACCCGCGTGTGCGTCGCGGGCGGCGCGATCATCGTGGTCAACCACTTCACCTCGGAGAACAAGTTCATCCGGGGCATCGAGCAGAAGCTCTCCGCGGTGCACAAGGCGCTCGGCTGGCACCCCGACTTCCCGATCGAGCCGCTGGTCGACCATCCGCGGCTCGAGCTCGTGAATCAGTTCCGCACCAACCTTTTTGGTTTCTGGCGGCTGCTGCACCTGAGGAACATCACCGCCGAAGCGGGCGCCGCGGCCTAGCGCAATCCTGTTCCACTGCTGCAGTGACCCGCTGCGGCGCACGGCCGAGCCGCTCGGCGCGGCGCCGGCGTTGTTGCGGCATCCTTGGTGGATCGCGGCATGGCGCTGGCCGTGCGCAGGTCGAGGTGCACGCAGAGGCGATTCAGAACGTTAACCGGTACGCGTGCTTCCTGACCGCGCCGTGGGACGGTGGCGCGGCGGTCGGGGAACTTTGGCGGTACGGCTCCCTCATATAGCTGTTGGAACGGCGGAATTCGAATGGGCAGCATACGAAATGTGCTCGTTGCCGCGGCCTGCTGTGCGATGATCCCGGCCGTGCTGGCGCAGAAGCCGAAACCTGCTCCGGTCGAGGACCTCGGCGCAAAGCGCGAGGCGATACTGCAGGGACAGCAGCGCGCCAGCGTCGCGTATCGCGAGCTCCAGCAGGCGCAGTACGACGCGAAGCTCGCGGAGCAGGACTACTGGCAGGCCGAGGACGCGTACCGCGCCGCGCAGCAGCAGGCCGACGAACTCAAGCGCAAGTTGGAGGCGGCCAGGAAGGCGCTCGACGCCGCGAAAGCAAAGGAAGCGCGGGCGCGCGAGAGCTACGAGCAGGCGGTCGGCACGGTCGACAAGCTGTGGCAGAAACCGCAAGCGAAGTAACCGGCGCGGCTCGCCGCGCTCCGTTGACACCGTGCGGCGGCATGGATTATAAATGACCGCGAATTCTCGCGGCGCCGAATTCAACGCGGACAGCGCAGCAGGCTGCGCCGCCGGTTAATTCGGCGCGCTCCGGCGCCACTTTCAGCTTGCCTCAACAGGAGAATCAACGCTTGGGACGCATAGGCCTGCTGGTGCCTTCCTCCAACACGACGGTCGAGACCGAGTTCTACCGCGCGCTGCCGCCGGGGGTGACGCTGCACACCGCGCGGCTCTACCTCACCCAGATCGCGCCCGAGGCCATTCTCGAGATGGTCGCGGACCTCGAGCGCCAGAGCAGGAACCTCGCTTCGGCCGACGTCGACGTGATCGTGCTCGCGGCGACTGCGCCGAGCCTCCTGAAGGGCCTGGGCTACGACCGCGAGCTCATCGGGAAAATCGAGGCCGCGACCGGCAAGCGCGCGACGACGACTTCCACCGCGCTCATCGAGGCGCTCAGCCATCTCGGCGTCGGCCGCGTGGTACTCGGGGCCGCCTACGACGACGAGGTGAACGCGATCGCGAAGTCGTTTCTCGAGGCGAACGGCATCGAGGTGCTCGCCGCGCACGGGCTGGGGCTGGTGGATAATCTCGTGGTGGGGCGGCTCGAGGCGCAGACCGCGTATGATCTCGGCCGCAGGATCGACCGGCCCGACGCCGAAGCGGTCGTGCTCGCGTGCACCAACTGGAAGACGATGGAAGTGATCGAGCGCCTCGAGCGCGAGCTGCGCAAGCCGGTGGTGTCGACGACGCAGGCGAGCCTGTGGGCGGCGCTGAGAATCATCGGCCGGGTGGAATCCGTGCCGGGCTACGGCCGGCTGCTCGGCGATTTGACTGCGCCGAGCAAAGCGACGCAGTTTGCTTAGGAGACGCACGATGTACGGATGGCGCGGGCGCATCGGCCTGCTGGTGCCCTCGATCAACACCACGATGGAAACCGAGTTCTGGCGCATCGCGCCGCAGGGCGTCTCGGTGCATACGGCGCGCATCGCGGGCGGCCGCCACGGCACGCCCGAGGAGCTGCGCAGCATGGAAGACGCGAGCAAGCAGGCGGCGCGCGAAGTGGCGATGGTCGAGCCCGATGTGGTGGCCTACGGCTGCACCAGCGGCAGCTTCTTCGAGGGTCCGGCGTGGAACAAGAAAATCTGCGAGCAGCTCACCGGGATCACCAACGCGCCGACCGTGACCACTGCCGGCGCGATGGCCGCGTGCCTGAC
This sequence comes from Betaproteobacteria bacterium, assembly GCA_016199485.1. Lineage (GTDB taxonomy): Bacteria > Pseudomonadota > Gammaproteobacteria > Burkholderiales > SG8-41 > JACQGO01. The sequence continues at coordinate 9,194 of JACQGO010000275.1, forward strand.
GGCGGGCGGCCACCGCAAGGTCGATGTCGTGACGCCGTACGTCGAGGTGACCAACGAGCGGCTCAAGCAGTTCCTGAAGGCGCACGGCATCGAGGTCGTGAGGCTGGGCACCTTCGACATGCTCGACATGTTCGACCACGCCAAGATCCAGCCGGAGGAGATCTACCGCAAGGTGAAGGAGACCGCTTCGCCCGAGGCCGAGGCGGTGTTCATCGCGTGCACCCAGTTGCGCGCGCTCGAAGTCGTCGACATGCTCGAGCGCGACCTCGGCAGGCCGGTCTACTCAGCGGTGCAGGCGACCGCGTGGCAGGCGTTCGAGACGATGGGCGTCGATCCCGGGATTACCGATTGCGGGAGCCTGCTGAGAAAGCTTTCCGGGCCCGGCGCGCACGGCAAGGGCGCGGGGAAACTGCGCCAGTCGGCGTAGCCCGCGCGGGATTCGCGCAACCATAGCGAAGGGAGGAAGTGTGAGGACGAGGACGTTCGCCGCAGCGCTCGCGCTGGGCGTGATCACGGGCAGCGGCAGTTTCAACGCTGCCGCCGAAGTAAGCGAGGTGAAGATCACCAAGCAGTACGGGCTAGGGTTCCTGCCGCTCATGGTGATGGAGGCAAACAAGCTCGTCGAAAAGCACGCCAAGGCGACGGGGCTGGGCGAAGTCAAAGGCGTGTTTATGACGCTTTCCAATCCGGCGGCGATGAACGACGGGCTGCTGTCCGGGCACATCGACTTCGGCACCAACGGCCCGCCCGCGGTCATCACCATCTGGTCGCGCACCAGGGGCACGGGCAACGAAGTGAAAGGCGCCGCGGCGATGATCCAGGTGCCGATGTGGCTCAACGTGAACCGCCCCGAGCTCAAGAACATCCGCGACTTCACCGAGCACGACAAGATCGCGATGACCGCGATCAAGGTCTCGATCCCCGCGATCATCCTGCAGATGGCGGCTTCCAAGGAGTGGGGGAAGCAGAACTACACGCGGCTCGATCCGTTCACCGTGTCGATGTCGCACCCCGACGGCATGGCGGCGTTCCTGTCGAAGAAGGAGATCACCGCGCACTTCACCTCGCCCCCCTTCATGTATCTCGAGCTGGAGAAGCCGGGAGTGCGCAGGATAATGTCCTCGGACGACGTCATGGGCGGGCCCACGACGTTCTCCAACCTTTATTCCACGAGCCGGTTCCGCGAAGCGAACCCGCGCACCTACCGCGCGGTGCTGGCGGCGTTCACCGAGGCGATCGGGTTCATCAACAAGAACAAGCGTGCGGCGGCGGAGATCTATCTCAAGATCTCGGGCGACAAGAAAAACTCCCTCGCGGACATCCAGAAGCAGCTCGAGGATCCCAACATGCTGTTCACCACCACGCCGCGCAACATCACGAAGTACGCCGAATTCATGCACGGGGTCGGCAGCATCAAGCACCGGCCCGCGTCGTGGAAGGACATCTATTTCCCGGAAATCCACCATCTGCCGGGAAGCTGAGCGACTGCGCGGGGTCGGGGCACAGCCTCGGGCCGCCGGTTCGCGTCTGCCGCGGGGAGCACCTCGGTGATCTTCACCAGCCAGACCGGGCTCGTCGATCTCCGCCGCGAGAACGACTGGGATGCGTGGTATGCCGACCA
>JACQGO010000279.1 GCA_016199485.1 Betaproteobacteria bacterium
GCCGCAGGCGCGAGAGAAGCGGGCGTCGCGGGTACGCGTCTCGCAACGAGCGCGACCGACGCCGCGTTTGCCAATGCGATCATGGCGCACGCCGATGAAACCGACGATTCGCATCAGCCGGCGTTTTTCCATCCGGGATGCGCGGTAGTACCGGCTGCGCTTGCGATGGGGGAACGCGAAAAGAGCTCCGGCGCGGCGCTGCTCAAGGCGGTGGTGCTCGGCTACGACATCGGCTGCCGCGTCAACCTCGCGCTCGGTGCGATGAGGTTTCACCTCGCCGGGCACTCGACGCACAGCTTCGGTGCGACGTTCGGCGCGGCCGCCGCCGCGGGCGTGCTGGCGCAGCTCGATGCCGACCGGATGCGCCACCTCCTTTCGTACACCGCGCAGCAGGCGTCCGGCGTATCGTGCTGGATGCGCGATTCCGGTCACGTCGAGAAAGCGTTCGATTTCGGCGGTATGCCTGCGCGCAACGGCGTCGCCGCAGCGACCATGGTCGCGCACGGGTTCAGCGGCGTCGCGGACGTGTTCGCCAGCGAACGCAATTTCCTGTTCGCCTACGGCGGGGTGGAGAACGCGCACCTCCTGGTGCACGGCCTGGGGAAGATTTACGAGATCCTCCACGCCAACATCAAGCAGTGGCCGGTGGGCTCGCCGATCCAGGCGGCGCTCGATTCGGTGCTCGTCCTCATGCGGGAACACGGGATTCGCGCCGGGGAGGTGGAAAGGATGGTCGTCCGGACCCCGGACGACGAGGCGGGGATCGTGAACGACAGCAGGATGCCCGATATCAACATGCAGCACCTGCTTGCCGTGATGCTGCTGGATGGCACGTTGACCTTCGCCTCGGCCCACGACGCTGCCCGCATGAAAGACCCGAAAGTGCTCGACGTGAAGCGGCGGATCGAGCTTGTTGGCAGCGCCGATCTGACGCGTGCGCGTCCGCCGCGCCAGTGCACCGTCGAGATCCGCGTTCGCGACGGACGGGAGCTCAGACATCATACGTCCGCAGTCAAGGGGACCGTCGGCAACCCGATGACGCGGAGCGAGGTCGGTGAAAAATGCCTGGACCTGACGGCCCCGGTTCTCGGCGGGCGGCGCGCGCGGACGCTGATCGATACGATGTGGAACCTGGAGAAGCTCGCGGACGTGCGCGCGCTGCGCGCTCTGCTGCGCGCCTGAGCGGAGGTCGCAACGGTGGCGAATCATGAACTTGACGCTGTCGAACTGGAAATTCAATGGCAACGCCTGATCTCGCTGCTTGCCGAAGCCGCGCTCACGGTAGTGCGAACCTCTTTTTCGAAGATCGTGAGCGAGGGAGGCGATTTCGGCTGTCTGCTCTATGACCGGGAAGGCCGCATGATCGCGCAGGATGCGGGCGTCTCCAGCAAGCTCGCCACCTCTCCACGCACGATTCAATCCGCGCTCAAGAAGTATCCGCCGCACGCTTTGCGTCCCGGCGACGTGCTGATTACCAACGACCCGTGGCTTTGCTGCGGTCATTTGTACGATATTTCCGTCATCAAACCCCTTTTCTGCCGCGGGGAGCTGGTCGGACTGGGCGAGTGCTTTGCGCATGTCCCGGACGTCGGCGGAAGCCTCACCAACGAGTCGCGGGAGGTATACGAAGAGGGGATTTGCATTCCGATCGTCCGGTTGCTGGATCGGGGGCGCGATCATCAGGAGGTGTGGGACCTGATTCGCAGCAACGTCCGCGTGCCCGACCAGCTTGAAGGCGATATCCGCGCGTTCATCGCCGCGCTCGAATTGATAGAGCGGCGCGTCTGCGCCTTCCTCGATCAATACCGCGCGGCGAACCTGCAGCAGCTCGCCGATCAGATCGTTTCGCGCTCGGAGCAGGCGACTCGCGCCAACATCCGCAAGAACATCCCCCCCGGTGTGTACTCGCACCGGCTGGTTCTCGATGGAGTCGACCCCGATCATCCGCTGACGATACAGGTCGCGATAAAAGTGGAAGGCGATTCGATCACGGTCGATTATTCCGGCACCGCGCCGCAGAGTGAAAGGGCCATCAACTGCACTGAGGTCTACACCTACGCCTGGACGCTTTATTCGGTGCGGAGCTTCGTGTCGCCGTCGATTCCTTACAACAACGGCCTGTTCGTTCCGATCCGGATGAAGGTGCCGGCCGGCTCGATCCTGAACGCCCGTTACCCCGCGCCGGTGCGAATGAAATCGAGCACCGGCACCTTCATCCCGTTTGCGATATTCGGCGCGATGGCGGAGGTCGTGCCCGACCGCGTCGTGGCGGAATCCGGCATCAAATGCGTGCTGCGCTGCTTCGCCACGGCCGAGGACGGCAGGGCGCTGGCCGAAACCCCGCACTTCATGGGGGGGCTGGGCGCACGGTATTCCAAGGACGGTGTCGCGTGCATGTCGTTCCCCGCCGCCGGCGCTGAAACCCCGGTCGAGATGATAGAAAACTCGTTGCCCATCACGATACTCCACAAGCGCCTGGTGCCCGATTCGGGCGGCCCCGGCCGGTTCCGCGGCGGCGCAGGCCAGGAGATCGCCATTCGCGCCGAAGGGCGGGTTCCGATGAAAATCCTGGTCCAGAACATGAAAGTGCACACGCCGACCGCCGGTTATGCCGGCGGGCGACCGGGCGGCAACGGCATGACTCGCGTGAACGGGCGCGTGATGCCGGGGAAAACCACGGCCACTCTCGAGCGCGGGGATGTGCTCGAAGTGCGGCTTGCCGGAGGCGGCGGCATGTTTGATCCATTTCAGCGCTCGGTGGGCGCTGTGCTCGAGGATTTTGCGGACGAGCTGGTCACCCGCGACGGCGCGCGAAGGGACTACGGTGTGGCGCTCGCCGATACCGGCGTCGTCGACGAAGCGGTGACCAGCCGGCTGCGCGCGGCCCGCAAGAGGGCGTAGGCGTAGCCGATGTTCAAGCTCGGAATCGACATCGGCGGCACGTTTACCGACCTGGTGCTGTTGGACTCGAGTACGGGTCGGCGCTACGCAGACAAGGTACTGACTACTCCGCGCGATCCTGCCACGGGCGCGATGCAGGGCGTCGAGCACATACTCGCCGCTGCCGGAGTATCGGCACGGGAGTTGCGCCATGTGATCCACGGTACGACACTGGTGGTCAACGCAATCATCGAACGCAAGGGCTGCCGTGCCGGTTTGTTGACGACGGCGGGGTTCCGGGACCTGCTGGAGATGCGGCGGGGCAAGCGTTTCGACATGGACGACCTGCTGATCGAGGTTCCCGAGCCGCTGATCCCGCGCCGTCTGGTTCGCGAAGCGCCCGAACGGATGGGCAAGGACGGAAAGCCGTTGGTGCCTCTGGACGAGACCGGTGCGCGTCAGGCAATCCGGGAGCTCGTCGACGCCGGAGTCGAGTCGGTGGCGGTATCCTTCCTTCATGCCTATCGCAATCCGGAGCATGAATTGCGGGCGGAACGGCTCATTCGTGAAGTTGCCCCGGAGATCGCCGTTTCCTTGTCGTGCGAAGTGGCGCCCGACATTCGCGAGTACGAGCGCGCCTCCACCACGGTCGCGAACGCTTACACGCAACCGACGGTGCGTGGCTACCTGATGCGGATCGCGCAGAATCTCTTGCGGCTCGGCTACCGGCACGAGCTTTATCTGATGCTCTCCGACGCCGGCCTCACCACGGCGGAGACGGCGGCGCGTTTTCCGATCCGCCTGATGGAATCCGGCCCGGCGGGCGGGTCGGTCGCCGCACGCTATTTCGCCGAGCAACTCGGGCGTCCCGATCTGGTGGCGTTCGACATGGGAGGCACGACCGCAAAGGTTTCGTTCATCGCCGGCGGCGAGATCCTGACCACGGCGGAACTGGAAGTGGCGCGGCACTACCGTTTCAAGAGAGGCAGCGGGTTGCCGGTGCGGATTCCCGCCGTTCAGATGATGGAAGTCGGGGCGGGTGGCGGAGGCATCGCGCGGGTCGATGATGTAGGGTTGCTGCGGGTGGGGCCGCAGAGCGCGGGGGCGGATCCGGGCCCGGCTTGCTACGGCCGCGGCGGGGATCTTCCCACGGTGACGGACGCGAATCTGATGCTCGGTTACCTCAATCCGGACTATTTTCTGGGCGGGCAGATGCCGCTTTCCGTCCCCGCCGCGAAAACCGCGATCGAGCGGGTCGCGCAACCGGCGGGACTCGACGCGGTGCGGGCGGCGTGGGGCATCCACGAGATCGTCACGGAAGACATGGCGCAGGCGGCCCGCCTGCACCTGCTGGAACGCGGCGCCGATCCGCGCGCGTTCGCCATGCTTGCATTCGGCGGCGCCGGTCCGTTGCACGCCTGCCGGCTCGCGCGCAAGCTCGGAATGAAGGAAGTGATCGTGCCGTACGGCGCGGGAGTGGCGTCCGCGTTCGGATTCCTGGTCGCGCCCATCGCGATCACTCTACTGCAGGCTTATCCGGCCGAGCTGACCAGCGTGGATTTCGGGCACTTGCACGGCATTTTCAGCAGCCTCGAGCGGCAGGGTCGCGACTTCCTGGCCCGCGCAGCGGTCGATGCCGGAGCGGTCCACCTGAAACGGTTTGCTTCATTGCGCTATCGCGGACAGGGTTCGGAACTCAAGGTGCCCGTGCCGGATGGTCCTCTGGGGCCGGAGCAGATGATCGCGCTCCAGGCGCGTTTTCATCAGGAATTTTCCCGTGTCTACGGTCGCAGCAACCCGAAAATCCCGGTCGAGGCCCTGAATTGGGAGGTGGTGGCATTCGGACCTCGCCCGCGGGTCGACATTCCGGTGCAGATGCAACGTGCCGGTTGCGGTTCGCTGCACCATCCGCCGCGTCCGGCGTACTTTCCGGAACTCGGCGGATTTGTGAGTTGCTCGGTCTACCTGCGGGATGCGCTCGATCCCGGGATGCGAATCGAGGGACCGGCTCTGGTCGAGGAGCGCGAGTCCACCACGGTGGTGTTGCCGGACAGTCATCTCGAGGTTGATTCCGGCTACAATCTTTGTATCGCTCTTTAGAAGGAGGAGCTGAAATGAAGACGACGAGAATCGCAGGACATCACTGGTACCTGCTTGGCGCATGGGCGGTTTCAGTCTTGCTGTCGGGAGCCGTTCACGGCCAGGATACGGGCGGCGCGAACCTGGCAGCGGCGAAGAAGGAGGGATCCGTTGTCTTCTACAGCGCCGCGCCCAATCAGGTGCTCGACAAGCTCGCGCGGGGCTTCAGCAGTAAACACCCCGAAATCAAGGCCGAGTACTACCGGTCCAATTCGGCAAAATTGTTTGAACGGCTCCAGGCTGAATTGCGGGCAAACAGGGTGCAGGTCGACGTTTTCCACACGTCCGACCCGGCGCTGTTTGA
>JACQGO010000270.1 GCA_016199485.1 Betaproteobacteria bacterium
ACGCTCGGCATGACGGTGGACAACGCCCCCGAGCACGATCCCACCGGGGTGATGCCGTGGTACGCGGTCTCCGGCAACGTGGTGGACCCCGGCTGCGTCACCGTGCTCAACTCCGAAACCGCCAATCTCAGCTATCCCGGCGGCTTCGCCTGTGGGGTCACATCGCAATTGCAATATCCCTGGCTCACGGTACGGGACGGCCGGGGCAACGTGATCAGCAACCGCGTTGTTTTTGTCGTCATCATCCCCGGCGCGCCGGTCCCCGGCCAGTCGCGTCCCGCCTCGCCGAATCTCGCCGGGCCGGGGGCATACCTCGATTCGGTCACGGTGCCCGCGGGCTGCGCGGCGCCTTGCGTGCCGGGGACCTACAGCAACGCCGACCGCGACAACGATTTCATCGCCGGTGACCCGGGCGACACCTTCAACGACCGGCTGATCTTCGTCACCATCGACGAGCTGATGGCCGAGATCGAGAAGCGGGTCGCCTCCGAGGCGAAAGCGGCGGTCAAGAGCTTCCGCACGAGCTACACCACGTATCCCTGGATGGCGCCGTTCGCCGATCCGAGTCTCCCCGTGAGCTACATCGCGGCGGCAGGTAGCGGCAGGGGGCTTGTACCGCCCAATGTCGTGGGATACCCGTTTCCGACCGCTTTCCGGTGGTCGGTGTCCGACAGCCCGACATACTCGCTATGGGGCACCACCGGCGGCGGTGACATGGACTCGGGCAGCGTCGCGCTCGCGGACGGCCGTTGCACGTGGGAGTCCACCGGGCTGCGCCGGGTGAACTGCAGCGGCACGATCTACGATCCGGAGCCTGGCGTCCGGCGCCGCGTGGTGACGATCGTCTACACCGGCAGCACCGCGACCTACACCGTCGACAGCGATCCGTTCGCCACCAACCTGGTGGTCGTCCCCGCCACGGCAACGGCGCTCACCACGCGCTCGGTGCGGCGCACGAACTTCAGCGGCGTGACGCTGCAGATCCTCGACTATGACAGCTCGGATTTCCTGGTCGGCTGGGGCTTTCTCAACGGAGGCATCGGCGAGATCAGGACATGGAATATCCGTGTCTCCCCCGTGTTCCCGCAGTGGTATGCCGAGAACAGCTGGAACCAGTTCGTCTACGCGGGAGTCGCCCCGGGCCATGTGCCCGGCGGCGCCGGCAACTGCACGGCACCGGGAAGCTGCCTCGCCGCAAACCTGAACGGCACCGGCATCGCGGCCAACGTCGAGGCGGTCGTCATGACCGCCGGCAGGACGCTCGCCTCGACCGACTATCTCGCGGCCGCGGGCCCGCCGGATCCGCCGCAGGTCCGCCCCAACGGCAACCTCTACAGCTATTTCGACAGCGCGAACAACGTGAACGGCGGCACGCTGATATTCGACCGCAAGAACCCGCTCACGCAGAACTTCAACGACCAGGTGGTGGTGGTCGCGCCGTGATGCCATGACAGATCCCGGTTGCCGTCCCGCTCCCGCAGGCAGGCTGCGCGTGCGCGGCTTCACGTTGATCGAAATGGCGATCAGCCTCGCAGTGATCGTGCTGCTGCTCGGCAGCCTGCTCGTGCCGCTCGTGACGCAGACCGAGCAGCGCCAGGTCGGGGAAACACAGAAGGCGCTCAACGACATCAAGGAAGCGCTGATCGGCTACGCGCTCACCCAGTCGCCGGCGCATCTCCCCTGTCCGGACAAGATCGGCGGCGGCGGGGCGGGTACGGCCAACGACGGCATCGAAGATTTCGATGCGGCGACCGGCACCTGCGTGGTCCAGGAGGGAAATCTCCCGTGGGCAACGCTGGGCGTCGCCGAGGCGGACCCATGGGGCAATCGGTTTCGCTACGTGGTGCACAGCACTTACTCGAACCGGCCGCCGTCGACCACGCTGCTCAGCCTCAATCCCTCGCCGGCGAGCAACCTCCAGGTGTGCACCACCAGCGCCTGCACTACGACGCTGGCGACTCAGGTGCCCGCGATCATACTTTCGCACGGGAAGAACGGGCTCGGTGCGATCAGCGCCAACACCGGCGCCGCCAATGCCGCGCCCTCGACCGCTGACGAAATCGAAAACACGAACCTCAACCAGAACCTCGTGAGCCGCGTGGCAAGCGGCGCCGGATCGGGGGCCGGAGAATTTGACGACATCGTCGCGTGGCTCCCCGCGAGCATTCTGTTCAGCCGCCTCGTGGCAGCCGGCAAGCTGCCCTGATTCAGGTTCCAAGTTCCAGGTTCCAGGTTCCAAGTTGGAACCTTGAACTTTGAACATTGAACGTGAAAGCCGGCGCGGCGTCACGTCACGCGTGCTTCACGCGTGAGCACGAAACACACCATTCCGGGCTCGTTGGCGGCGAGCGCCAGCTGGTATCCCGCCTGGCTCACCTGCTTGGCCGCGTGGAAGAGCCCGACGCCCAGCCCGGTCTGCGACGGTACCGGCGCGTCGAACAGTTGCGCCGCGATGCTCCTCGTGATCGCCGCCCCGTTGTCGCACACGGTGAGCGTGCCGCCGCGCGCCGGCGAGAACGTCACGCGTATCTGAAGCGCGTGGTCCTCGGCCGCCTTGCCGAGCGCGTTCTCGAGCAGGTTGCCGGCGACGCTGTCGAATAGCTCCGCCGGCAGCCTCACGCCTCTTGCGGCGCCGTCGATCGCGAACTGGATGTTGCGCCCGCTGTAGCGTTGCGTGAGCCCCTCCCACCAGATCGCGGCATCCACTTCGCTTGCGTCGACTTCCTCCGGCGCCTGCAGCTTCTCGAGCGTCGCGTGCAGGCGCTGCGTGATGAGCGGCAGCTGCCGCTGCATCAGCGCCTGCAGCGCCTCGCCCTCGCCTTCGCCTTCGCCGCCGCCCTCCACCGCCGCGCACAGCGATTTGAGCGATTGCAGCAGATTCCTCACGTCGTGCGTGAGCCGGGCACCGGTCTCGTAGATCGCCTGTGCGTAGGCGTTCTGGCGCTGGATCTGCTCGCGCCGCTTCGCCTCGTAAAAATGCCCCAGCATCTGCGCGAGCAGCCTCAGGTGCAGCAGCAGCGCAGGGGAGAGCGACCAGCGGGTGTAGATCCGGAGCGCCACATCGCGGAAACCCACCTCGGCCTCGTGGCGCGAGCGCACGCCGAACGTGCCGTCCCCGTGGGGGGTCTGCCATTGCACGCCGGTGATCCACGGCAGCTCACATATGTGCTGCACCGCGAGCGTCAGGAATTTCGGCGGCTGCGACTCGCGTTCCGCCAGATCGGCGAGCCCCTGCACCCATCTTTCGAAGGGCAGTCCGAGGCTCATGAGGTAGCGCGACACCAGGTGGCCGATGCCGACGAAGCCGCTCGACGGGTTCCACAGCCAGGAGAGCGCGATGAGCAGCAGCGCGATCACCATCAGCGTCTGTGCCAGAGCGAGCGGATAGTCGCCGTGGCTCACCTCCTTCACCACGAAGCTGCCCAGCGTGAGCGCGACCACCAGCAGAAACAGCATCACGCTGTAGAAAAGGTCAACCGCCAGTCGCGCGGTGGCGCGCGGAGTGTCCACCCGCACCAGCACGATCGCGAGCGGCAGCAGCGGCAGCCCGAAGCGCACCACGAACACGAGCACCGGATCGAAGCTCGCGCCGGAGAAAAGGTGCGGCACGACCCACATCAGAAGCAGCGACAGCAGGTAGAGCGCCGCGAGCAGCGAGACGAACCGCTGCCGCCGGTCGGCGATGCCGGGGACGCTCCCGCCGATCAGCCCGAACAGCACCGCGAGCCACACCGCCGCAAGCCACCAGTTGTTCCACGCGGCGAGCATGAACCCGACGATCACGACCAGGAACGCGTGGCGCGGCTCGAGGTTGCCCTCCCCCCGCCACAACGGCTGCCACATCAGGAACAGGCCGAAGTGCACCAGGAGCAGCGCGCGCGCCCACCACTCGTCGATTTCCCAGGCGAGCGCCGAGTGCAGCGCGAGCAGCATCAGCCCCAGCCACAGCTGCGGGTGGGCGGTGATGAAACGCTGCGGGGAACTCAATGCAGTGGTGGTCATTGCGCCTCCATCGTGGTCGCGCCGGGCCATTCCCCAGATCGGTTATACTCGCCCGGCAGCCTGCCGCACCTGGCGGTCCGACAGGCTGCTAATAGCAAAATCGGCCAACGATACGCAAGAAAACCCGGCCGGAACGGTTGAATCCGACGGAAAGCAAGCGTGAATTCCCATATGGGGTCCACTTCTATAACTTTCTCAGCACCGATCTTGCATAAGGAGTTTGTCGGGGGTAAGCCCGACAAACTCCCAGCAAACCCCGTTCCATGAAGCGACAGGTCGCGACCATCGCCTACTATACGCTGCTGGAAGCGCTGCGCACGCGGCTTCCCGTCATGGTGCTCGCCTGCCTCGCGGTTCTCCTGCTGGCGAGCCTGTTCGTGCGCGAGATCGCGATCACGGAAAGCGCGCGGATGCAGACCGCGTTCCTCGCCGCGGCCGCGCGCATTGCGAGCGTATTCGTCGTGAGCCTCTACGTCCTTGCAGCCGTCGCGCGCGAATTCAACGACAAGGGCGTCGAACTGCTGCTCTCCCTCAACCTGCCGCGCGCCCATTACATTCTCGGCAAGCTCGCCGGCTTCGTGCTGGTCGCGGTGCTGGTGACGGGGCTGGTCACCCTCTGCCTGATCTGGTTCGCCCCCCCGGCGGCGGTGCTCGCCTGGGCGGCTTCGCTGGCGCTCGAGCTTTCCCTCATCGCTGCACTCAGCCTGTTCTGCATCGTCACCTTCAACCAGGTCATGCCCGCCGCGAGCTTCGTCATGGCATTCTACCTGCTTGCGCGCTCCCTGACCGCGATCCGGCTGATGAGCGCAAACCCGATCAACGGCGCGGAAACCCCTGCCCACCAGGTCATCGGTTGGACCGTGGACGTTCTTGCGCTCGTCATGCCGGCGCTCGACGCGTTCACCCAGACGGCATGGCTGGTGAACCCGCCGGCCGGCCCGCCGCCGCTCGCCGCGCTCGCGTGGCAGAGCGCGGTCTACTTCGCGCTGCTCGCGGCGGCGGCGATGTTCGACTTCTACCGCAGGGAGTTCTAACAGGTTGACGCAAAAGCCCGCCACAATGTCTATGACTGTCATTCCCGCGAAAGCGGGAATCCAGAAGTGTTTGATTTCTTTGCGAGCGCGTTTCTGGACTCCCGCTTTCGCGGGAGTGACAGACCATTTTGCATCAACCTGCTAAGGGGACGCGATGGAACGGCCTGTCGCCTCGGTGCCGCGCGCGGTGGTGCTTGCCCTGGCGCTCGCGCTCGCCGCGCAGATTGCGTGGCAGGCGCTGCAGCCCGGGCCGCAGGCCCGCGCCGAGCAGCTTGCGGCCCCCGCGGCACCCGCGGTGCTGCGCACGCTGAGCCTCGCCGAGCCGATCGTGCTCGCGCAACTGCTGACGCTCTACCTCCAGGCCTTCGACAACCAGCCCGGCATCAGCATCCCGTTCCGCGAACTCGATTACCCGCGCGTCGCCCTATGGCTCGCGACGATACTCGCGCTCGACCCGGTGGGCCAGTATCCGCTGTTGATGGCGTCCCACCTCTATGCGCAAGTGCCCGATCGCGACAAACAGCGCACGATGCTCGAATTCGTGCACCGGCAGTTTTTCGCCGATCCCGACCGGCGATGGCGCTGGCTCGCGCACGCCGCGATCATGGCCAAGCACCGGCTTAACGACGTGAAGCTCGCGCTCGTCTATGCCGAAGACATCGCGCGCCACGCGCGCGCCGCGCCGAGTTGGGCGCGTCAGATGCGCGTGTTCCTCCTCGAGGACCTGGGCGAAGTCGAAAGCGCGAAAATACTCCTCGGCGGGCTCCTGGTGAGCGGCGAACTGACTGATCCGAAAGAGATTCACTTTCTTACCGAACGGCTCGAACAACTCAAAAGCGCCGAAAAATCGTCACCAGCGTCGAGAAATTGACGGCGTGCTCCGGCGCGTTTCGATAAGAACCGTTGATTTTCAAGAGGTAAGCGTAATAATTTCACACTCGGTGGAAAATCCTGCGGCCGCCTCGTGGTAAATTATTTGCTTATTTACAATGAGTTATGCTATTGAGGGAAGAAGTGTGAAATATTTCACACTCGCTTGCGGGAACAGCACATAATGTTGTACTGATTGATGGCACATTATTGGCATGGATCTTGCGGAAACATCGATACTTCGCAACGGAGGTTGCTCATAACAAGGGTGGAGGTATGCGTAGACAGACCGGTTTCACGTTGATCGAAATCGCGATTGTGCTGGTTATCATCGGGCTGCTGCTCGGCGGAGTGCTGAAGGGACAGGAACTCATCCAGAGCGCGCGGGTGCGCAACCTGATCTCGCAGCAGGATGGAATCAAGGCGGCGTATTTCGGCTTCCTCGACCGCTACCGCGCGCTGCCCGGAGACTACAGCGCGGCGACCACCAACATCACCGGCGCTACCGTCAACGGCGACAACAATGGGCAAATCCAGTCGATTGCGGGGGGCGGAACGATTGATGAGCACGTTGCGGCGTGGGAACACCTCTCGCGCGCGGGCTTCATCACCGGCAGCTACACCTATGCGGCAGTTCCGGAAACTACGGCATCGGCGCCGACCAACCCCTACGCGCGGTTCTTACAATTGATCTGGGACAACGTTTACGACGGCGCCCCGACCACTCGCCACAACCTGAAGACCGGCAACCAGATCCCCTCCGACATCCTCGCCGAAGTGGACCGCAAGATCGACGACGGGGTGGCCAACGGCGGTGCGTTCCGGTTCTCGACGTATGGTGGTAATACCGGAGCAGCGGCGATCGCGGGTTCTGGAACCTGCTACGCCGCGGCGGCACCCAACAACTGGATCGCCACCAACCCGGTCACCAATTGCGGAGCTACGAGCTTGTTCTAGGCCTCAGGGTTCAACGTTCAAGGTTCAAGGTTCAAAAAGCCCGCGTTCCGCGGGCTTTTTTGTTTGGAGATGGGAAACCTCGAACCGGGAACGTGAAACTCCGAACCTCGAACACGGAAGAACTTTGAACCCGGAACCTGGAACCTGGAACACGGAACGGGCTTACCCCTGCATCAGCCTCATCTCCGCCGCGGCGAAGTCTTCTTCCACACCGAGCAGCACTACGATGTCGCCTTCCTCGAGCCGTGTCCCGGCTTCGGGCTTGATTCCGCGCGCGTTGCGCCGGCGCACGGCGGTCACTTCGACATTGAGGCTTCCCAGATCGACATCGCCCAGGGTCTTCCCTATCGCTGCGGCACCCGGGGTGATCGTCACCGAATGCAGGCGCGGGTGCTCCCGCTCGTCTCCTGCATCGTCCGCCTCGTCGGTGATGCCGTGGAAGAAGCCGCGGAACAGGCTGTAGCGGCTTGCGCGCGCCTCCCGGATGCGCCGCAGCACCCGGTTCAGAGGCACGCCGAGCAGCATCAGCGCGTGCGAGGCGAGCATCAGGCTTGCCTCCATGACTTCCGCGACCACTTCCGCGGCGCCGGCTTCCTTCAGACGGTCGAGATCGGTATCGTCGACGGTGCGCACCACGACCGGCAGCCCCGGTCTGAGGTCATGCACCAGGTGCAGTATCTTCAGCGCCACCGGCACGCTGGCGAACGACACCACCAGCGCCTTAGCGCGCAATAGCCCAGCGGCGATCAGCACTTCGCGTCGCGCCGCATCGCCGTACACCACCGACTCGCCCGCGGCGGCCGCTTCCTTGACGCGCTTCGGGTCGTTGTCGAGCGCGATGTACGAGATTCCCTCCTTTTCGAGCAGGCGCACGAGGTGTTGCCCGCTGCGCCCGTAGCCGCACACTACCACGTGCTGGTCGGCCGCCATCGAGCGCACCGCGATCGCGTGCAGCTCCACCGCGCGCGTGAGCCACTCCGCGCCGCGCACGTGGCGCACCAGGCGCTCGCTTTTCTCGATGATGAACGGGGCGGCGAGCATCGAGAGCAGCATCGCCGCCAGCACCGGCTGCGACACGTCAGAGCCGACGAGCGCAAGACCGCTCGCCTGCGCGATCAGCACGAAACCGAACTCTCCCCCCTGCGCGAGATCGAGCCCGGTACGCAGGCTCGCGCCCCAGTCGCTGCCGAAGACGCGGCTCAACGCTGCGATCACGACCGTCTTCAACGCGATCAGCACGATCAGGATGACGCTCACCCAGGCGAGACTGCCGAGCACCGCTTTCACGTCGAGCAGCATGCCGACGGTGACGAAGAACAGCCCGAGCAGCACGTCGCGAAACGGCCGGATGTCGGCCTCCACCTGGTAGCGGTACTCGGTCTCGGAGATCAGCATGCCGGCGACGAACGCGCCGAGCGCGAGCGAGAGGCCGGCGAGCTCGGTGATATACGCGAGGCCGAGCGTGATGAACAGCACGTTCAGCATGAACAGCTCCGCCGACTTCTGCATTGCGACCAGGTGGAACCAGGCGCGCATCAGCCGCTGGCCGAAGACGAGCAGCAGCGCGAGGACCGCGGCGGCTTTGAGCAGCGCGAGCGCGAGCCCCCCCGCGAGGTCGCCGGCCGGCTGCGCGAGTGCCGGCACGAGGATCAGGAGCGGCACCACCGCCAGGTCCTGGAACAGCAGCACCCCGACCACCTGCCGGCCGTGCAGCGTGTTGAGCTCGAGCCGGTCGGCGAGCATCTTGCTCACGATCGCGGTGGACGACATCGCCAGCGCGCCGCCCAGCGCGAAGGCGGCGCGCCAGTCGACGCCGGCCGCGACCCCGACCGCCGTGACGATGGCAAGCGTCGCGGCGACCTGCGCGGCTCCCATGCCGAACACGATGCGGCGCATGGTGAGGAGCCTGGGCAGGCTGAACTCGAGCCCGATGCTGAACATCAGGAACACCACGCCGAACTCGGCGAGATAGCGCGTCTGCCCGCTTGCGGGAATCCAGCCGAGCGCATGGGGGCCGATCGCGATGCCCACGATGAGGTAGCCCAGCATCGGCGGCAGCTTCGCCAGACGGAAAGCGACGACCGCGAGCACCGCCGTGGCGAGCAGGATCAGCACGAGTTGCAGCGTGTTGTGCATGGCCGGCCGATGCGAGAAGACCCGTGAATGATGCCTTATCACGCGCGAATTGCAAACGCTCCACGAAGAGCGGGGTAGTGGGTCAGTTGCAAAGCCAAACTGACCCACTACCGAAGAAACCGCGATCCGCTGAAAGTAGCCCACTACCCGGCGCGGATGGACT
>JACQGO010000281.1 GCA_016199485.1 Betaproteobacteria bacterium
CGATAACCATGGCTGATCGCCGGCTCCAGGTGTTCTACACGGTGGCGAAGCAGAAGAGCTTCACCAAGGCCGCCGAACTGCTGTTCATGACCCAGCCCGCGGTCACCTTCCAGGTCAAGCAGCTCGAGGAGCACTTCAACACGCGGCTGTTCGAGCGCAGCCACGGGAAGGTTTCGCTCACGCCCGCGGGCGAGCTTGTGCTCGATTTTGCCGAACGCATACTGGCGCTGTCCCAGGAGATGGAGACGCGGGTGACCGAACTCACCGGAGCGGTGAGCGGTCCGCTGGTGCTCGGCGCGAGCACCACGATCGCCGAATTCCTGCTGCCCAAGATGCTCGGCGAGTTCAAGGCACGCTATCCGCAGGTGCAGGGCTACATGTCGGTGGCGAACTCGGAGACCATAGTGAGCCGCGTCGCCGATCACACGCTCGACCTGGGGCTCATCGAGTCGCCGTCGCAGCTGCCGAGCCTGCACACCGAGCCGTGCTGTGACGACGAGCTGGTGATGATCTGCGCGCCCGCCTACAAGCTCGCCGGGCTTGCGAGCGTCACGCCGCAGCAGGTGGCGGCGGAGCCCTACGTCAGCCGCGAGAGCGGTTCGGGCACGCGCGAGTTCGCCGAGCATTACTTCATGCAGTCGGGAGTGCAGCCCGAAGACCTCAATATCGTGATGGAGCTCGGCAGCCCGGAGGCGATCAAGGGGCTGGTCGAGACCGGCATCGGGGTGGCCGTCATGTCGCGCGCGACCGTGCGCAAGGAACTGAAGCTCGCAACGCTGGTCGCAGTACCGTTGAAACCGAAGTTGATACGCACCTTCTCGTTCGTCTACCCCAAGGAGAAATTCCGCTCGAAGCTGCTCACCTCGTTCGTCGAATTCGCGAAGGAGAAGATGAGGGGATTCACCAACTGACGGCCGCCTCGGGCGACCGGTCGGGAGCAGCGAGCGCGGCGCCCGCGCCTCATGACCGCGGGGATGGCGCCGGTCGCGGTGGACGAGCGCGGCGGCTGGATCGCGGTGCGGCCGCACGAGCTTGCCTACGGGCTCGCGTTCCGTCCGGAGCTGAAGCCCGGCATGATCGAAGATATGATCATGGAAGAGCACCGGCCTCTCCCCCGGGACATCGGCCAGTTGCTTGCGACCGCGCGCGAGGAATGGCAGGAGTCGCAGCGCACCACCGAGCGCGTGCTCGCGGCGCTGGTCGCCGCGTTGACCCTCATGCAGGAGCGCTGCAAGATGCCGGTGTTCGCGTTGAATCCGGCGAAACGCGAAGGGTGAGGCGATCGACAATCATGCCCCGTCCCATTCAGGCCATCATCGATCTCGCCGCGCTGCGCCATAACCTGGGGGCCGTTCGGCGGCTCGCGCCGCGCTCGCCGGTATTCGCGGTGATCAAGGCGAACGCCTACGGTCACGGCCTGATGCGGGCTGCGAGCGCGCTTTCCGCGGCGGAGGGGTTCGCGCTGCTCGAGCTCGATGCGGCGATCGGGCTGCGCGAGGCGGGGTACACCCAGCGCATCGCGCTGCTCGAGGGATTCTTCGGACCGCGCGATCTCCCGATGCTGGTTGACTACGATCTTGCTGCCGTGGTGCACAGCATGGATCAGGTCGCGATGTTGCGGCGACTCCCGCAAGGCGCGCGGCTCGACGTGCTGCTCAAGCTCAACACCGGGATGAACCGCCTCGGCCTGAGCGCGACGGAGTTTGCCGCGGCGCTCGACGCCCTGCGCGGCGACCCGCGCATCGCGCAACTTACGCTCATGACGCACTTTGCCAACGCCGACGACGAGCTGGGAGTTGCATGGCAGATGGAACGGCTCGACCGGCTTGCCGGCGAGGACACTCTTCCGCGCAGCCTGGCCAATTCGGCGGCGATCCTGCGCTACCCCGAGACGCACGCGGGTTGGGTGCGCCCGGGGATCATGCTTTACGGCTGCTCGCCGTTTCCGGGGCAAAACGCGCCGGCGCTGGGTTTGCAGCCCGTCATGACCTTGAGGAGCGAAATCATCGCGATCCGGGAGCTCGAGCCCGGCGACGCGGTGGGCTACGGCGGCGTTTTCCGCGCTGCACGGGCGATGAAGATAGGCGTCGTTGCATGCGGCTACGCCGACGGCTATCCGCGCCACGCGCCGAACGGCACGCCGATCGTGGTCGAAGGCGTGAGGACGGGCACCGCCGGGCGCGTTTCGATGGATATGTTGTGCGTGGACTTGACGCCCGTCCCTCATGCGCGCGTGGGCTCCCCGGTGACGCTGTGGGGCGAGGGCATGCCGGTCGAAGAAGTGGCGCAGGCCGCGGGAACGGTAGGCTATGAGCTGCTGTGCGCACTCGCGCCGCGCGTGCCCGTCATCGAACGCGCGGCGCTGCTTGACGCGTGAGGGGCCACGCAGGTGTGAAATCCGGCGATCGCGGTGTATCATCGGTGGTGAGCGAAACGCGCCCAGGGGAAGACGAGCGTATGATCAAAACGGGCTTCATGTCATCTCCCGGCGCAGGCGTCGCATCGCACGGCGAGGGGCGGGCGTGGGCATGTGGCTTTCTCGCCCGCTACGGCGTCGCGGCTGCCGCGGTAACGGTTGCATTCTCGGTACGCTACGCGCTCTACGGCGATCTCGACAACCGCCTGCCTTTCATCTTCTTCGTGCCTGCCGCGATCGTCGCGGCGTGGTACGGTGGTCTCGGCCCGGGCCTGTTTGCCGCGGCCGCCGGGCTGCTGCTTGGCGATTACTTCTTCCTGCCGCCGCACCACGCGTTGGGGCCGGTGGGGGACGCCGGACGCGTCGCGGTCGGGCTCTACACCGTGACCACCGTGCTGGGTGTCGTTCTGATCGAGCACTTGCATGCGCGCATCCGCCGGCTGGAGTGCACGCTGCACAAGGAACGCGAGGCGCAGGCTGCGCAACGCACGGCTGCCGGCGGCTCCCTGACCCCGGGCGACGGCACCGCGTGATGGCGGCGCGCCCGGTTACCGTTTTTCCTCACCTTTTCCGGTAGCGCGACGTGGCAAAACCGAAGTCGGTCCACACCTGTACCGAGTGCGGTGGGCAGGCGGTCAAATGGCAGGGACAGTGTCCGCATTGCCAGGCGTGGAACACGCTCGTCGAGACCGTTGCAGAAACGGCACCGGGCAATCGCTACGGTGCGATTGCCCACCCGAGCAGGCTGCGGAAGCTCGCGGAGGTCGAGGCGCACGAGGAAAAGCGCCTGCCCACCGGCATCGCCGAATTCGACCGCGCACTGGGCGGGGGGCTCGTCACCGGCGCGGTGGTGCTGATCGGCGGCGATCCGGGCATAGGCAAGTCGACGCTGCTGCTGCAGGCGCTCGCCGCGATGGAGGCCGGCTGCAGGGTGCTCTACGTGAGCGGCGAGGAATCGACGGAGCAGATCGCGCTGCGCGCGCGGCGCCTCGCGCTCGAAGCGCGGGGCGTTGCCGTGCTCGCCGAGATCAATCTGGAGAAGATTCAGTCGCTACTCGCCGCGGAGCGCCCGCAGGTGGCGGTGATCGACTCGATCCAGACGCTCTATTCCGAGGCGTTGCAGTCTGCGCCGGGCTCGGTGGCGCAGGTGCGCGAGTGCGCGGCGCAACTCACCCGCATCGCCAAGAGCGCCGGTATCACCGTGATCCTCGTGGGTCATGTGACAAAGGAAGGCGCGCTCGCCGGCCCGCGGGTGCTCGAGCACATGGTCGACACCGTGCTCTACTTCGAGGGCGACACGCATTCGAGCTTTCGCCTCATCCGGGCGTTCAAGAACCGTTTCGGAGCGGTGAACGAGCTGGGCGTGTTCGCGATGACCGACAAGGGGTTGCGCGGGGTGAACAACCCGTCCGCGCTGTTCCTCTCGCGGCACGGGGCGGAAGTCGCGGGCTCGTGCGTGATGGTGACGCAGGAGGGCACGCGCCCGTTGCTCGTGGAAATCCAGGCGCTCGTGGACGAGGCACACGCGCCCAACCCGCGGCGCCTTACGGTCGGACTCGAACAGAACCGGCTCGCGCTGCTGCTCGCGGTGCTGCACCGGCACGCGGGCATCGCGTGCTTCGACCAGGACGTGTTTGTGAACGCCGTGGGGGGGGTGAAGATCGCCGAGCCCGCTGCCGATCTCGCGGTGTTGATGGCGATCGTCTCGTCGCTCAGGAACAGGCCGCTCGCGCGCGGGCTGGTGGTGTTCGGCGAAGTGGGTCTCGCCGGGGAAGTGCGGCCGGTGCAGCGCGGCCAGGAGCGGCTCAAGGAAGCCGCCAAGCTCGGATTCACGCACGCGCTGATTCCTAGGGCCAACAAGCCCAGGCAGGCGATTCCGGGCATCGAGGTCAGCACCGTGGAGCGGGTCGAGCAGGCGATCGCCAGGGTGGGATAGCGCGCACCGGGCCGCCGGTTGGTGTGCCGCGCTTAACGGAGGACGAGTGGACTTCGAGCTGACCCGGGAGCAAGAAGCGTTTCAGGACGTGGTACGCGCGTTCGCGAGACGCGAGCTGGAGCCGCGCGCCCTCGAGCGGGCACACGCCGCCGAGTACCCGCGCGAGGTCGCCAAGAAAATGGCGGGTGCGGGACTGCTCGGCATCACGATACCCGAGGCGGACGGCGGGCAGGGCGGGACACTGATGGACGCGGTGCTCGCGATCGAGCAGGTCGCGCTCGTCTGCCCGCGCAGCGCCGACGTCGTCCAGGAAGGCAACTTCGGCGCGATCCGCGTGCTCGCGCAGTTCGCCAGCGCTGATCAGAAACGACGCTTTCTCGCGCCGCTGTTGAGAGGCGAAGAGATCATCGCGGTGGCGATGACCGAGCCTGACGCGGGCTCGGCGACCACCGATCTCGCAACCACCGCGACACCGGACGGGGCGGGGTTCCGGGTGAGCGGCACCAAGGTGTTCCCCAATCCCCACGCCGATCAGTATCTCGTGTACGTGCGTTACGGGCCCGGAGTAAACGGCATCGGCTCGGTAATGGTGCGGCGCGGGGCGCAGGGGTTCACCGTCGGCCGGCCGGCGAAGTTCATGTCGGGCGCGGATTGGGCTCCGCTCTACTTCGACAACGTCTACGTGCCCCCGGAAGACGTGCTGCTGCGGGAAGGCGGCTTCAAGAAACAGATCGCGGGCTTCAACGCCGAGCGCATCGGCAACGCGGCGCGCTCGCTTGCGTTCGGCCGCTACTGCTTCAACGCCGCGCGCGACTACGCCCGCACCCGCAAGCAGTTCGGGCGCCTGCTGTGCGAGTTCCAGGGGCTGCAGTGGAAGTTCGCCGACATGAAGACGAAGATCGACGCAGCGCAGCTGCTGCTCTATCGCGCTGCGACCAACGCCGACCGCGGTTTTCCCGCCGCTGACGAGACCACCATCGCCAAGCTCATGTGCAACCAGACCGGGTTCGAGGTGGCGAGCGAGGCGATGCAGGCGATGGGAGGACTGGGCTACACGCAGGAGACGCTGGTCGAGTACTGTTTCCGGCGCACACGCGGGTGGATGATCGCCGGGGGCTCGATCGAGATGATGAAGAACCGGCTCGCCGAGATCGTCTTCGAGCGGCGCTTTCCGCAGCGCCCGCCGCGCCGCGGAGAGTGACGGAGCA
>JACQGO010000064.1 GCA_016199485.1 Betaproteobacteria bacterium
GATTCGCTCAAACTTCATGATTGCGGTCTCTTCAATACCCTGCTGGAGTACGGATCAGATGAACTGATTGAAATAGGGATAGCCGCTCCCTCGGCTGATGACGCGGCGCAGGGCTTCCAAGGCGACGATCTAGTCCGGGCCAACATTCTCCACGTTGATGTCGCCTCCGAATTCGCGGATGACCCACATGGCGATGCCGGGCCAGGCATTGGGCCCTACCTCGAAGGCGATGTTCTCGAGGCCAGCGCCCTTGACAATCTCTGCGATCGTGCGTTGCCCGTCCGCAGAAGGCTTCCCGCCGTTGTAGATATGCTCGAGGTCGTTGTTCTCGATTGCCACCTTGGTGGCACCCGCCTCCACGTCCGCCTTGATAGTGTCGATCGCCTCCCGCGCCGCGATTGCCGTCTCGCCCAGCTTCTCACCGACCTCGGTAAAGACTTGCAGACCATACTTGCGGGCGAGTTTGATGAGCCTCGTCCGTTCGTCGCGCGGAATCGGGGGGATCGAATCCGCGCTGATCTCGACGCCCGTGAAGCCCAGTTCGGGCAGTCGCGCAAAGTACGGCTCAACTTGCTTCTGCAGGTAGGCAAGCTCGAACGGGATACCCCCCGGAAACACCGGTATCCCGAATTTCCGATACACGTTGTTCTTCTTGATCAGAAGCTCAGCGGACAGGCGTCCCATAGTCGCCACGTGATCCCCGTGCTTGGCCTGATCGATCACGTCGGCGAAGTTCTCGAGGAAATCTTCCAAGAACCCGCAGGGAATGTGGCTGAAGTCCGAAAACACCGTCCACCGCAGTTTGCGCGGCTTCGGCATCGCTGTTGGTATCTTGAAACACCCGAATGCTGGCGTCGTCATGGCTTGATGTTCCTTTCTGTCTCTCTGTAGTTGTTCCAAAGTTTTCACGCTACGGCGGGCCGCAATCTGTCGGAAGCGTCGTCCCTTCCGCGCGCTCCTGTCAAGGATTCTTCTTTCCCTCGCGGCCGGCAAAACCGAGTTCGGTCAGGATGCTTCGGTACTCCCGGTCGGCCTCCGTGAGCAACTGGAGGGTCTGTCCGCTGCTAAGGGCCGTTACGGTGCCGAATTCTGCTTCGACGGACCTTCGGAATTCGTTGTCCCGGGCCACTTTCGACAAGAGATCATCCCACCCAGCCATTTGCTCCGGAGTCAACCCCTTTGGTCCCAAGAAAAAGCGTCCGTTGCTTTCCACCACGTTGATTCCCAGTTCCCGCCAAGTGGGAACATCCGCGAACTCGCCCTCAAGCCGTTGGGGCGATGTGATTGCCAGCAGGCGAAGCTGGCCGGATTTCTTGTGCTGCACAAAGTTGGCAGGACCAGTGATAGACACGTCCACATGTCCGCCAAGCACCGCCGAGACGTGTTCAGAAGCGGACCTGAATGCGATCAC
The DNA here is from genome assembly GCA_016199485.1 of Betaproteobacteria bacterium. GTDB lineage: Bacteria > Pseudomonadota > Gammaproteobacteria > Burkholderiales > SG8-41 > JACQGO01. Next base: position 1,412 of record JACQGO010000064.1, read on the forward strand.
CTTGAGGCGCTTGATATTTCCCCCTGCGGCCTTGACCACCCGAGCGATAGCGATATGGTTGTTGTTGCCGAGCGTCGTGGAAAAAGCCAATGCGACACTCTGTGGTTCCCGCTTCAGGCGTTCTATGAGATCTCGCGCGCTTCGGATAGGCGAATCGGCCCGTACCGTCATGGCGATGTACTCCGTGTAAAGCATGGACAGCGGTGAAATATCGCGGAAAGAAATGCTGGCCGTCCCCTGGATGGAAGCGATCGTGATGTTCGGCGACGTGATTCCCACGAAGTGCGCGTCCCCCTCGTGCTGGTTCAGATATGCCCAGGAGATTCCTCCGCCGCCTCCCGGCTTGTTGCTTACGACGACCGGAACCTCGACGATGCGCCGGTCGGTCAGCAGCTTCTGCACCAGCCGAGCGGCCCGATCGAGGCCGCCGCCAGCGCCCGCGCCAACCACAAGCTCGATAGTCTTGGTGGGTCTCCACTCCGCCGCGCCTGTCACATCCACAGGTAGAGCCACCAGCACGATCGACATCCAAGCCCCAAACGAAGGCACGGACCGAACCGATCGTAAAATGGATGCCATGTTCCTCCTCCTCATTCTGACGCCGGGATATTCCGTGATGTCTCCGAACCAACGTCGCTAGGGCTTCATGTCCTGTGAAAAGTACGAATCGGGAAGTTCCTTGCCAATGCCCTTCCCGCGCGCAACGTCATACAGCTTCGAGCACACGGCGGTGAACTGCAAAGCGAGTCCGGTATTGTTCTTGAACACGGTGATGTCCTCCGCCGAGCAACGCCCCGGCGCCCGGCCCGCGACGAGATCACTCAAGTCGTGTATGCCCTCCCACCGCAGGATGCCGCGCCGCACCGGTTCCGCAAGATCCGCTTGGGACTCCGCCATCGCACGTTGCTTCAGGTTGGCGACAACCACGCCAGCTCGCCTGTAGGTTTCATCATCGAGTTCGCGCCGCTGCAGCTTGCTGTCGCTACCGGCGATCGATACGACGTGAGCGCCAGGGCTGAGCCAGTCCCCCTGGAAAACCGGCTCACTCGTATTTGTCGCGGCCACTACGAGATCGGCGCCCTCCACTGCCTCGCGCGAACTATCCACTGGCTCCACCACCAACTCGAGCGTCTTGCACGCGTGGTCCGTAAATTCACGCCGATGCGCCGCATTCGGGCTGAACACGCGTACGCGGCGTATCGGCCTCACCGCTGCGATAGCGCGCAGGTGCGCCCAAGCCTGGCCGCTGGACCCGAAAAGCCCCATGTCTCCGGCATCCGGATTCGCGAGAATGCGCGTCGCGATAGCGCTGGCCGCGGCGACGCGATTCACCTGGATGTAGCCGTCATCCATAATCGCGAGCAGCGCTCCACTGGAGATGTCGAACAGCATCACGAACCCGCAGTATTTCCCCCCCGGGCCGCGCGCCAGCTTTTCTCGCCGGACCACTCCGTGCACTTTGCCCGAGGAGATGATGTCTGACGTGACCCGGAGTGCCATGCGGCCCAACGCTGACATGCCTCCGCACATGGTCTTGAGGCAATAGTCAAGGTGCGGCCCCGGCAACGGCATGTACGTATGCTCCACAGGGCGGTGAACCGCTTCCCCACGCGCGAGTGCCGCGTAGGCACTCTCCACGGCCTCTATGCACGACGCGACGTCGAGCAGCGTTTCGATATCCTCATTTTTCAGCAGTAGAACCATATGCCTGGAAGCGATTCCATTCCCTCGGGGCAAGGCTGTATAACACCTGCGTGCCCGCCGCCAGACGCACTCGATCGCCGTAAGCCCGCACCGGCGGTTTGCGCTCGAGGATCTACGATCGGCGCTCCATCTGACAAACAACGAATAACATTGTTAGGCGCGGCGATTGAACCAGCAAATGAATGTTGGTGCAGACCCTATAACTTCTTGGAATATCCCGCAAGGGAATTGACCGGCGCGGAGGCTACCGGGTCGAGCGGGACGATCCGGGAACAGCGAGGCGCTCCCCACGGGCAAGAGGCCCCTCCATCTCGCTTGCGACCTTTTTCAGGAAACGGATCAATAGATGGATTGCCGACGATCTTGGAGCGCTCACCCGCCGGATCACGGCGAACGGCCTCGGAATAAACTTCCAAGCACCATCCAGGGCGACAAGCCTACCTTCCTTCAGTTCCTGGTACGCGCTTTTCGCCGATAGGACGGCGAGACAATCCTGACTTTGTACCAGGTGCTTTATGACGGGGGTCGAATTGATGGCGTCAATAATGCGTGGCAAACCAAGGCGAGCGTTCTGGAACTCGCGGTCGATCTGACGCCGAACGAAAGTGCCCTCGGGGGGTATGAGCCAGCGGTAGTCCAAAAGATCGCGCAACCGCAGTGTCTTCCTGCTCGCTAGCGGATGTTCTGCCCGGACAACGATTCTCATTTCGTCGTAGAACAGTTCCTCTTCGACAAGGTCCGGAGAGATATCGTCGTTCGTCATCGGCGCGACCACCAGATCAAGTTGCCCTCCCCTCAAGTCGGCGGTAAGTGCAGCCCGCCGTCCTTCCCTGACGACGATCTGTGTCGCAGGCCGCGCTGCAAGCAGCAGGCCAAGCGCACGGGCGACGACCGTTTCTGCGGCAAGCGGGCTGCATCCGATCGCGATCTTTCCTGATCGTGCGCCTCGGGAAAACACGATTTGCACCTCCGCATCGATCGCTTGCAGGTGCGTGATCATCATCTGGCATTGCGCCGTCGGAACGACGCCCAGCGGCGTGCGCTCGAACAGTTGCACGCCGAGCAGTGTTTCCAGCCGGTGAATGCTCTTGCTGAGCGCCGGCTGTGACACCCCGAGCGCTGACGCCGCCTTGTTCAGGCTGCGGTGGCGAACCACTTCGAGCACCTTGAGCAGATCCGCGATGCTGCGTCGTCTCAATGCTGCCCTGACGCCGGTGTCCTCTTCCATTGGTCATCTTCAATTGAGACAGTCTTTCTTGGTCCAACGGCAGACCGTCCTCCGCGGCTGACGTGGTTCGCAATCCAACTACGTTCTTATATTCTGCGCCGAGGCGGTGAACGGTGGCAATCGCACAAGGTTTGAGCTATGTTGCGGGTGCACTGTGGGGCCAGACTTTAGCGAATGCTTCGCGACCTCATCTGCGAGACAGCTCAAGGTCTGGGAGTAAAAGTGAAATAGTGAAATAGAAAGGAAGGAAATGGAAAAAAAGCCCGGCGCAAAGCCGGGCCCAAAAGGTGGTAGGGTCCACCAAAGGAGGAGTAGAAACGCGATTCGAGTCGGCTCGCGTCAGGCCTGCGCCAACTCGTTAACGGTCAGGGAAACGCGTTTGCGCAGCGTTATTTGTACACCAAGCCGGGTTCGGGATGGTTGATCCAGATCAACGAACTCCCACATACATTTCGCTTGGCCTGTTCGCGCTGCTGACGCCGAAGGGCCGCACGGAGATCACGCGCCGTCCCGCATCGGCGCTACACTACACAACGGTTGCCCGGGCGATTCCGGGTGTGAGGCAGGTGTCGTCGGCCGAGCTGCACACCGCACAGGGAAAGCCGAAGCGCCATGTCTATGTCGAAACGAGGGGCGCTGGCGTTACCGAGGAGCGAGCCATGCCTGCCAAGGACGAGGTCATCAAGCTGGTTCACGGGGCGCTCGAACGCGAGCCGCTCATCAATCTCCATCGCCATCCCGTCAAGATCGGCTTTGCCGACGACGCGGTCGTGCTCGAAGGCGAGGTCGAGCACATCGCGGCGAAGAAGCTCGCGCTCGAGCTCGCCGGCGCGGTGGAGGGCATACGCGGGGTGATCGATCGGCTCCGCGTCGCGCCGGCGGAACGCAAGGGCGATGGCGCGATCCGCGACTCGCTGTGCGGGTTCCTCGTGCGCGAGCCCGAGCTGCAGAACTGCACGATACGCGTGCGGGCCAAGGGACGCCTCGAGGTGCTGCGCGAGGCGCGAGGCGAGACCAGCGGCGAGATCGAGGCGGCGGTCGAGGACGGCGTGGTGACGCTCGAGGGAAGCGTGATCAGCCTCTCGCACAAGCGCATTGCCGGAGTGCTCGCATGGTGGACGCCCGGCTGCCGCGACGTGGTGAACTCGCTCGACGTGCAGCCGCCCGAGGAAGACAATGACGGCGAAGTTCTCGATGCGCTGCGGCTGGTGCTGGAGATGGACCCGCTGGTGCAGGCCGATCAGATCCGCGCGAGCTGCCGCGACTACGTCGTGACGCTGGAAGGCTGCGTGCGCACCGCGGAGGAGCGGCGCCAGGCCGGGCTCGATGCGTGGTGCCTGTTCGCGGTGGACAGGGTGGTCAACAGGATCGAGGTGCGCAAGTAGGTGCCTGTGCGGGAGCGCAGCGCGTGTTTCATCATGTCGGGGACTTTTACTCCGGGCTACGTCCGCCTGCTCGAAACGGGCGAGCTCGGCCGGCGGGTCGAATCGGCGCGCCGGTGTCTCGAGAGCTGCGATCTGTGCGCGCGCTATTGCCGCGTCGACCGCAGAAAGAGCATCGAGGGCGCGGTGTGCCGCACCGGCGAGCGCGCGGTGGTCGTGAGCTACGGACCGCACCACGGCGAGGAGGATCCGCTGCGCGGGTGGGGCGGATCGGGAACGATCTTCTTCAGCCGCTGCAGCCTGCGCTGCGTCTTCTGCCAGAACTGGGACATTTCGCAACGCGGCATCGGCCGCGAGGTGGAACCGCGCGAGCTCGCCGGCATGATGCTCGAGCTGCAGCGCGCGGGCTGCCACAACATCAACCTCGTCACCCCGAGCCACGTCGTCGCCCAGGTGATCGCCGCCGTGCACGACGCGGCGCAGCGCGGCCTCGCGCTGCCGCTCGTCTACAACACCGGCGGGTACGACAGCCCCGAGGCGCTCGCGCTGCTCGAGGGCATCATCGATATCTACATGCCGGACATGAAGTACGGCGACTCGATCCTCGCTCGCAAATACTCGAAGGTGCGCAACTACGTCGAGGCCAACCGTGCGGCGGTGAAGGAGATGCACCGCCAGGTGGGCGACCTCGTCCTCGACGCAAACGGCATCGCGCAACGCGGCCTGCTGGTGCGGCATCTCGTCCTGCCGCACGGGATCGCGGGAAGCGAGGAGGTGCTGCGGTTCCTGGCAACCGGGATCTCGCGCGATACCTATCTGAACCTGATGGATCAGTACCGCCCGTGCTACCGCGCCGATGAGTACCCGGAACTCGGCCAGCCGATCACCCGCGAGGAGTACCGCGAAGCGCTTGCCGCCGCCGCGCGGCTGGGGCTCACGCGCCTCGACCGGCGGGTGACAGCGTAGGACGGAAGGCTGAGCGACGGGACTCCTATTCAAGGCGTATGAAGTTTTCGGCCACCGCGTCCGCGCCGTAGTGGCGGATCAGCTCGTCGATCTCGGCGAGCAGCGTGGCGTCCTCGTCCGCATCGAGGACGCCGTCGCCGATCAGCCGCGCGGTGAGGCCGTTCACCATCGCTTCGCGCACCGCGCCCAGCGTCGGCTCGTCGGGAAGGCTGACATCGTCCATCGCCGCCTCGATGATCCGCGACAAGCCCTCGCTCGCCTTGGCCACGACGAAATCGATCGCAAGCGCTTCCCCGCCGTATTCCTCGATGAGGCCGTCGATTTCGGCCAGCACCGAGTTCCGCTCCTGGGGGTGCAGCGATTCCTCCTGCACGGCCTCCGCGGTGCCGCTTTCCACCAAGGTGCCCCGTACTTCTTCCAGCGTCGCCGCCTCCTCGCGGTCCGGGTCGTTGACCAGCGTTTCGATGATTTCCGACAGCTCGGCGCTCACGCGCGCGGCAACGTCCAGGGAGTGTCTGATAGCCATATCTTGTCCCGGTGAATAGCTCGAATGCTCGGGAAGCCCGCTCAGAGGGCGCGGTTGCGCGGCGGGCCGGCATACTCGCCCGGTCCCACGCCCGACCGATCCGCCGTCACCCGGCAATGCGGCCTGTTGTTGGCCGCGTCGAAGCGGTTGCGCCAGTGGAAGGGGCGGAGGTTCTCGGGAGTGTCCGGACCCCCGCCGGAAACGTTCTCGATCCTCCAGCCGAACTCCGAACCTTCACGACCGAACTGGTCGCGTCGCATCCATGCCCCACAGGCATCCTGTCGCCAGGTGGACGGCTCCGCCTCGGGCATCACTCTGCCGCTTTGCCAGACGATGCCGGCCAGTTTTTCGTTCCGGTTCATGGTCTCACTTCCTTGGCCTCCACAGGCGCCGCCCGGCCGCCGCTTGCACAGCCGCGCGCAACCCGGCTGCCCTTGAACGCCTCGCCCGATCGCGTCCGGCGTTGCGCCCAGCATTGAACATACCGGAAAGCCGCGAGCGGCTTCTTGACTTAACGCAAGCCGCGCGTGCGCCCTGCGGGGTGGCGGGTCGAAATCAGCCGTCGGCGCACCGTGGATGGGGTCGATGAGCCAGGGTGCGGCGCGCGGCCTGCGCGGGAGTTTGAGCTATATCAAGCGGGCAACATTCGCTTGGGGTTAGGATTTTCCTGCTTTACGTCGCGATCAACGCACTTTCGGCCACGGTGCCCGAGGGTTCGACAGGCATATGGCGATCATCGGCATCGATCTCGGGACGTCCAATTCCGCTGCCGCGGTATTGCGCGGCGGCCGGCCGGTCATCATTCCGAGCGCCGAAGGCATCAGTCTCGGCGGCAAGGCGTTTCCGAGCTACGTGGCGATCACGCAGGACGGGGAGGTCTTGGTTGGCGAGGCGGCGCGGCGCCAGGCGAGCGCCAACCCGGAGGCACTGCCACCGCGTTCAAGCGCAGGATGGGGCAGCGCGAGAAGATTCGTTTGCGGGGCCGGGAGTTCTCGCCCGAGCAACTGTCCGCCTTCCTGCTGCAGAAGATCAAGCGCGACGCCGAGGCGTTTCTCGGCGAGCCGGTGGAAAAAGCGGTCGTGACGGTTCCCGCCTATTTTGACGACAACCAGCGCTCCGCCACGAAGGACGCGTGCCGCATCGCGGGCCTCGATGTCGCGCGACTGGTCAACGAACCGACCGCCGCTTCGCTCGCCTACGGGCTCGACCGGCTCGGCCAGGAGCTGCGCATCGCGGTCATCGATCTCGGCGGCGGCACGCTCGACGTCACGATCATGGAGTTCGGCAAGGGCGTGTTCGAAGTCAAGGCGACCAGCGGCGATACCCACCTCGGCGGCACCGACATGAACCAGCGCATCTTCGATCACCTCGCCGACCGGTTTCGCGATGAATCCGGCATCGAGCTGCGCAACGATCCGAAGGCCGCGGCGCGGCTGATGGAGGCGGCGGAGATCGCGAAGATCGAGCTTACCAGCAACGTCACCGCGCGCATCAGCCTGCCGTACATCGCCGCGGGCGGCGGCGCACCGCGTCATCTCGAGATGGAACTCGGGCGCAGCGGGCTTGAGCGCCTGGTGCGGCCGGTAATCGACCGCTGCTGCGCGCCGGTGGAACAGGCGCTGGGCGATGCCGGCGTGAAGCCGGCCGACATCCAGCGCATCGTGTTCGTCGGCGGACCGACGCGCATGCCGGCGGTGCGGGCGTTCTTCGAGGGCATGTTCGACCGCAAGGCGGAAATGGGCGTCGACCCGATGGAATGCGTTGCGAGCGGCGCGGCGATCCAGGCCGGCGTGCTGGCAGGCGAGGTCGGCGGCATCGTGCTCGTCGACGTCACTCCGCTCACCCTCGGGGTCGAGACGCTCGGGGGAATTGCGACCGCGCTCGTCGCGCGCAACAGCCCGATCCCGGTCCGCAAAACGGAGATGTTCACGACCGCCGCAGACCTGCAGACGAGCGTCACGATACACGTGTTCCAGGGCGAGCGCCCGATGGCGGGAGACAACGTGAGCCTCGGCGAGTTCAATCTCGACGGCCTGGTACCGGCGCCGCGCGGCGTGCCGAAAATCGAGGTCACGTTCGACATCGATGCCAACGGCATACTGAGTGCCTCGGCGCGCGACACCGCGACCGGCAGATCGCAATCGATCCGCATCACCGGCTCGACGCGCCTGTCGGAGGAAGACAAGAGGCGCATGGTGGCGGAGGCGGAACGCTACGCGGAGCAGGACCGCCGGCGGCGCGAGGACGCGGAAAAGCTCAACGTCGCCGACGCGCTGTGTTACGAAGCGGAAAAAATGCTTGCGGAGTTCAGCGACAAGCTGACCGAGGATCTGCGCAAACGTGTCCAGACGGCGCTGCGCGAGACGCGCGTGGCGTTGCGTGGAAAAGACGCGGCGCTTGCCGCCGGGCACGCCGAAACGCTGCGCAAGGCGCTCAAGGAAGCGGGCGCCGTGATCTACGCCCAAAGCCCGGGCGCGGCGAAGACCGGGCCGTACTCGGAAACCAGGTGGCCGGGCGCAGCGCAGGGGCCGCGCGACGGTGGCGAAGCCTCGCCGCACGCGCGCGTCGTCGACGCGGAGTACAAGGAAAACGAATAAGGCGGCCCGCGGGCCGGCACGGGTCCCGGCGTGACCACGGCGCAACGCGACTACTACGAGGTCCTCGGCGTCGGGCGCGGCGCCGACGAGAAGGCCATCAAGGACGCCTTCCGCAGGCTCGCCCTGCAATACCATCCCGACCGCAACAAGGCGCCGGACGCCGAAGAGCGCTTCAAGGAAATCGCGCAGGCCTACGCAGTGCTCTCGGATCCGAAGAAGCGCGCGGAATACGACGCGCGCGGCTTTGCTGGCGTTGCGGGGTTTTCCCCGCAGGACCTGTTTGCCGGAATAGATTTCGAGGACATCTTCGGCGGGCTCGATTTTGGCGGCGGGTTGTTCGACGCGTTTTTCGGCAGACGGCGCAGCGCCGGACCGCCGCGGGGCGCCAATATCGAAGTCGAGCTCACGGTGCCGCTGGAACGCGTGTTCGCGGGGGGCGAGGAAAGGTTGCGGTACCGGCGGACTGTGCGCTGTCCGGGCTGCGGGGGCTCGGGAGCGAAACCGGGCACCGCGCCGCGCAGGTGCGAGGCGTGCGGCGGTAGCGGTCGCTACGTGAAAACCCGGCGTCAAAAAGGAGTGACGTTGCAGCAGACCTCGGCCTGTCGCGCGTGCGGCGGCAGGGGCACGCTGATCGACGAGCCGTGCACGCAGTGTGCGGGGCGCGGCGAGGTCGAGCACGAGGAGGCCCTCACCGTGAGGATTCCGCCCGGAATCGAGGAAGGTGCCGCGCTGCGCGTTGCCGGACACGGGATGCCGAGCGAGGAATCCGGCGGCGCGCCGGGGGACCTTTACGTCATCGTGAAGAACGCGCCGGACGCGCGATTTGACCGGGTCGGTGCCGCGTTGTGGCGAACCGAGCTGGTCGATGTCGCCGAGGCGGCGCTCGGCACGTCGCTCAGAGTTCCGACGCTGGATGGCGAGCCGGTTACGGTTGATGTGCCGGCGGGCACCCAGCCCGAAACCATACTGCGCCTGCGCGGCAAGGGGCTGCCGGAGTTCGGCTCGCGCCGGCGCGGAGACCTCATGGTCCGGCTCAAGGTCCGCGTCCCGGAACGGCTCTCCGCCGAGGAGCGCAGGCTCTACGAGCGGCTGCGCGCGCTTGCCGCGCGCGGGCGCTGACGGCTGACGGGCGTCCGCGGGCGGCGATTCCCGTGTCCCCTGCGGGCGAGCCCCGCGCGGCGCGATGTGCGCCCGCCGCGGTGCGGCGCACCTGCCGCGGGATTGAGCTAAATCAAGCCGATGGCAGGGGTTCCGCGCTATGGTTTACCACAGTCGCTGCGAGCGCCCCGAGGTCGGCGTCCGCCATGCGCAGCCTGCACGACGGCCGCTGCGCCGGGCCGTGCGGTGAATCGCTCGCGCTCGTGCGTCGGCACGGGGACATCGCTACTGAAAGGGGCCGGGCCATGCAACTGCCGATACAAATTACGTTCCGCAACCTGGAACGCTCCGGGGCCATCGAAGCCAGGATCCGCGAGCGCGCGGAGAAGCTGGATGCATACTGCGACCGCATCATGAGCTGCCGAGTGATCGTCGAAGCCCTGCACAAGCATCACCGGCACGGCAACCATTACCACGTGCGGGTCGACGTGACGGTGCCGGGGGGAGAGCTGGTGGCGGGCCGGGAGCCCGACGCGCATCACTCCTATACCGACGTGTATGTGGCGATTCGTGACGCGTTCGACGCGATGCGCCGCCAGCTCGAGGACTACGCGCGGCGTCAGGACCGCCGCGTCAAGGCCCACGCGGTGCCGCCGCACGGGCGGATCGCGGAACTTTTTCCGGGCGAGGGGTACGGCAGGATAGAAACGCCCGACGGCACGCTGGTCTATTTCCACAGGAACAGCGTGGTCGACGCGGATTTCGACAAGTTGCGGATAGGGGATGAGGTGCGTTTTGCCGAAGAGGCCGGCGAACGCGGCCCGCAAGCGAGCGCTGTGCATCCGGTCGGCAAACACCACATCGTGGGATGAACCTCTCCGCACACCGGCGTCGCCCGGCAGTATGAGATCTGCGTATTTCAAGGTTGCCGGAAATCCCGTTGAAGTGTCGATCGGCCGCCGGCGCCTTCCCCGGGTCCTGTTTCCGCGATGACTCAATCCGCCACGTCGATCGCCTTGCCGGCGCCGAGACTGGACAGGCATTGCTCGGTTGAATCCGCGCTGCAGGGACGGCGCTCGGTGCGCGCGTTTTCCCATCAGCCGCTTGCGCTCGCGGAGGTCGCCCAGTTGCTGTGGGCGGCACAGGGCGTCACGAGCGCGGAGGGGCTGCGCGCCGCGCCGTCCGCCGGCGCGCTTTATCCGCTCGAACTCTATCTTGCGGTCAGGAACGTGGACGGTCTGCCGGCGGGTGTATACAAGTACCTGCCCGAGGTCCATCGGCTGAAGCCGTGGGCCGAAGGCGACCGCTCCCACGATCTGGCGGGCGCCGCACTGGACCAGGATTTCGTGAGGCGCGGCGTGATCGTGATAGCGTTCGCTGCGGTGGAAGCGCGTACCACCGCCAAATACGGTGAGCGCGGGGTCCGGTATGTCCACATCGAGATCGGCCACTCGGCGCAAAACGCATTGTTGCAGGCGGTCGCGCTCGGGCTCAATGCGGCAGTGGTCGGCGCCTTTGATGATCAAGGCGTGGAACACGTGTTGCAAATGCATCGATCGGAGCAGGCGTTGTACCTGATGCCGGTCGGCAAGCGGTGAATTGATGTGGATCAACAGCCGGAGCGCGCGCTGGTGTTATAAAGTGAAATTACGCGGTTGCCTCCAGGCCACGGGCGCCGACGGACCGTCCGCAGCAACGCGCGAAAGGCGC
>JACQGO010000282.1 GCA_016199485.1 Betaproteobacteria bacterium
ATCGAGGGCGGCAAGTGGCTGCCGCACCAGGAGCTCGCGTGGAGGCTGGTCTCGGTTGCGGTCGAGCGCATTCGGGAGCTCGAGAACGAGCTTGGCTGCTTCTTCGACCGCAATCCGGACGGCACCCTCCACCAGAAGGCGTTCGCCGGCCAGAGCTTCGACCGCACCGTGCACAAGGGGGATCTCACCGGCATCGAGATCATCAACCGGCTCGCCGAGCAGGTGTGGGCGCGCGGCATCCACCGGCTGGAAGAGCACCGCGCGGTCGAATTCGTCAAGAACAAGGGCGGTGACGCGCTCGCCGGCGTGCTGATGATAGACGTGAAAACCGGCGAGCTCGTGTTCGTGCAGGCGAAGGCGGTGCTGCTTGCGACCGGCGGCGGGCCGACCATGTACAAGTATCACACGCCCTCCGGCGACAAGAGCTGCGACGGCATGGCGATGGCGCTGAGGGCGGGCTTGACGCTGCGCGACATGGAGATGGTGCAGTTTCACCCTACGGGGTTGCTCGCCGGCCCGCACACGCGCATGACCGGCACGGTGCTGGAGGAGGGATTACGCGGCTCGGGAGGCTATCTCCTGAACGGTGCGAACGAGCGCTTCATGCACAAGTACGATCCCCGCGGCGAGCGCGCGACGCGCGACGTCGTCTCGCGCGGGATCTACCAGGAGATGCGCGAAGGCAGGGTGACCGCCAACGGCGGCGTCTACATCGCGATGGGCCACCTCGGGCCGGAGAACGTGCGCAAGCAGTTCAAGGGCATGGTGGAGCGCTGCGCCGACTGCGGCTTCGATCTCGCCGGCGGACTGGTCGAAGTGGTGCCGACCGGGCATTACTTCATGGGCGGCGTCGTCTTCAGAACCGATTGCACGACCGATCTTCCCGGCCTGTTCGTCGCGGGCGAGGACTCCGGCGGCGTGCACGGCGCAAACCGCCTAGGCGGCAACGGCGTCGCGAACTCCACCGTGTTCGGCGGCATTGCAGGCGACGTGATGCCGCGCTGGGTGGCGCAATACGGCGCATTTCACGAGCCGGACGAACAGGCGGTGGATGCCGCGGCCGCCCGGTGCCGCGCGCCGCTGGGCAAGCCCGCCGGCGATCTCGGCGCGATCCGCGAGAGCCTCTACGAGGTGATGTGGGACGAGGTCGGCATCGTCCGCGATGCGGCGAGCCTCAGGAGCGCGGAAGGCAAGCTCGATGAGCTGGAAGCGCGGCTCGACGCCACGCACGTGGACGGCTCCAACCCCGCCTTCAATCTCACGTGGCACGACTGGCTCAATCTGAAGAACCTCATCCTCGTCTCCAAAACGATCCGCACCGCGGCGCTCGCGCGGGAGGACTCGCGCGGCGCGCACTTCCGCACGGACTTCCCCGAAGTGCGCGATCTCGCCAACTCGCGTTTTACCTGCGTCACCTGGAGAAACGGCCGCTTCGATCTGACCACGCGGCCGGTCGAGTTCACGCGTGTCAGGCCCGGCGAGACCTTGATCAAAGACAACGCGTCGCAACCCGCGGGCGCTTCCCGGTAGACCGGGACAACATCGCCGAACGAACTCACCCGGCTCGCCACCCGCGAGCCCACCGGAGTGACGCACCGCGTTTACGGTCTGTGCTGATGGCTCGACGCACGCAATCGGCGACCCGCATCGTGCTCGCCGTCCACGGCGGGGCGGGCACGATGTCGCGCGCGGATCTCGCGCCGCGACGCGAAGCGCAGCGTCGCGCTGCGCTCGAGCGCGCGTTGCGGGCCGGTTACGAGATACTCGAAGAAGGCGGCCCGAGCATCGATGCAGTCGCCGCGGCGGTGGTCGTGTTGGAGGATACGCCGCTCTTCAACGCCGGCCGCGGCGCGGTATTCAACGCCGCCGGGGAGCACGAGCTCGACGCCGCGATCATGGACGGCGCGCGGCTTCGCGCCGGCGCGGTGGCCGGCGTGCGCCGCGCCAGGAACCCGATACTCCTCGCGCGGGCGGTGATGGAGCGGACGATGCACGTCCTGCTTGCCGGAGCGGGCGCCGATCGCTTCGCGCGCGAGCAGGCCCTGCCGCTCGCGCCGCCCGGGTATTTCTCGACGCGCCCGCGGCTTGCCGCGCTGCGGCGCGAGAAGCTCCGCCGGCACGGAAAATCCGCACAGATCGAAGTACCAGAGGCCGAGGGGCACGGCACGGTGGGCGCGGTCGCGCTCGACCGCCACCGTAATCTTGCGGCGGCCACCTCGACCGGGGGCTACACTAACAAGATGGCGGGGCGCGTCGGCGATTCCCCCATCGTCGGCGCCGGCATCTACGCCGACAACACGACGTGCGCGGTCTCCGCCACCGGCCACGGGGAGTTCTTCATGCGCGCAGTGCTCTGCTACGACCTCGCCGCGCGCATGCGCTACCTCGGGGAGCCGCTCAGGAGGGCCGCTGCCCGCGCGCTCGCGCGGGTGGCCGCGATGGGCGGCGCAGGGGGGCTCATCGCGCTCGACCGGTGCGGCAGGCTCGCGATGCCGTTCACGACCGAAGGCATGTACCGCGGCTATGTGACGGGCTCCGGCAAGTTCGTGGTCCGAATTTATCGTGAGCGGCGACTCAGGGGCTCGTGATCATGGCCCACGGCTTCGCCGGCGTCAGCGCGTACTTCCGCACCGCCTTCTCGTCGAACTTGAATCCGAGCCCCGGCGTTTTCGGCAGCAGCAGCTTCCCGCCCTTCGCCGTGAGCTGAGCGTCGATCAGCCGCCGGAAATTGAGCACCTGGTCATCGGGGAAGAACTCGACGTAGCGCGCGTTCGGCGTCGCGGCGACGAGGTGCGCGTGCAGGTCGTGGAACCAGTGCGGCGAGAGCGTGACCCCGTAGCTCGCGGCGGTCGCCGCGATGCGCCTCCACTCGGTGATGCCGCCGCATACCGCGGCATCGGTCTGCAGCACCTCGGCGCCGCGCTTCTCCAGCAGCTCCTTGTGGTACCAGCGACCGCAGGCGATCTCGCCGGTCGCCACCGCGACGCGCGTGCGTTGCGCGAGCTTCGCGTGGTTGTCGATGTCGTCGGGGCCGAACGGCTCCTCGATCCAGTACGGCGCGTAGCGCTCGAAACGCTCCATGTAGGCGACCGCGGTCGGGAGGTCCGACCACGCATTGTTCGCGTCGAGCATGAGGTGGATGTCGGGTCCGACCGCTTCGCGCGCTGCCCTCACCCGTACCTCTTCCTCCGCGGGGGAGAGCCGCCCCACCTTCATCTTCACCGCCGTGAAGCCCGCCTTCACGTAGCCGGCCATCTCCTCGCCGAGCTTCTTCGGCGTCTTGCGGGCAAGGTAGTAACCGCCGCTCGCGTAGGCGGGCACGGCGTCGAGCACGCAGCATCCGAGGTATTGATACAGCGGCAGCCTTGCGGCCCTCGCGTTCAGGTCCCACAGCGCGATGTCGAGGATCGAGAGCGCGCGCATGACGCTTCCCGCGCGTCCATGAAGCAGCGCCTCCTGGTAGAGCTCCTGCCACAAACCCTCGACGCGCAGCGACTCCTGACCGACAAGCCGCGGCGCGAGCAGTTCCTCCACCGCGGCGCGCACGACGTTGCCGGCGCTGCTGCCGGCGTAGCAGAAGCCGATGCCCTCCACGCCCTCCGCCGAGCGCACCCTGACGAGGCAGTAATCGCGCGCGCTCACCGTGCGGGTGGCAAACGAGGTCACGCTCGCAAGCGGCACGCGCGCGAGGCACACCGAAACGGACCGGATCCTGGACATGGCACGCTCTCCTTGGGGAAACGCGTAAAATAACAAATTTTTTTGTGTCACGCGCAAGCCCGGAGGATTCGATCGGGCCCACTTGCCCACGCCCCATCCGCGTTCCGGATGGGGCTTTTGTTTGGCGGCGCGGCGGCCGCGTGCAGCGTGTTATGATGACGCGCCAGGGCAGGACGCGCCCGAGGGGTAGTGATGGCCGGGGAACAAAGGCCACCGCCGCGGCCCGCTGAAGAGGCGTTGATCAGCGAAGAGGCGCTGCACAAGGCCGAAGAATACGTCGAGGTGGAGGAGGGAGCGCACAACAAGCTCGCCGGCGCGCTCGGCGTGTTCGCGTCCGTCGTCGCGGTCGATGTCTCATCGTCGCGGGCCTGATGCTGGCCTACCCGAAGTTCCTGTCTGACTACATCGGGATGGGGCTGATGGCGCTGGTCATCGCGCTGCAGAAGCTGCGCAAGAGCGAGGTGCGCGCCGCGACGGGATGAGCGTCAGGCGCGAGAGGCGCGGAACATGATGGAGCCGTATCATGCGAAGTATCCGGCACCGTTCGCGGTGCTCGGCATCCGGACCGGGGGCGGGCGGCTCACCGACATCGATTACCTGCTGCCCGGCGCCGCCGCGCTCGCTCCACTGAACCGGCTTGCCGAAGAAGTGTGCCGCCAGATCGAGCGCTATCTCCGCGACCCGGAATTCAGGTTCGAGCTGCCGTTCGAGTTTGACGGGACGCCGTTCCGGCGCAAGGTGTGGCGGGCGATCTGCGGGATCCCGAGCGGCAGCACGCTTACCTATCTCGACATCGCGACGAAGCTTCGCACCGCGCCGCGCGCGGTAGGCGGCGCCTGCGGCGCGAATCGCATCCCGATCGTGATCCCGTGCCACCGCGTCGTCGCGCGCGACGGGCTCGGCGGCTTCATGCGGGC
The DNA here is from genome assembly GCA_016199485.1 of Betaproteobacteria bacterium. Lineage (GTDB taxonomy): Bacteria > Pseudomonadota > Gammaproteobacteria > Burkholderiales > SG8-41 > JACQGO01. The sequence continues at coordinate 4,638 of JACQGO010000282.1, forward strand.
GCGCGGCGGGCTGCCGCTCGAAATCAAGCGCTGGCTGCTGCGGCATGAAAGAGCCTGACGCTTCGCTGCTGGATGAATTCTGCGACGCGCTGTGGCTCGAAGACGGCCTCGCGCGCAACACCCTGGAAAGCTATCGGCGCGACCTCGCGCAGTTCGCACAGTGGCTGGGCGCGCGGTACGGCAGGGATCTTACCGCCGCCACCCACGCGGATCTTCTCGACTATCTCGCGTTCAGGGTGAGGAGCCGCGCCAAGGCCGCGACGACCGGCCGCCAGCTCTCGAGCCTCAAGCGCTTCTACCGGTTCCTGCTGCGGCAAGGGCGGATCGGCGCGGATCCGAGTCTCAACATCGACGCGCCCAAACTCCCGCGCGGGCTGCCGGAGACGCTCACCGAGGAGGACGTCGAGCACCTGCTCGGTGCGCCCGATACCGGAGACGCGCTGGGCTTGCGCGATAAGACGATGCTGGAGACGCTCTACGCCACCGGGCTGCGCGTGTCGGAACTCGTGGGGCTCGAGCTCGCGCAGGTGAGCGAGGACATGGGCATCGTGCGCGTGCTCGGCAAGGGGGCAAAGGAGCGGCTCGTGCCGCTGGGTGAGGAGGCGCTCGCGTGGATCGGGCGCTATCTCGCCGAGGGGCGTCCGCGGCTCGCGCGCCGCCGCGCGAGCAACGCGCTGTTCGTCACGAACCGCGGCAAGCCGATGACGCGCCAGGCGTTCTGGTGCCTGATCAAACGCCACGCGAAGCGCGCGGGGCTGGCGAAGCTAGTCTCCCCGCACACGCTGCGCCACGCGTTCGCAACGCATCTTCTCAATCACGGCGCGGACCTGCGCGTGGTGCAGCTTCTGCTCGGCCACGCCGACATCTCCACCACGCAGATCTACACCCACGTCGCGCGCGAGCGGCTGAAGCAACTGCACGCGAAACATCACCCCAGAGGCTGAATCGCGAGGTTAAGGAGAACGGCCGGCTCGCGCCGGCTGTTCTCCTCGTTCGATGGTGACGCCGAGCCGCTTCACGTTCGGCACCGCGCCGAGCTTCGTCACACTTACCTTCACCCACGGCGCCCTGAATTCGGCGAGGATCAGTTGCGCGGTGTGCTCGGCGAGCTTCTCGAGCAGCAGAAAACGCTCGCCGGCGAGCGACGCCTGGAGGCGGGCGACGACCTTGCTGTAATCGATGGTATCGGCGATCCTGTCGGTGCGCCCCGCCTTCGCGCCGGGCAGCCCGATCTCGAGGTCGAACTGCACGGTCTGCCGTACCCGGCGTTCCCACGCGTGGATGCCGATCAGGATGTCGAGCCTGAGCTCCTGGATGAAGATCGTGTCCATCGGTCGGTGTACGGTAAACGGCAAACGACGAAGAACGATAAGTGAAGGGCGGAGAGACGGGATTCGGAAATCAGGATTGGGGACTCTGGGCGCGAGCCTGACGGCGTGATCGCGATTCCGTTAGAATTGAGGCGCATTGTAGAGCATTCGCCATGACCACGATAGTTGCCGGCGTCATCGCTTATCTCCTCGGCTCGATCTCGTTCGCGGTGCTGGTCTCCCGCGCGTTCGGGCTGCCCGATCCGCGCAGCTACGGATCGAAAAACCCGGGCGCGACCAACGTCCTGCGCAGCGGCAGGAGAGCGGCGGCGGCGGTGACGCTGCTCGGCGATGCCGCGAAAGGCTGGCTCGCGGTCTATGTCGCGCAGCACCTCGCTGAGCCCGCCGCGGCCAACGCCGCGATGGCGATCGCCGGCGTCGCGGTGATCGTCGGGCACATATATCCGGTGTTCTTCCGCTTCGGTGGCGGCAAGGGCGTGTCCACCGCGCTCGGCGTGCTCTTCGGCTACAGCTACTGGCTCGCCGCCGGCGCGGCTGCGACCTGGCTGATCATCGCGTTCTTCTTCCGCATCTCTTCGCTCGCTGCGCTCGTCGCCGCGCTGTTCGCGCCGTTCTTCAGCTTCTTGCTGTGGGGGCTGAACGAGCTCACCGTGAGCGCCGCGGTTTTTTCGGCGCTGCTCATCGCTCGCCACAAAGCCAACATCGAGAACCTGCTCGCCGGCAGGGAAGGGCGGATCGGCGAGCGCAACACCGGGTAACTAGACGACGGTCAGCATCTCGAGGTCCCAGCGCGGCCGCACGCTGAAACCACCCGATCGCCGTTCCTCGTCCCCCGGTCTCCGGTGCTGCAGCCGAAGCGCGCCGGCGAGAGCGATCATCGCGCCGTTGTCGGTGCAGAATTCGAATTCGGGGTAGAACACGTCGATGCGCAGGCGCCGGGCGCGCGCCGCGAGCGTGTCGCGCAGCAGCCGGTTTGCCCCCACCCCGCCCGCCACCACGAGCCGGGCGAGTCCCGTCAGCTCGAGCGCGGCGAGCGACTTGGCCGCCAGCACTTCGACGATCGCGCTCTGAAACTCGGCGGCGATGTCGGCGCGCGCCTGCGCATCGGGGGGGCTGCGCCGCACCAGCGTTGCGACCGCTGTCTTGAGCCCGCTGAAGCTGAAGTTGAGATCGCCGCTCGCAAGCATCGGACGCGGGAGCGTGAAACGCCCGGGCCGGCCCTGTTCGGCGAGCCGCGCGAGCGCCGGTCCTCCGGGGTAGCCGAGGCCGAGCAGCTTCGCCGTCTTGTCGAAGGCTTCACCCGCGGCGTCGTCGAGCGTCTCGCCGAGAAGTTGATATTGCCCGACGCCCGCGACGCGCATGAGCTGCGTGTGACCCCCCGAGACCAGCAGCGCGACGAACGGATAGCCCGGCGCCGGCGTGGAGAGGAGCGGCGAGAGCAGGTGACCCTCAAGATGGTGCAGCCCGATCACCGGCACCGCGAGCGCATGGCCCAGCCCATGGGCAATCGCCGCGCCCACCAGCAGCGCGCCGGCAAGCCCCGGCCCTTCGGTGTAGGCGATTCCGTCGAGGTCCTGCAACCTGCGTCCGGCCCGGTCGAGGACCCGCCGGGTGAGGGGCAGCACGCGCCGGATGTGGTCGCGCGAGGCGAGCTCGGGCACCACGCCGCCATAAGCGGCATGCATCTCGACCTGCGAATGAAGCGCGTGCGCGAGCAGCCCGCGCTCGCTGTCGTAGAGCGCGATCCCGGTCTCGTCGCACGAGGTTTCGATCCCCAGCACCAGCATTGGAGTCTTCCGCGGGCGTTCACCGCCGCGCAGTCAATTCCAATAGAGGTTTGAGTCTGAACGAAGTGCCGAGGTAGGTCATCAGGCGGCGTGCTTGGATCGACGTTGGATGGATAGGAACAGCCGCCGCCGTGCTTCGTTGAGCTGGCGGGCGGCCTCGTTGTCGGTTAAT
>JACQGO010000273.1 GCA_016199485.1 Betaproteobacteria bacterium
CAATACGGCGCGGCGATCCGGAAGATGCAGCGCGAGGGTTTGCTGCCTGCCGGTTTGAACCATAAGCTGGTGCAGCTTGCCGTGCTTTCGCTTGCGACCTACCCGATTGCGTTCGGTCAGATTACGCGCCTGGTTACCGGGCGTTCCGCCGCCGATCCAAGATTCCAGCGTGAGTGGATCAAGTTCCTGCGCCAGATCGGCGTGCTTCTGTTCGGCCGGTAGGGGACGCCGGGGACGCTTGAGTTGACCCGAGCAGCATCCGCTCCAACGCCCGGGTGTGCTTACCCGGTCGCTGCACCGCACCTCGTTCACCTGCATGGTGAGATGTCCGGGTTAGAAATATCCGACGATGAACTTCTCCACCCACGCTGGCACCCGCGCGCCGTCGATCCGGTCGAACTGCGGAATGTGGGGCTTGATGTCGAGCACCGGGGATTCGTCGAGCGCGTCGAGCGCGCGCACGGTGAGCACGTTGTCGCGGATCGCAATGAGCGGCACCGCGGCCACTCCGAATTCGATTTTCTTCGTTTGCACCGGTATCCTCCCCGTTCGTCAGGCGCGCCGCGCGGCGCGCGACACACATCATAGACCATCGAATGGTTGTGAATTCCGGCCTACGTGAGTTTCCTGCTGTGGCCGGAGCTCGGAATCCACATGTGACAGGCGACGGTGTGGCGCCCGGCTGGCGAGCTCACGTTCACCGGCGCCGGCTCGAGCGATGCGCACACGCTCTCCGCGTGAACGCAGCGCGTGCGGAAGCGGCATCCCGAGGGCGGGTTGATCGGGTTGGGCGGATCCCCGGAAAGCGGCGATTTCTCGATCTTGATTTCGGGGTCCATCGACGGGCGCGAGGCGAGCAAGGCCTGCGTATAAGGGTGCCGTGGCCGGTGGTAGACCTCGTCCACCGGTCCGAACTCGACCACCTTGCCGAGGTACATGACAAGCACGTGGTCGGACACGTACTGCACGACGTTCAGATCGTGCGAGATGAAAAGATAGGTGAGCTTGAGATCGCGCTTGAGTTCCATGAGGAGGTTCAGCACCTGCGCCTCGATCGACTTGTCGAGCGCGGAGACCGCCTCGTCGAGGATGACCAGCTTGGGTTCGAGGGCGAGCGCGCGCGCGAAATTCACGCGCTGGCGCTGGCCTCCCGAGAGCTGGTGGGGGTAACGCGCGCCGAACAGGTGGGGTTCGAGCCCCACCAGCGCCAGCAGCTCGTGCGCCTTCTCGCGTGCCCTGTCCTTTGGCACGCCGTGGGCGCGCGGCCCGAATGCGATGCTGTCGACCACCGTCAGGCGCGGGTTGAGCGAGGCGTAGGAGTCCTGGAACACCATCTGCATGTTGCGCCTCAGCTCGCGCAGCGTAAGGCCGCCCTCGCGCAGCACCGGCTTGTTGCACAGACGGACTTCACCCTCGTCGGGGCGGATGAGATGCATCAGCAGGCGCCCGGTGGTGGACTTGCCGCAACCGGACTCGCCGACGATGCCCAGCGTCTCGCCTTCGGTGATGTCAAAGCTCACATCGTCGACCGCCTGCACCATGAGCCGCGCGCCGCCGAGCCGCTGCGCCCTCACCGGGAAGTACTTGCGCAGGTTGCGCACCGAGAGGAAAGGGTGCGGCGTGTCCATGGCTAGAGTCGCACGTCCATCGCGCCGCGCAACCCGTCGCTGATCAGGTTGAAGCACATCGAGGCGATGAAGATCATGCAGCCGGGCAGCAGCGAGATCGCAGGGGCGAGGAAGATCGAATCGCGCAGGGTGTTGAGCATCAGTCCCCACTCGGCGGCGGGCGGGCTGGCGCCGAGCCCGATGAAGGAAAGGCCCGCGGAGATCACGATCGAGACGCTCACCAGCACGGTTGCATAGACCAGCACCGGGCCGAGCACGTTGCCGAGGATGTGGGTGCGGATGATCGCAAACGCGCCCGCGCCGCTTGCGCGCGCCGCCTCCACGAAGTCCATCGCGCGGATCTGGGTGGTGACGCTTTCGGTGACGCGCGTGATCTGCGGAATGAACACGATGGTGATCGCGAGCAGCGCGTTGGCGACTCCGGCCCCCAGCGACCCCGCGATCGCCACCGCGAGCAGGATCGAGGGAAACGCATAGAACACGTCGGTCACGCGCATGATGAGCATGTTCACGCGCCCGCCGGAAAAACCCGCGACGAGCCCCAGCGTGCCGCCGACCGCCAGCGCGTTCAGCACCGGGATGATGCCCATCGCGAGCGAGAGGCGTCCGCCGTAGATCAGGCGCGAGAGCATGTCGCGTCCCAACTCATCGGTGCCGAGCAGGTGCCCGGGCGAGCCGATCGGCAGCAGGCGGATTGCGGAATTCGAGTGGTAAGGGTCGGGCAGCCCGAGCCACGGCGCGAACACCGCCGCAGCCACCATCAGGAGCAGGATGAACCCGCACGCGAGCGTCACCGGATCGTGCGCGAGGCGTTCCCCCACCGTTTGCCAGTAGGTGCGCTGCACGCCGGGGCCGACCGGGACTTCGACCGCTGCGGGCGGACCGGCGGGCACCCCGAGCTCGACGGTGATCCTCGCGCCTTCGGAAGGATTCATTTAATTACGGCTCACCCGCGGGTCGGCCCAGCTTTGCAGGATATCGACCACGAGGTTGGTGAACACGAAGAACATGGAGAGCAGCAGGATCGTGCCCTGCAGCACCGGCATGTCGCGATCGAAGATCGCCAGGTTGAGCAGGTAGCCGGTGCCCGGCCAGGAGAACACCGTCTCGACCAGGATCGAGCCGCCGAGCAGGTGCGCGAACTGCAGTCCCATCACCGCGAGCACGACAGGCAGAGCGTTGCGCGTGACATGCCACAAGATACGCCGCTCGGAAAGCCCGCGCGCCCGCAGCGCCTCGACGAACTCCATGCTGAGAATTTCCATCACGCAGGCGCGGGTAGTGCGTGCCACCACCGCGCAGGGAATCGCAGCGAGCGCGAGCACCGGCAGGATCATGTGGCGCAGCGTGTTCCAGCTGAACACCGAGGACTCGGAGCCGAAGCCCATCGCCGGCAGCCACCCGAATTGCACCGAGAACACGATCACGAGGATGATCGCGAGCCAGTAGTGCGGCATCGAGACGCCGGCGATCGCCGCGGAGGAGACGGTCTTGTCGAGCCAGGTGCCGTGGTTGTAGCCGGAGAACATGCCGGCGAGGATGCCGGCGGAGAAGCCCAGCGCCGAGGCGAGCACCCCGATCGCCATGGTGTTGGCTGCGGCATCGGTCAGTATGCCGAGCACCGGCGCGCCGGAACGCATCGAGTAGCCGAGGTCACCCGTCGCGACGCTGCCGAGCCAGACAAAGTACTGGATGTAAAGCGGCTTGTCGTAACCGAACGACGCACGCATCTCGGCGAGCATCCTCGCGTCGAGCTCGCCTACCACCGCGGAGAGCGGGTCGCCGGGCGCGAGGTGCACCAGCGTGAACACGACGAGCGATACGCCGAGCGCGATCGGTATCGTGTAGAAAATCCGGCGCAGGAGGTAGTACAGCATTCAGACAGCAGCCACCGGGACCACAGAGATCACAGAGGGATTTCCGCTGACCGGACTGCGTACGGGCCGGCCATCTCGCGTGCACCACATGCGATGGCACGTGGCCGGAAGCCTGCCTGTCTCTCTGTGTGCTCTGTGGCCCTTGCTCCTAATCGGCCACGTACACCGGCGCGAGGTCCTGGAACCAGTGTCTCGCCTGCACCCAGCCCCTGACTTTCGACGACATCGCCCGCGGGCCAACATCGTGCACGACCCACACGTCGACCGCCTGATCGACGAGGTAGGCGTGGGCCTGCGCGAGAATCTGGTCGCGCTGCTTCTCGTCGAAGGTGGTGAATGCCTTGTCGAACATCTGGTCGACCTTCGGGTCCTTGTAATACATGTGATTGAACCCGTTGGGCGGGATGCTGCCGCTGCCGTAGACGCGCCGGAACGCGCTGTAGGGATCGACCGTCGCCGAGGAGTTGTTGACGCCATGGGTACCCTGGCACGCGGGTGATCCGGCGCCCGCGCGCCGGCAGTTACGCACTTGCTCCCAGTCGACCGTCACCAGCTCGAGGTTGATGCCCACCGCCTTCAGGTTCTGCTGGATATACTCGTTCATCGGCTTGGGCAGCATCTGCCCCGACCCCGAGGGAGCAACGAGCACCTTGAGGACGAGCGGTTTCGACGCCGAATACCCCGCTTCGGCGAGCAGCTTCTTCGCGGCCGCCGGGTCGTACTTCACCTGGAAAGCCGGTTTGCCGAACCAGGGGCTCGACGGATCGACGATGCCTCTCGTGGGTACCGCAAAGCCGCCCAGGATCTTCACGATACCCTCGCGGTCGATCGCGAGGTTCACCGCCTTGCGCACCCGGATGTCGCGCCACGGCGAATCCTCGCGGAAGCTCATGAAGTACGGCCAGAAGTGCGGGTAGACGTTGGAGGTGATCACAAAACCCTGGGATTTCAGCCGCGGAATGAAATCAGGCGGCGGCGCTTCGATGAAATCGACCTGCCCCGACAGCAGCGCGGAGGCGCGCGTCGTCGCCTCGGGGATGGGCAGCAGGATGATGCGCTGCGATTTCGCGACGCGCTTGGCGTCCCAGTAGTTCGGGTTGCGCACGAGCTCCGCCCGCTCGCGTGGTACCAGCCGCTCCAGCCGGAACGGGCCGGTGCCCGAGGGCTGCTGCGAGAACTTGTTCCAGTCGCGGCCGAGCTTTTCCCACTGCGCGGGGCTGGAGTAAAACACGTAGGTGACCTGGTACGGAAAGCTCGAGTCCGGCGCATGGGTGGTGAGCTCCACCGTCTCGTCGTCTATCTTGCGCCACGATTTGAGCGACAGGATACGCCCGCGCACCTGGGCGGTCTGCCGCAGGTCATATTGCGGCGCTTCTTTCTTGAACAGCTTGTCCAGATTCCACACCACGGCGTCGGCGTTGAATGCCGACCCGTCGTGAAACTTCACGCCCTTGCGCAGCTTGAAGATCCACTTGGTGTTGTCCTTGGGATCGACCTTCCATTCGGTAGCAAGACCCGGTACCAACGTGGAAGGCCCCTTGGCATCGTTGAGCTTCCAGTTGATCAGCGCGTCGTAGAGCGTATAGCCCGTCATGCGGTAGCCTTCGAACCCGCCGTTCGGCTGCCCGCTGGTGGTCGGAACGTCGCTCAGGGTCATTCCGACCCGGAGTGGCTTCGACTGAGCGAGCGCCCCCGAGATGGGCGTTGCTGCCAGCGCAACGCTGCATGCCACGAGCTTGAGTGTAGCCAGCTTCATGTGTGTCTCCTCCTTGCTTGCGGGTAAATTATGCCTGCACCCCCGAGGTCAGTCTAAACAAAGTGCCTCCACCGGACAATGGCAGGGCCTGCTCTCTTGCGATCTTACTGCAAGGTACGCCGTATCCACTCTGCGCACAGCAACGTGCGCGCGTCCTCCCCGCGCCGGCCGATCACCTGCAATCCGAGCGGCAGTCCGGCCGGCCCGGTGAACACCGGCAACGTCACGCACGGCGTGTGCAGCGCCGTCCACATCAGCCCGAAAACCGGGTCCCCGGTGCTTGCGAGCCCCCGCGGCGCTTCCCCGGGCGCGCTTGGCGCGACCAGCACGTCGTGCTCGCGGAATACGTCGTCGAGTGCCGTGCGGCAGCGCTCGATGATCGCCATCGCTTCCTCATATTGGGCGCGGCTCACGCGGCCTCCGGCAAGGATACGGCTCATCAGGTTTTCGGAAATGAGCTCGGGAAAGCGCGCGCGCTCGTAGCTTAGGGCGCGGTAGAACTCGAAACCGCTCACTACGACCTGCAGTTCGGCAAGCCGCGCAAAATCGCCGTCGAAGTCCACCCGTGCCGCCGTTGCCCCCGCCGCAGAGAGCCGCGGCAGTGCGCCTTCGAGCGCTGCCTGTGTCGGGGCGTCGGCGTGGTGCCAGTAAGGCGTATGGCAGAAACCGATGCGCGGTTTGAGCGCTGCGGCCTCCTCGAAGCGCGCCGGTGTCGAGCCGGAAAGCTCCTCGACGATGAGCGCGGCGTCGGGCACGGTGCGCGTAAGCACGCCTATCGTGTCGAGCGATTCGGAGAGGAACTTGATCCCCGCGCGATTCACCGTGTTGAAGCTCGGTTTGTAACCCACCGTCCCGCAGTAGGCCGCAGGGCGGATGATCGAGGACGAGGTCTGCGTGCCGAACGCGGTCGGCACCATAAGATCGGCGACCGCCGCCGCCGAGCCGCTCGACGAGCCACCCGGGGTGTGTTCGAGGTTGCGCGGATTACGCGTCTTGCCGGGATGGCGCGTGGCGAATTCGGTCGACACCGTCTTGCCGAGGATCACGCCTCCCGCTTCCCGCACCTGCGCCACGCATGCGGCATCGCAGCCGGGGCGGTTGCCGCGGTAGATCGGCGAACCGTACTCGGTGGGCATGTCAAACGTGTCGATCACGTCCTTGACGCCGACCGGAATTCCGTGCAACCGCGTCCTGGGCGCGTGCTTGTCGCGCTCGCGCGCCTCGCGTAACGCGAGCTCCCGGTCGATGAAAGCCCACGCGCGGACCTCGCCTTCGCGCTCGTTCACGCGCTCGAGACAGGCGGTAACCAGTGCTTCCGACGTAAGCCGCTTCGCGGCGATCGCGGCCGCGGCCTCGGTCGCGGATAGCCGGGAAGGATCGGG
>JACQGO010000274.1 GCA_016199485.1 Betaproteobacteria bacterium
ACAACGGGGGTAAGGGGGAAGTGTCGCCGCAACTCGCGAAATTGCTCAAAAAACAGTCAAGCCCGCATGCCGCAGGCGCCCGCCAGCGCAACTTGATCTCATAACCCCAAAACCGTGGCCGCCGTGAAACATGCGGGCTAGTTGAGCGAATGTGCGCCGGTGTACTCCAAAACGTAGAGACCTCCGCGTGCCCGATCAGCCGCGTAGACGATGCCTCGGTCGTCCACGAAAACATCACTGATCCGGCATCCCCGCTGGCCCGCGGGCGTTACCGGGAGAAATGCGGCGATCTCCTCCGGCCGGAACGGATCGGCAATGTCGTAGACGCGAAGCCCCGCGCTGAACCACGTGGCGACCACCGTGTTTTGGAGTTTGGCGCTGCCCGGCTCCGGCTCGTTCTCGTGGATGTTGTGTGCGCCGATGCGGCCGCCGGCCCGGTGCAATTCCTCGAACCCGTCCGGCGTGGGCATGCTCGCGATCATCACCGGATTGGTTTCCTCGCGCACATCGACGATCCAAAGCCGCTTGGGCCAATCGATGCCCTCGTCTCCCGTCGCCTCGTCCGTGACCACGAGCAGGTTGCGCTCGAACAGCGGGACCACCGTGTGGGTGAACCCGGGGAACGGCGGGTGGTAGTCGAGGCGGCTGACCAGCTTGGGGCGCGCCCTGTCCGAGATATCCAGAATCACGATCCCGCCGTCGATATATCCGATATACGCGCGGTCCGCGCGCTCGGGATAGCACAGGGTGTGGTGCGGCCGATACGCGAAGTCAAAGGGTTCGGGGTGACGCGGCGGGAGCGAGGCGTTGTCTCCTTTGCGTTGCCCCGGCATCCACCAGCGGCCGACCTCCTGCGGCTTCGTCGGGTTCGCGAGGTCCACGATCATGTAAAACTGGTTATCCTTGGGATGGTTCGGCTCGAAATCCGGTGCTCCAGTGGTGATGTGGGCGTAGCGGCCATCCATGAACGACACGAAATGCACGCCCTGGGAGTGCGGCCCGGACATGTCGAAGAATGACACCTCACGCGGTTGCACCGGATTCGACACGTCGTACACCTGAAACCCCGCCGGCTTGAGCCCCGGTCTGCTGACCTGGTACGCCATCAGGAGCATGTCACCCCGCAGCGCCAGCGAGTTTCCCCGCACGTTGCGATGAGGAATCGGCAACTGCCATACCAGCCTCGGATCACCCGGTTCGGTCACATCGAAAATCGAGAACGTCGCGGGTCCGTACTCGTGGGCGATGTAGAGGATGCGCCGGCCGTCGGGCATCACCTTCATCGCCATTCCCTCGCCCAGGTTTGGCGCCCCGCCCGCATCGTGCCGCGCCAGGAGCTTGAAATTGTGCGCGATCCGTACCGTCATTTGCTCTCGCCTCTCCCGGATGGATGTAATGTGAAAATATCGCCGGTTACAGCAGCAAGCCGTGCGGAGTGGGGATTTCCAGGATCAGCCTGAACACCACGTACAGGGCTGCGTCGAAGCCCACCGCGAACAGCATGGGAGCCAGCCATCGCCGGTAGAAACCGGGTTCGCCCGCAGACATCATACACGCGGTGACCGCCAGGAACAGCAGGGTGGATTCGTAGAAGCCGAACGCGGCGATCATGTAACCGAAAAGGACAAACGCCACTACCGCCGCCGACCAGAGTCGCCACGGTACCCCCGCGAACGGGAAAACCCGCGCGGCGGCACGGCCGGTCCCCGGATTGAGGCTGACGGCCAGGAGGACGCCCGCCAGGACGATGAGCAACCAGCACAGCAAGCGCGGAAGTTGTGCGCCGCGTGCGGAAAATGCCTGCGCTTCGACAAGACCGTAGACGGCGAGTGCGATGAGCGCTGCTGCGAGCAGGACGTCCGCGATTCGCATGTTGATCCCCGGGCGGGGACCCCGATCGCTTCGCGATTCGCCCTCGGCCCCGCCGGTGGACGATCGGGTCCGGATGATGCGGAGCATGCCCGAGACCAGGAGCGCGACGGCGCCCAGCATCAGCATGACCGCCAGGGGCCGGCTCATGAAATAGAGCCAGGCCGATCCTTTGTCCACGGTTCCTACCAGCACCGCCTGCTGGAAGCTCTGTTCGGCGAGATTGCCCAGCACCAGCCCGAGGGCTACGGTGACGATGGGAATCCCCGCCTTGCTGAGCAGATAGCCCGAGATCCCGACGGCGATCAGCACGTAGACGTCAAAGAGGCTGTTGCTGAGCCCGTAGGTGCCGATGGCCGACAGCGCGAGGACGCCGGGGACCATGAACCGGGCGGGCGCCCGGACCATGAGGCTCGACCACCGGATCGTGACCAGGCCGAAGATCAGCATGGCAACGACCGTGAACATCAGCCCGACCATGAACGTATATGCGACGTCTCCCCGTTCCGCGAACAACTGCGGTCCCGCGAGAATCCCGTGTATGGTCAGCGCCCCGTACATCACTGCGGCGGATCCCGACCCGGGAATACCCAGCGCAAGGAGCGGGACCATCGCCCCGCCGATGACGGCGTTATTGGCGCACTCGGGCGCGGCGACGCCCTCGTACGAGCCCGTCCCGAATTCCTCCGGATGTCGCGAGATCCGTTTCGCCTCCCCGTAGGCCACAAAGGCGCTGATCGAGGCGCCGGCCCCGGGCACGATGCCCACCAGCGTGCCGAGAACACTTGACCACAGCAGCAGCACTTTCATCCGTGCGAGCTTTCCCACCACAAACCGCAGGGCGCCTCTGCGCATGGCAAGCGGAGCAATGGCTTCACTTGGATTTTCCAGGAGGTCCAGAATGCTGGCGACGGCAAACAGTCCCAGCAATGACGGGACCAGCGGGATACCACCCACCAGTTCGGGCTTGTCGAAGGTAAACCGCATGTCGCCGCTGATGGCGTCTTGCCCCACGATGGTAAGCACGACGCCTAACGTGACACCGACCAGCCCTTTGATGATGTGCCTACCGGACAGGCTCGCCACCAGGGACAGACCCGCGACCACGATCCAGAAGATCTCGGCGGGCCCGAGGAGCAGCGAAAGCTCGGCCAGCAGCGGCGTGAAGAACAGCAGCACGAGCCCGCCGAACGCTCCTCCTACTGTTCCGGCGAGCAGCGAGGTGTAGAGCGCTTCCTGTGCTTGTCCCTTCCGAGTGAGCGGGAAGCCGTCGAGCATGGTGCAGGCCGCGCCTGAGGTTCCGGGCGTGTTGATGAGGATCGCCGAGATGGACCCGCCGTACTCCGCCGACATGTACACGGCAGCCAGCAGGATCAGGCCTTGCGCCGGCTCCATGGTGAAGGTAAACGGCAGCATCAACGCGACCGCGCTGACCGCGCTGAGGCCCGGCAGCGCTCCGATGATGGTCCCGACCGCGGTGCCCACCATCACCACGAACAGGAGCGACGGCTGAAGATTGACGACGGCGGCGCGAAGAATCTGCTCCCACATGGGGTCCAGCGCCGTGCCGGGCACGCCCGCGCCTCCCGGAGAGCCCGCTTACTGCGCCAACTGGTACTTCTCCACCAGAGCCTGCATCTCCGCGCCCATGCGCTGAATTGCCTTCTGGGCATCCTCGGGGCCCCGGAACGCCGCTGGCTGGCGGACCTTGTCCATTTCAGCCCGGAACCCCGAGTTATCTACGACCTGCTTGCACACCTGCCCCCAGTAACCGACGATCTCCCTGGGAAGCCCCGGGGGACCGGCGATGGCCCGGAAGCGTTCGGAGACCACCTCGTAACCTAGCTCCTTGAAGGTCGGCACATCGGGGAGCTTCGCATCGCGTGTTTCCGTGGCAATGGCCAGCGCCCGCAGCTTGCCTTTTTGCGCCGCCGCGAAGAGCGAGCTGGCAACCATGACGTCGGTAGTGCCAGCGAGGGTCCCCTGAAGCGCCAGAGCGCCACCCGTGAAAGGAATCTGCGTGAACTTGCTGCCGGTCGCGCCCTCGATCAGCAAGGTGGTCATGTAATCAGCCCCCAGGGTCCCCGTGTTCGCCGCCTTGATCTTCCCGGGGTTCTGCTTGGCGTAGTCCACGACGTCCTTCAGCGTCTTGAATGGCCCGCCTTCCCGCGCGTAGAGCAGATCGGGAACGACGGCGTAGATGCAGATGTTGGTGAACTGATCCAACTTGTAGCCGGTCTGTTTCGGCCGCACGAGGGCCGGGATGATGTTGAACGGCGGGGTGACAACGGCCAAGGTATAGCCATCCGGCTTCGCCCGTATCAATTCGGCCCAGCCGGTGGTCCCGCCAGCCCCCGGTTTGTTCACGACAACCAGCCGCTGCCCCACAATCGGTTCGGCGTACTTGTTGAAGACCCGCTGCGAGGCGTCGGCGCCCCCGCCCGGGTTGAACGGCACGATGAACTCGACCGGCTTGCCCGGATACCCCGCCGGCTTGGTGATCGTGCCCGGCTCGGCCGCCCGGGCTTTCCCGGGACCGATCGCCGGTGCGGTGGCCAGCGACAGCAGAACGATCAATGAGCAGATGCGTGTCGCGCTTCCCATGGCGTCTCCTCCTCTGGTCCAGATGCCGATCGGCAGCCGCGCCCCCCGTGGGTGCGCCCATCGTGGTGCCTTGCACGTTCTTCGCGCTTCGCTCCGCCGGCAGACGCGCGTATATCGTTTATTGATGCCAAATTCTAATCCAAACGCGAGCGTCCCGCGCAAGCGCATGCTGCGCACCGCTTCTCAGCGCTCCGGAGGCGTCATTCGGGGGATCATCGCATTGGACTCGAATCCCCGTTTGCTGCATCCTACGCGTATTTGCCGCGCCCGGCGCGCGGTGTCACATTACATCGGAGCAAGGGGATGACCGCACCGCAGGAAACAAAGAACATGGCCCTGTTCTGCGACTTCGAGAACATCGCGCTCGGCGTGCGCGACGCGAAGTACGCGCAGTTCGACATCAGCAAGGTGCTCGAGCGGCTGCTGCTCAAGGGCAACATCGTGGTCAAGAAGGCCTACTGTGACTGGGAACGCTACAAGGCGTTCAAGGCCGCGATGCATGAAGCCGCCTTCGAGCTGATCGAGATCCCGCACGTGCGACAATCGGGAAAGAACTCCGCCGACATTCGCATGGTGGTGGATGCGCTCGACCTGTGCTACACGAAGTCCCACGTCGACGCCTTCGTCATCATCAGCGGCGACTCCGACTTCTCGCCGCTGGTTTCCAAGCTGCGAGAGAACAACAAGATCGTGATCGGCGT
>JACQGO010000277.1 GCA_016199485.1 Betaproteobacteria bacterium
AGCGGGGACCTCGGTCTCACGGCGGAGAAGGCCGATCTCGGGATGGCGGCGGCCAACAACGTTCGCCTCACCGCCAATACCCGCAACCTCGATCTGCGCGCCACCACCGGCAACGCCCTGCTCAAGGCGGGCGGCAGCATGCACGCGGAGGTGGGCGCGGTGAGCGGCGCGGAGGCGGCCGGTGATGAGAAGGGCAAATATACCCTCACCGTCGAGAATGACATCACGATCAAGACCGAAAAAGGCGAGATTACCATCGAGGCTTCGCAGAAGGGCTGCACGATCAAGGTTGCCGGCGATCTCAAGCTCGAAGTCAACGGAAAGATGGAAACGAGGACCTGGGGCGCGGGGGCTGAATTCCACGGCGGCGCGAAGCTCGACTCCTACCTCGGGTCCATGACCGACATCAAGATGGCGAATGAAAACAAGATCTTCGCCGGGTTGCTGAAGTCTGAGGTTAACCTTGGGGGCATTTTAGAGCTCGCGGCGGTTCTCAAAACCGAGTTTTGCTTTGGGCCGAAATATACGTTTCACGAGCTCCATGCGCATGATAAGACGGTGGAGTTCGACAACGCCGTCGCGTCGATCAAGAACATCCCGACGAGGATCACGAACTATATCGGCGATCTCGTGGTCGGCGATCTTTCCGCCGCGTTTAACGATATGAACATCTATATGTAACGTCGACGCTGCCCCAATGTAGCCTGCTTTGGGGTTGTTTCTGGCGGATGCGCAAGGGGTTGAGGCGAACGTTCACGGGAGAAGAGGATGAAGACCGTCTGGATCAGCTCGCTCGCGAAGGACGAGGCGCGCGTGAAGAACGTCATGGCGCAGCTCAGGCAATACGGGCTCGGCGCGAACGGCCACTTCTGGACCGACGCGCCGGAGAAGCTCGCGTGGCTCGCCGCGCGCGACGAAATGGTGAAACTCGACGTCGCGCTGTGGCTCGTGTTGGTGACGAAGGAACAGCTCGACGCGCCTTCGGTGCGTTACGGGCTCTCGCTGCTCGCGATCGCGATGCACGCGGCGAAAGGCGACGGCTTCCCGATCGTGTTCCTAGCGCCGGGCAAGGACGCGCCCGGCGTGGATTCGTTGCCTACCCCGCTCAGGAACGCTGCGCTGCTTCAGGAAAGCGCGCCGTGGCAGGCGAAGCTCGTTGCCAGGGCAAGCGTTCCGCCGCCGCCGTCCGCCGGCGAGTATCGGCTTGACGTCTACGGCAACGCGCAGATCGGACAGTGGTTCGAACTTGGACCGGCGCGGGGCGGCTGGACCGGCGCGATGTTCGGGGTAAGCGGCGCCGAGATCGACTTTCACGCCGTCGGGCCCAAGGGCCGGCTCCCGGAGAAAACCGTGCTCAATTACGCGCAGAAAGGATTGAAGCTTGCCGCGGGCGACCGGGAATACGCGGCGTGGGCGGTGCAGAACGCGCTCGATCCGGCGACATCCTATTTCTTGCGGGTGAGGGGACACCCCGACGCAGTACTGTTTGGCGAGCACGCCGCCGGCGAAAATGCCGAGCTTTTCGTCCTGAAGTTGAAGTAGATTTTCCGCTCGGTTACGGTTTTGCCGGGCCGCGCCGCGGCTCCTCCGGAACGGCGGGCCGCGAAATCGGCTGCACCGCCGCGAGCTTCACCGTGTCGCCCGGGTCATAGGGCAGGTCCACAACGTACTCCCGGCTGTCGTGCACGTAGACGACGCGATACCCGTAATGGACCTCGGCGAACGAGTCGACCGTCCCGCACCGCTCGACCTGTATCACGCGCTCGGGATGCTCGGGTTCTTCGGTGTCGTAATAAGGGATGATGCCGCCGACGAGCTTGTCGAAAACCATCTTGCCCAGCATGCCTCCGGCGATGGCGCCGGCGAGCTTGGCTGCGGTGTTGCCGCGGCCTTTGCCGATCCTGCTGCCGATCTGCACGCCGACGACAGCGCCCAATACTGTGCCGGGACCGAGCTTGGCGCCTGCTGCGCCACCCGCGACCGTGAGCAGCTTCTTGCCGCGGCCGCCCCCGAAACGGCTTCCCACCACGGCGCCCATGACGCCGCCCGCGGCCGGCACGATGAACGGCGTGAACCACGAGGCTTCTTCCTCGGTCTTCTGCCGCTCCTGTGCAAAGCGCCCTGCCTCGGTGGTGAGTTCGCGCCAGCACTGGCGGCGGGACTCGACCGAGCTTGCCACGCCGGAAGTGATCGAAATGACCGATGCCGTAGCCGAATCGCTCTCGGCGAACGCACCACTGCTCGCCGCTGCAAGGGCAAGCCCGAGCACGATGCCTATTGCAATCCGGTCAGTCATGCACGTCATTGAGAGTACCCGCTGGTCGCAGTCGGGCTAAATTCTTTTTAACTCACGGAAATACGCGCAATAGTTAAATGCGATAAGTAAAAGTTATTGACATCTATTTGGATTTAAACTATTTTTATCTTGTTATCGAGCTTTGTCAAGGTGGGGGTGGAGGATGACGAAAAGCGTTATTGCCGCCATCAGTTTGGCAGTGGTGCTGGGCGGGTGCGCTGCCGCGAACTCGCTGATGGGGGGAAATTCCGCGAAAGAGGCCGAGGCGGCGATGGTCTGGTCGTTTGCGCCGAACGCAATCCAGATCGAGCTTGTCTCCGATCCCCGGCTCAACCTGTATGACGGACAACCGCATACGCTGGTCCTGGCGGTGTGCCAGACCGCGGAGGCGAATGCGTTTCTTGCGCTGCTGCGCGACCCGGCCACGGTCGGAAAACTGTTCGGAACCGGCAAGGGGGGGCCGGAAATCCTGGGGTTCGACCGCCTCATCATCGAACCCGGCAAGCGCAAGCTGGTCATGGTGAACCGCATGCAATCGGCGAAATTCGTAGGTATCATCGCTGGCTACTACCGATGGGACGCGCAGCGCAACACGCGCATCTACCAGATCCCGGTCCAGTTCTCGTCCGAGGGGCTGGTGGTGAAAACACGAACGGCCACGCCGGCGGTTCTGGGAATCAGGCTCGTGCTCGGCGCGGACGGAATCGAGCGCGCCGAGGCGGTGAACCAGGGCGCGGAACCGCAAGCCGCAGCCGCTTCCGCCCCCGCGTCGCAATTGAAAAGCAACGAGATCAGCGTGCAAGATATCGGTAACGCGGTGAACGCGGTGCGGGCCGTGAGAAAGCTGCAATAGCCGGGGAAACCATCCGTGGAAGGCAAGAAACCGATTTTTTGGCATCAGGGCCTGTTTCTTCAGCCGCAGCACCTGCAGCTCGCGGACCTGCACGCGAGGTTCCTGCAAAAGCCGGTGCTCGAGCTCGGCCTGCCCCATTTCTGGGGCGCCGGGGACCTCGAGATCGCGAAGAGCTCGCTCGCGAACCGGGTATTCGAGATCGCGCGCGCGCGGCTCGTTTTCCGCGACGGCACTTATGTCGAGTTCCCGGGCAACGCCATTCTCAGCAGCCGCTCCTTCGAGGGCGCGTGGACCGAGGGCGACAAGCCGTTTACGATCTACCTCGGGGTGAAGAAACTCAACCAGCAGGAAAAAAACGTTACCGTGGTGAAAACCTACGACGATGTCGCGGGCGTCAGCACGCGCTTCGTCACCACTGCCGACCCCGAAGAGGTGCGCGACATCTACGGCGACGGCCCCGACGCGCAGGTCAAGAGCCTCAATTACATGCTCAAGATCTTCTGGGAAGGCGAATGGCGGCATCTGGACGACTATGAGACCATGCCGATTGCACGGCTGGAGCGCGACGGCGAGGCGATCAAGCTCTCGGAAAAATTCATTCCTCCTTGCTTCGCGGTGTCCGGCTCGGACGTGCTGCTCAGGATGGTGAAGGAAATCCGCGACGAAATCGCCGGCAGAACCCGCCAGCTCGAGGAATACAAGAGCCCGCGCGAGATGCAGAAGGCGGAGTTCGACGCGAGCTACATGGTCTACCTCCTCGCGCTGCGGTCGCTCAACCGCTACGCGCCGCTGTTTTTTCATTACTCCGAGGCAAGGCAGGTTCACCCGTGGCTGGTCTACGGCGCGCTGCGACAGCTGATCGGCGAGCTGTCCTCGTTTTCCGAGCGTTACAACATGCTGGGGGAGACCGCTGACGGCGGCCCGATGCTGCCGCCCTATGACCATGACGATCTGGGGAAATGCCTGCTCGCCGCGAGCGCGCTGATCACCCAGTTGCTCAATGAAATCACCATTGGGCCCGAATTCCTGGTGCGGCTCGAGCTGCAGGGCGGGTACTACACCGCGGACCTGCCCAGGAATTTTTTCGGCGCGCGCAACCGTTTTTACCTCGTGCTGCGCACCGAGGCCGACTCCGACGCCGCGCTGCGTTCGTTCCTCGCGGAGGCGAAGCTCGGCACCCGCGACACGCTGCCGGTGCTGATCAGCCGGGCGCTGCCGGGCGTGGAACTCATCCACATGCCGGTGGCGCCGCAGGGGCTTCCGCGGCGCTCGTACTCGCTCTACTTCCGGATCGAGCAGTTGAGCGATCAGTGGGAGTTCGTCGAGAAGCAGGGCAATGTCGCGCTCTACTGGAGCGGCGTGCCCGACGACCTCGTCGCCGAAATCGTCGTGCTGCGGAGATAGGCCTTGCGGCTCGCGGACTGTTTCGTCGGGGTTCTCGCCTACACCGAGCTCGCCCTGCGCCAGCCGGCCGCGGGCTATGACGAATTCCGTCGGCGCGTGGAAGCGATGCTGGGCGAGGCGGCCGAGCGCGCGCGGCGCGCCGGGGTGACCGACGCCGACTACAAGGCGGCGCTGTTCGCGGTGGCGGCGTGGATCGACGAGACGGTGATGTGCTCGGGATGGAGCGATGCCGCGCGCTGGGAGAAGGAGCTACTGCAGCGCATACACTTCAACACGGCGCGTGCCGGCGTCGAATTATTTTCCCGCCTCGAGCAGCTTGCCCCGCAGCAGAAAGCGGTGCGTGAGGTCTATTACCTCTGCCTCGAACTGGGGTTCAAGGGCAAGTACGTCTACGACAGCGATCCCAACGTGCTGCGCAGCCTCAAGCAGAAGCACCTCGAGCTGCTGGTCCCGGGCGCCGGTATCCAGCTCGAGGCCGACGCGAGGCTCTTTCCCGACGCGTATCCCGCGCCGCGACCGGAATCGGCCGAAGCGCGCAGGCGTTTCAGCGTCTCGACTGCGACGATAGCGATCGCCGTGACACCGCCCGCGGTGGTGGCCGTGCTGTATGCCGCCTACCATGTCGCGCTGAACAGCCTGGTGACCGCGTTTCTCCCCCTGGTGAAGTGAGCGCCGCGGTGCGCGAGGACAGGGAACTACGGATGAAGGCCCGCGTGACGGCAGCCGTGCCTCCGGCTCTCGCTGACGGGCGGCGCGCGCACCATGCTTAAGAAGCTGCTCAAATTCGTGCTGTATCTGCTGGGGCTCGCGTTGCTCGGCGTGGTGTCCTGGGGTGCGGCGCTCTATTTCGAGTGGCCGTGGTGGGGCGGGCTGGCGTTTTTCCTCGCGGTCATCGGGCTCCTGCTCGGAGTGGCGTTCGTGCGCCGGCTGATCTACATTGCGCGCGCGAGGAACCGGATCGCGCAAAGCGCCGCCGAAGCCCAGAGGATCGCCGCGCCGGCGTTCGACGCGCCCAGGGACCTGCGGCAGCGATGGAACGAGGCGATCGCGACGCTCAGGCGCTCCAGCCTCAAGCGGCTCGGCAACCCGCTTTACGTGCTCCCGTGGTATCTGGTGCTCGGCCACCCCGGCGCCGGAAAGACCACCGCGCTCGCGCGCTCCCGTCTCAGCTCCCCGATCAAGGAGGTGAGCCCGCTCGCGCGGGTCGAGGCGACCCGCACCTGCGACTGGTGGTATTTCGACCAGGCGGTTGTCATCGACACGACCGGCCGCTACGCCGCTCCCCAGAGCGAGCAGCAGGACAGGCAGGAATGGGAGCAGCTGCTCGTCCTGCTCGACAGGTGCCGCAGGAAGGAGCCGCTCAACGGGCTGGTGATCGCCGTCGCCGCGGACCGGCTGCTCGCCGCGCAGCCCGATGCGCTCGCCGACGAGGGGCGCTTCTTGCGAAGGCGCATCAACGAAGTGATGCATCTGCTCGACACGCGCTTCCCGGTCTACGTGCTCGTCACCAAGTGCGACGTGCTGTTCGGCATGGAGCAGTGGAGCCGGCTGCTGCCGGAGTCAAGCCTCGAGCAAGCGATGGGCTACCTCGGCGGCGCCGAGCCGGCAGGTTACGAAGTCAAGGCTTTTCTCGATCACGCTCTGGCGAGCGTTACCGACCGTCTCAAGGACTTGCGGCTGCTGCTTGCGCGCAAGGTCGAAAAGCTCGACCCCGGGCTGCTGCTGTTCCCCGACGAGCTCGAGCGGCTCAGGGGGGGGCTCGAAGTATTTCTGGGCGGCGCGTTCGGCAGCGATCCTTACCTCGAGGCGCCGTATCTGCGCGGGCTGTTTTTTGCAAGCGGCGAGCAGGCGGGAGAGGCGAGCTCGCGCGTGGTGCAGGACCCGGCGCTCGCCGGGCGCGCGGCCACGCTTGCCGGCACCAGCCGCGGCATCTTCCTGCGCGATTTTTTCGGGCAGGTCCTGCCGCGCGACCGCAGGGCGTTCAGGCCGCTCGGAGCGATGGTGCAGTGGAAACGCGTTACCCGCAATGTCGGCATGACTTCCTGGTTGCTGCTCAGCGTCGCGGCCGCGGTGTTCCTGACGATATCATTCACCAAGAGCTTCTACACCCTGGAACAGATCAGGTCGCTTTATCCCGCGTCGATCGCGCTCACCGGCAAGCTGCAGGATGACCTCGCCAACCTCGACAAGCTGAGCAAGCTTATCCGGTGGATGGAAGATCGCGACGACGACTGGGAGACCGATCTCGTCGCCTTCAACAACGTTGTGATCGACCTCGAAGACAAGCTGAAGCGTTCGTTCTCGCAGAGGTTCCGCGATTACGTACTGGCCGAGATGGACCGCGAGATCGAGCGCAAGCTGAGGGAGCTGGTGCAGCAGGACCCCGACAACGATCTGCCCGCATACATACAGATGATCGTGAGGCGCATCAACCTCGGCCGCGCGCGGCAGCAGGGCCGCGGTTACGATGATCTGAGAAAAATGCCGCTGCCCTCGGTCGAGGTCCTGTTCAAGTCCGACCCGGTCGCGGCCGCCGAGCTGGCCAGGCAGTTCAACCGGCTCTACCTCGCCTATATGGCATGGCGGCCCGACGATCTGCGCGAGCCGCTGAAGCTCGACACCATGAAGGAGTGGCTGAACAAGGTCGCACTGGAGAGCCAGAACCTGAACTGGCTCGCGACCTGGGCCAACAATCAGCCGGACCTGCGAGCGGCGACGCTTACCGAATTCTGGCCGGGCAGCCGCAGGGTCGAAGGCGCCGTGACGGTTCCGCCGGCATTCACCGCGGCGGGGCGGCGAGCGATGGAGTCGTTCCTGAAGGAGGTGGAGGCGACCTCCCCGGGCGCCTCGCTGATGGCGGAGCGACGGGCCGCGTTCGAGGCCTGGTATCTGCAGGAGCGCCTGAGGGCGTGGCACCACTTCGCCTGGAATTTCGAGCAGGGTAGGGACGCGCTTGCAGGAGAGCTCGAATGGAAGGCCGTGATGGGAAGAATCGCTTCCGAGCAGAACCCGTATTACGTGCTCATTCGCCGCCTCCTCGCCGAATTCGAGGGCTACCGCAACGACAAGCTGCCGGATTGGGTCAGGCTTGCGCGCGAGTTCGACGCGGTGCGCTCGGTCGCGATGAAGGAGAGCCTCGTGCCGCAGGCCAGCCGCATCGGCAGCATCGTGGGCAGCGTCGGCGGGCAGCTCATCCGGGACGCGCTCAAGGGCGAGCTCGGCAGGGGCAAGACGCTGTTCCAGGACCGGCTCAATGCGGCGAAGGCGTTCAAGGAGTACAACGCGGCGCTGGAGGGCGTGTGGAAGGACGCGGTCGCCAGCCGGGCGAAGGCATTCAAGGTATCCGCCGATTTTCACGCGTTTGCCCTCGACCCGGCGGTGAAAGAATCGCCGTTGCACAATGCAAGCAGCGCGCTCGAGGCGGTCAAGAAACTGCTCGGAAGGGCCGCAGATATCGAGGCCCAGGCCATCTGGTCGCTGGTCGCGGGGCCGCTCGATTTTGTGATCGCCTACGTCGATCAGGAGGCCTCGTGCAACCTTCAGAAAGAATGGGAGGCGAATGTCGTATGGCCGACGCAGAGCGCCGCGTCGACCGCCGACGTCACCGAAATGCTGTACGGCAAGCAGGGCAGCGTGCTGGCGTTCGCTGAGGGCGTCGCCAAGCCATTTCTGCAGCGCGGCGCCCGGCAGTACCAGGCCGTGGAGACGCTGGGCCACCGCATCCCGTTCACCGGCCGGTTCCTGCCGTTCCTGAACGAAGTGCAGACGGTGAAGCTCGACGAGAAGCTCGGCCAGGAGCAGGCGAAGGCGAGCCGGGAGAAGGCTGATCTCGATCAGCAGCAGCAAGCGCTCGAGATCAAGGCGAAGCTTCAGGGAGCTGACAAGGTGCTCAACGACACCAGGGCGGCGATCGCCGATCTCAAGAAAGCCGCCCTGCCGATCACCATTACCGGATTGCCGACGGGGGTCACGCCCGGGGCCAAGGCGGTGCCCTATGCCACCGTGCTCACCGTGCAATGCGCTTCAGGCCCACGCGCGCTCACCAACTACAACTTTCCGGTGTCCGACACATTCAGCTGGTCGCCCGAGGCATGCGGTGACACCGCGCTGGAGATCAAGGTCGAGACGCTGACGCTCGCGAAGAAGTATCCGGGGCCGCGTGGCTTTGGGCGCTTCCTGCGCGAGTTCTACGACGGCGAGCACAGCTTCAGGGCGGGCGACTTCCCGTCGCAACGAACGCGGCTCGAGGAACTGGGTATCCGCAACATCAGCGTGCGCTACGAGTTCAGCGGTCTTGACGCCGTGCTGCGGCAGATGGACCAGCTTGCCCAGCTCGAGAGGCGCGAGAAGGAGAAGCTCGCGGAAAAGCAGAAGCTGCAGGAAACACAGGACAAGCTCGAAAGCCGCAAGCTCGAGCAGAAACGCGCAGAGCTGAAGCAGCAGCCCGCGGCCGAGCGCGACGAGCGCCCGGCGGTGAAGGCTGCGTTACCCGAGAAGATCGCCGCCTGCTGGGACAGCAGCGGGGTCGCGACGGCGCGCGCGCCGCAGAAACCGCAGACGCTGCTGCAGCGGGCAGAAGACGAAGTGAAGATGGTCGGGCGGGAGCTGTTCGGCAGGAAGGAGGCCGCGCCGAAGCCCGCGCCCGTGCCGGCCGCGCCGCTGAAACCGGAGGGCGCGCAGCCCGCGCCGTTCGAAGGCTACATGGTGCAGCTCGGCCTCTTCGGCCCCGAGAATGCCGCGCGGCTGAAAAGCGCGCTGCGCAGCCAGGGGGTCGAGCCGCACCAGTACGAGGTGACGCGCGAGGAGCGCGTCTACTACAAGATCCGCATCGGGCCGTATCCGAGCGAAGCCGACGCCGCGGAAGTCGCGCGCGAGATGGATGCGAAGTTCCATATCCAGAGCCTGATCGTGAGGCCCACGAAGTCCGTCAGTGCGGCAAATTGACGCGAAACCCCGTCTTAATCAATATGGCGTAGGACACCTGCCTTCGTGAAATTCCTCGAAAGGCAGGCGAACGATGTCTCTCGCTTTGCCTTTTTTCGGGGCTTAGCTTAACACTGTACGGATCTCGTGTTCTCGATGGGCGGCGCCATCCTTGACAAACGCCTACCGACCGGTGTATATCGCGTCAAGTTCCGTTGCATAATAATTGGTTTCACGGCGCGAAACTCAGCGCGTCGATCGAAGCGGTCGCGTGCCGAAGCCGTTTTCTGCCTTGCCGGTGCGGCTTTGCTGCACGATGAACGATGGAGGAGGACATCCATGAATTCGCTTGCGCGCGGATGGTTGCTGCTTTGCCTGTTAAGCCCAGCGTATTTTCAGGTTGCTTTCGCGCAGGCGGGGTCATCGGCTGCGAAGTATCCAGAAAAGGCGATCCGCTTCATCGTGCCGTTTCCGCCCGGCGCGGCAAACGACATCCTGGCGCGCTCCGTTGGGCAAAAACTCTCCGAGCGGTGGGGCCAGTCGGTGGTTATCGACAACCGTGGCGGCGCCGGCGGCACGCTCGGCACGGCGATCGCCGCGAGGGCCACGCCCGACGGCTACACGATCGTAATAGTGCCGGCTACTCACGCGATCAACATGACGCTCTATGCCAAGCCGCCATACGATGCAGTCAAGGATTTCGCGCCGATTATTTTGCTTGCGACCGGCCCCTACATGCTGGTGGTCAATCTCTCGCTGCCAGTGAGATCAATTAAGGATCTGATCGCACTCGCGAAAGCCAGGCCGGGACGGCTCAATTTCGGGTCAGCGGGGATTGGTAACGCGACGCATTTGATCGGCGCGCTCTTCAAAAGTATGGCGGGCATCGACCTCGTGCACGTTCCATACAAGGGCGGGACCCCGGCTCTCACCGATGTCATTGCAGGGCAGGTCCAGATGTATTTTGGTACGATCTCGGCGACCAATCCCCAGGTGCAAGCCGGCAGGGTACGAGCGTTAGCGGTTACTAGCGCGCGACGATCCACCGCAGTGCCCGAAGTGCCGACACTGGACGAGGCAGGTGTGCCGGGATTTGATGCAGTCGGATGGTGGGGTGTCCTCGCGCCTGCCGGCACACCGGCGGCGATCATTGCGAAAGTAAACCGCGAGATCGCGGCGATGGTCGCCGATACCGAGATGCGACAATGGCTGCAAAGCCAGGGATTCGAGCCCGCCGGGGGCAGCCCGGCGCAGTTTGTCCAATATATCAAAGATGAGATTATTAAATGGGGCAAGGTAGTAAAGTTGTCAGGTGCGAAGCCTAATTGACAAGGGGTGAAAACCTGGCTTCTTCTTAGAAGCGACTCGCCGAAACCGAAACCCGCAATTCCCGGCAGCAAGGAGAACGGCGAGGGATTGCGGTTCACCTCCGAGATATGAAAGCTTACTGCGCCAAGGAGGAACGATGTCGATAGATTTGTCAGTCACAGACCACGTTGCGCTGATCACGTTGAATCGCCCGGAACGCCTGAACGCGCTCGACGCCGAGCACTACAAGGCGTTGTCCGAGGCGTGGATGCGGGTGCGCGACGATCATGACAGTCGCGTTGCAATCGTCACCGGCGCCGGGGAGAAATCGTTCAGTGCCGGCGCCGATCTGAAGAGCTGGGCGAATCGACCTGCGCCCCTTTCCGAGATGTGGCTCACGCAGCGCGACCAGCTGCTCAACCGCGGTCTCGAGGTATGGAAACCGGTGATCGCGGCGGTCAATGGTTATTGTCTTGCTGGCGGGATGACGCTGCTGCTCGCGACCGACATCCGCATTGCCGTGCCGAACGCGACCTTCGGACTGTCCGAGGTCAAGCGCGGTTTCATCGCGGGCAGTGGCGGCACGCAGCGTATTTTGAAGCA
>JACQGO010000278.1 GCA_016199485.1 Betaproteobacteria bacterium
ACCCAAACGGAGACAAGCCGCATCCCGGACTTGCGCTTGCGCTCTCGATATCTGCGCATTTTTTCCGCGGGCGACAACCGGTCCGCTTTTCTCGGGCGACCTCTATGAGACATGGCTCGACGAACCAAGTAATTAATGGTCACATGTTACCATTAATCATTGCCGGATTCCGGCCTTTTACAACCGGAAACAGAATGAAGCGGCACCACGTTATTCCCCACCTTCCCAAGGAGGGGTGGCCTGGCAGGGCCGGGGTGATCTCCCCTCCTTCGTAAAGGAGGGGTGGCCTGGCAGGGCCGGGGTGGTTGACAAGAGACGCGCAGATCCACCACCCCGTCGCTTTGCGCCACCCCTCCTCAAGAAGGAGGAGATGTCATTTTGTTTCTGAATTCCGCATGATACCATCGCGCGGTTTCCGCAAGCCCTTGGGCCAGCGTGGAGCGTGGGCGCCAGCTCAGTTCGCGGCGGATTTTCGAGCTGTCCACCTGGAGCGACCCGGTGAGCCGCGCGACGGCGTCTGCGCGCCCGAGGAGGCGGCCGGCCGCCTTGAGCAGCGGCGGCGGGGAGGGCCACAGCCGCGCTTTCGTTCCCAGCGCCGCCGCAAGCGCCCGGATGAGTTGCGGCATGGACACATCTTCGGCGTCGCTCACGAGATAGGTCCGGCCGGCTGCTTCGTTCTTCGTGATGGACAGCTCGATCGCACCGGCGAGATTCTCGACGTAGATCAGGCTGCGGCGGTTGTCGACCGAGGCGAGCGGCAACGGCAGTCCGCGCGCAATCGCGCGCATCAGGGCGAGAAAATTGCCCTTTACACCGGGACCGTAGACGAGCGGCGGGCGCAGGATCACGACTTCCAGCTTTGAGCGCGCCGCGACTCCCTTCAGCGCCTGTTCGGCTTCCCACTTGGAGATTCCGTACGCGTCCTCCGGCCGCGGCGCATCGTTCTCGGTGAACGGGCGCGCCGTCGCCTCGCCGTTCACCTTGACGCTGCTCAAGAAAACGAGCCGGCGCACGCCGGCCGCGACTGCTTGCTCTGCCAGGCGCCGCGTGCCTTCGACGTTGATGCGGCGGTACTCCGCTAACGGATCCGCGGCCCTCTCCCGCATCACGTGGGCGCGCGCAGCGAGATGCACCACGCAGTCGACGCCGCGAAGGGCGTGCGACCAGTCCGTGTTGCTGTCGATTTCGCCGACGCAAACGACGGTATCGTGGCCTTCGCTGCCGGGAACGATCCGGTGGACGGCTGCTCGCGGCGCATGGCCCGCTTCCACGAGCACGCGGCACAGCGTAGAACCGACGAATCCGCTTGCGCCGGTGACGAGCACTCGGGACGGAGCGGGCGCCGGCTGTACTATTGGATGCGCCACAGCGCACTCACCGGCATCGCCCACAGGCGGTTGGCAAACTGCAGGGTGCGGTCGCCCAGGTATAGCACCACGCCGCGCACGAACTTGTCGCCAATCGCCGCGGCGAGCATCCGCAGCCCGGCGAACTCGCGGCCCGACAAAGTGCGCGCCGCCTTTACTTCAACCCCGGCGACGCGCCCATCGCGATGTTCCAGCACGAAATCGACCTCTTGGCCGCTCGCCGTTCGAAAGTAATGGATCTCCACGGCGCGTTCCGCCCAATCTGCTTGCTTGCGGAGCTCGCCGAGCGCGAAGTTTTCGAGCAGGTGCCCGAGCATCCCGCGGTCCGCCCACAGGTCCTCTGCGCTCGCGCGCGCGAGATAGGCCGCGACTGCGCTGTCGGGAAAGTAAAGCTTCGGGGACTTGATCAGCCGCTTGCCGACGCTTCGTGACCAGGCGGACAGCGGTGCAACGATATAGGCTGCCTCGAGCAATGCCAGGTAGCGCTTGAGCGTCGTATGCGCAACGCCACTGTCACGCGATACCTCTGCGACATTGAGCAGCGCGCCGGCGCGCGCTGCGAGCAGGCCGAGCACGCGCGGCAGATCGCTCAGCCCCTCGATGTTGGCGAGATCGCGCACATCGCGCTCGATCAAGGTGGTCACATAGGCCGAGAGCCACGCTTCCCGCCGCGCGGACGAGTCGCGCGCCACCAGTTCGGGGTAGCCTCCGCGCGCGATGACGGACTCGATATTCTGTTCCCGCGTCCTGGTGCGCGGTAGCGCCGGCTGGCGTCTGTCGAACAATGCCTCGAGAAAACGCTCCCGAATGCCCAGGATCTCGCCCTGCGAGAGCGGCCACAGGCGCAGGATTTCCATGCGGCCAGCGAGCGACTCGGAGACCTTCGGCACCAGCAGGACGTTGGCCGATCCGGTGAGGAGGAACCGTCCGGGCCGGCGCGCATGGTCCACTGCCACTTTGATCGCCGGAAAAAGCCACGGAGCGCGTTGCACCTCGTCGATCACGGCGCGCTCGCCGAGTCCCTGGAGGAACGCCGCCGCGTCGCGCGTGGCGGCAAGGGTGGTGGCGTCATCCAGCGTGACGTAGGGAAGGCTCGCCTCCGCGGCGATTTTGAGGGCGAGGGTGCTCTTGCCGCTCTGGCGCGCGCCGGTCAACATCACGACCGGGGTGTCGCGCAAGGCCGTGCGCAGTCTCGATTCGAGGTGGCGCCGGTAAATACGATTCGCCATTTAATGGAAGATTATACGCCATGCACTGGAAGGACGTCAACCGGGCGCCAGCCGCCGCACGCCGGTAACCAGGACTCTTCGCAAGCGGGTTTGCGTTACGTCTGTCAGCTTTTGAACCACACCGTGCGGTTCACGTAATCGGTGTAGCTCATGATGATCCGCAGCACCTTGTGCGACACGTTGGGCGCGGCGTAGTCCTTGACGAGCTGCAGCAGGCGTGTTTCTCCGCGGGGCTGGGTGGCCAGTATTGCCAGGGCCTGCAGCACCCGCTCCGCATCGAGGCCCGTCATCATCACGGCGCCTTCTTCCATGCCTTCGGGGCGCTCGTGCGCCTCGCGGATGTTCAACGCCGGGAAGTTCAGTATCGACGACTCCTCGGTAATGGTGCCGCTGTCCGAGAGCACCGTGATCGCGTTCATCTGCAGATGCGCGTAGTCGGTGAACGCGAGGGGATCGAGCAGCTCCACCAGCGGATCGAATCTCGCGCGATGCGCCTTGAGCTGTTTGCGGGTGCGCGGATGCGTGGACACGATGATCCGCCTGCCGTATTCCCTGGCGATGCGGTTCAGCAGGTTGACGAACCTGCGCAGGTTGCGCTCCTCGTCGACGTTTTCCTCGCGGTGCATGCTGACCAGGAAGTAGCCGCGGCGGCCGAGCTTGAGCTTGCGGCGGATCGGCGAGCGCCTGATCTTGCCCATGTAGTGCCGCAGCACCTCGTAGAGCGGGCTCCCGGTCCTGATGACGCGGTCGGGCGCGATGCCTTCCCGCAGCAGGTACTCGCGGGAAATGCCGCTGTAGGGAAGATTGACGTCGCTCACATGGTCGATGATCCGGCGGTTGATTTCCTCGGGCACGCGCTCGTCGAAGCAGCGGTTTCCCGCTTCCATGTGGAACACCGGGATCTTGCGCCGCTTCGCGGCGATTGCCGCAAGGCCGCTGTTGGTGTCGCCGAGCACCAGGAATGCGTCCGGTTTCTCCTTCGCCAGCAGCGGATCGATCCGCACCAGCACGTTGGCGATGGTGGCGATCGCGGTGCCGCCGGCCGCATCGAGGAAATGGTCCGGCTTCCTGATGCCGAGATCGCGGAAGAATATCTCGTTCAATTCGTAGTCGTGGTTCTGGCCGGTATGGACCAGCACGTGATCGACGTGCGAGTTGAGGCACGCGATCACGCGCGACAGCCGTATGATCTCCGGCCGCGTGCCCACCACCGTCATGACCTTGAGTTTGCTCATCGCTCACACCTGCTCGGCATGGGTGTCGGCGTTCCCGGGATCGAAGATCTCGTTCGACCAGAACAGGGTCGTCAGCTCGCCCGCGCCGACGTTGGTGATGTTGTGGGTGTGCAGCGTCGGCAGGTCGACGTAGCGGGGATTATCGCCCGAAACGCGGTACTCGGTGACGTCGGCCGCGAAGAGCCGCCGCACCTTGATCACCGCCTCGCCCGCCAGCACCAGGAAGCGCTCGAACTTGCTCCGGTGATAATGGTTGCCGCGCGTGACCCCCGGGCGCGTGGTGGAGACGAAGCATTGCCCCCCGCCCAGGCTCTTCACCGCTTCGAACAGCCTGCCGCGGGCGTCCTCGCGCAGCGCCAGCGCCACCGGGTAGCGCGCGGGGAACAGGTGGGAGCGGTAGGTGTTGAACAGCTCCGCGTCGAGTCTCCCGCCAAGTCGCGGGATGACCTGGCGCGCATACTCACCGGCGATGCCGCGCAGCGTGTCGAGCAGCGCGCTCACGATGAGCGGCCTGCCCGCGAGGCGCAGTTCCCCGGCCACCGGCCGTGCGACAAGCCCCCGGATCTTCTGCGCCACCTGCTGCGCGTGCACCAGCTCGAGCTCGGCGTCCTCGATGACACGCGGCTGCTCGCCGTTCGCGAGCTGGTGGCAGAACGTCGCGACCACCGAGTTGTAGAACGGCCTTCCGCATTCGCCGAACACCTGGGGCAGGACAAGATTGGTGAACGTCGCGCCGCAGCCCGCAGCCCACTCGCCCAGCATCGCGGCGCAGGCGCGCTTGGAGCGGCCGTACGCGGTGTCGCGCTGCTGGTGGGTGGACGACGCGAAGATCACGTGGGGGCGCGCGCCGGTCGCCGTGCAGGCCGCGATCACCTGCCGCGTGAGCCCGGTGTTGGTGGCCTCGAGAGCGTGGTCATCGCCGCGGTTCATGCCGGCCAGGTGCACCAGGGCGTCGCAGCCCGTCACGAACCGTTCGAGCCGCGCCTGGTCGGCGAAGGTCTCGCGGTTCGCACCGGTGACGCTTACCGCGTCGTTGGCGTGCAGCGCGCAGCGCAGGTGCCAGCCGAGGAAACCGTCGCTGCCGGTGATGCCGACGCGGGTCACCGCCCCCGCCCCGCCGACGAGAGCACCGCCCTGATTTCCGGCAACTTGAGCAGGAGTTTCTCGACCTGCTTCACGCCGAGACGGGTCGTGTTGTGCGAGGTATAGTCCTCGACCCCGACCTCCCCGACGTCGCCCTCGGTGAAGAATTTCCTGTAATTGAGGTCGCGGTCGTCCATGCGCACGCGGAAATATCCGCCCATGTCCTCCGCGCGGCGCAGCTCCTCGCGCGTCGCCAGCGTCTCGAACACCTTTTCGCCGTGGCGCATGCCGATGACTTTCACCCTGGCGTCGGAGCGGAACAGGTTCTTCAGCGCCGTGACCAGGTCGGCGATCGTGCACGCCGGCGCCTTCCGGAGGAACACGTCTCCCTGCCCGGCGCGGCGAAACGCGAACATGACCAGATCGATCGCCTCGGCGAGCGGCAGCATGAAGCGCGTCATGCTCGGCTCGGTGACGGTGATCGGCCGTTTTTCGGTGATCTGTTTCACGAACAGCGGGATCACCGAGCCGCGCGAGTACATGACGTTGCCGTAGCGCACCGAGGCGATCACCGTTTCGCGGCTCCCCAGACCGCGCGACGCCGCCTGCGCCACTTTTTCCATCAGGGCCTTGGTCATGCCCATCGCGTTGATCGGGTAGACCGCCTTGTCGGTCGACAGGCAGAGGAGCTTTTTCACCTTGTGGGCGATCGCCGATTCGATCACGTTGTGGCTGCCGGTGACGTTGGTGTAGACCGCCTGCATCGGAAAGAAGTCGCAGGAAGGCACCTGCTTCAGCGCGGCGGCGTGAAACACGTAGTCCACTCCCGCCATCGCCGCATCCACGCTGTCGCGGTTGCGGACGTCGCCGATGTGAAACTTCACCCGGGTATCGTTGATCTCGTCGCGCATCATTTCCTGCTTGAGCTCGTCGCGGCTGAAAATGCGCACCTCGCTGAACTCGGTGCCGAGCAGGTGGCCGAGCACGGCCTGGCCGAACGAGCCGGTGCCCCCCGTGATGAGCAGCGTCTTGTCTTTAAACGGGTTTTTCACGTTGACCCCGCTGGAACGCAATCGGGGAATTATATCAGGCCCGTTCGCCGCAATTTATATCCCCGCTCATGATGGCTGGAATCGCTTGGCTTACGGCCGACGGTTTAACTCGTCCATCCATGACTCGAGTCGCTGCAGCAGATGCTCGCGCGCGAAGTTCGCTTCGTAGTAATCCCGTCCCCGGCGTCCCATGGCTTCGCGCCCGGACTTGTCCATCCCGTGCAGGGCGAGCACCAGCCGCGCCAGCGCTTCCGGCTGCTCCGCGCCGCAGGCAAGCCCCGCGCCGGACTCTTCGATCACGCGCGCTCCTTCGCCGTCGAGCATGCCGAGCACGGGGCGGCCGCAGGCAAGATAGGATTGCAGCTTGCCGGGGATGGTCAGCGCGAAAATCGGGTCGCGCTTGAGCGTGACCAGCATCGCGTCGGCTTCGCGGAAATAACCCGGCATCGACTCGAGCGGGTAACTGCCGGGCAGGTGGACCGTCGCGGCGAGCCCGCGCCGGTGGACCTCGCGCTCGACCCACTCGCGCATGCGGCCGTCGCCGAGGATGATCCAGTGTATCCCGCCGTCCGATTTCAGCCGCTCGGCGGCCGCGAGGATGCCGGGAAAATCCTGGGCGGCGCCGATGTTGCCGGCGAACATGACGCGGAACCCCGGCGGCAATGCGTCGGGCCGCGCCACCGCGCTCGCGCCGCGGGCATCGAGGTCGAACAACTCCTCTGCCCAGTTCGGGAAGTAACGGATTT
Source organism: Betaproteobacteria bacterium (assembly GCA_016199485.1). Taxonomy (GTDB): domain Bacteria; phylum Pseudomonadota; class Gammaproteobacteria; order Burkholderiales; family SG8-41; genus JACQGO01. Next base: position 6,713 of record JACQGO010000278.1, read on the forward strand.
TCTCCGCGGGCACATCCATGCCGGTCACGTGCGGCTCGAACGCCCGTGATTGCACCAGGATACGGTCGCAGCCGCGGTAAATCGCCCGCACGAGCCTGCCGATCGCGTTGAGAAGGAAACGCGACCTGACGGCGCCCGTTGCAGACACGCTCTCGGGCCACAGGTCGAGCACCCAGAACATGATCGGCGTTTTCCAGAGCCATTTGAGCACGAGCGCCGGAATCCCCACCGTGATCGGCGAAGGCTCATAGACGAAGATCAGGTCGTAGGTGCCCCGGCAGCGGAAAGGCGCGACGAGACTCGCGACGAGC
>JACQGO010000280.1 GCA_016199485.1 Betaproteobacteria bacterium
ACGCACGGTTCGGAGGGCGGGGAGGGCGCGAGCCCTTTCCGACCCCTATCATGGGGCGCTTAATGGACGAGTCCATCGTAGAAGTGCTGTCAATGTGAATTCCTGCGAGCTTCACCGTAGGGAATGGGAGCGTCACAGGCTATAGCGACGCCATATGGATTCCCGTTTTGCACGGGAGTGACAGTCCCGCTAAGGATGCTGCTTCGGCTCCTATAGGCAACGATACCCACGGCAAACCCGGAAGGATCATTTTTGTAATCGGTGAATAGACGCGTAGGGCGGGTGAGTGGGGCGTAACCCACCGATAATCCTTCAGAGCTTGATCTCGCGCACCTGCTTCGCCTTCTGCGTGCAGGCGCCGATCAGGAAGGCGAGGTCGGTGCCGGTCGAGACGTAGCGCGCGCCGAGCTGGACGAACCGGGCCATCAGATCGGGGCGGGAGGCCAGCCCGCCCACCCCGACGTGCTTGCCGTGCTTGCGGCACGCCGCGATGGTCCGGGTGTATGCCTCGTGCACCTTCTCGTGCTCGTACTGACCGGGAATTCCCATCTCGGCGGTGAGATCGTTGGTGCCGATCAGCATCATGTCGATGCCTTCCACCGCCGCGATCTCCTCGACGCGCTCGAGCGCAGCCACGGTTTCCATCATCACCACCACCATCGTCGCGTCGTTCAACGCCGGGTTCGCCTCTCGCGCCGGGAAGGAGCGGAACTGCAGATGCGGCAGCCCGCCGGCGGCGGAGCGTTCGCCGAGAGGCGGAAACTTCGCGGCGGCGACGACCTTCCTCGCGTCCTCGGCGGAACGCACGTGGGGCGCGATCACGCCGAGCGCTCCGCCGTCGAGCGCGCGCGAGACGTGCTCCGGCCGCGTGGTCGGGACGCGAACGAGCGGCGTGATGCCGACTTCCAGCGCCGCCATGCAGATCTGTCCGGTGGTGTCGAGCGAGAAGCTGCTGTGCTCCACGTCGATGTAGAGCGTGTCGAAGCCGGCGGTGCGCGCGATGCGCGCGATCTCGATGCTGCGCACCAGGCGCACGGTCATGGACGCGACGACCTCGCCGCGCGCCAGCTTCTCCTTGACGTGGTTGCGCAGGATGTCGCTCAGCTGTGTGGACATGGTGTTCATCGCCGGATCCTTCCTGTTGACGATTGCAGAAGCAGGTGACATCCATTCATACCACCCCGCGCTGCGCAACCCCTCCTCGGAGAGCAGGGGAGAACTTTTCCCCTCCTTGCCAAGGAGGGGTGGCGACGAAGTCGCCGGGGTGGTTCCACCTCGTCGCGTCGGAGCGGAGTGTCGCTCAGTTTCGCGAAGCTCAGGAAAACCCGTACAACCGCTGCGGATTCTCGACCAGTATCGTGCGCCGTGTCGCTTCATCCGCCGCCCACTTGCCGAGCAGGTTGAACAGCTCGACGGAGCCCACCTTGTCGGCGAACGAGAGGTGCGGATAGTCGCTGCCCCAGATGAGCCGGTCGGGCGCCGCCTCGATCAACGCTTGCGCCATTGGCGCCGCATCGGCGAACCCGGGCGCGACCGACATGCGGTATGCCCCCGTGAGCTTGACCCAGCAGCGCCCCGTTCCATGGCGCAGGAAGTCAAGAAGCTGCTGGAAGCCCGGTTGCTTCACTCCATCGCGCGCGAGGAACATTCCCAGATGGGCGAGCGTGAAATTGACCTTGAGTTTTTTCAGCGTGCCCATCAGCTCGCTGGTGAGCCAGCCCGGGGTGAGAAAATCCAATTGCCAGCCGATCTCGGCGCAGCGCGCGTCGAGGCGCTCGATGCGCGGAATCAGCCTGGATGCGAAACCCGCTTCAGGCGGCTTGACCGGAGACACGTTGATGCGCACGCCCCGCACGCCCAGCGCGTTCAGGCGCTCGAGCTCCGCGTCGGGAATGTTTTCATCGACATCGACGATACCGCGGCGGGCGGCCACGCGCACTTCGCGCATCGCGTCGAGCATGCAGGTGTTATCCCGGCCGTAGGCGCTCGGCTGGACGAACACGAAGCGTTCGATGCCGAGGGTGCGCGCGAGCGCAAGGAAATCGGCGAGTGGCGCGGCGGGCGGCTTGTAGCGCAGGTCGCCGGCGTAAGGATAACGTTCGGCCGCGCCGAAAACGTGGAAATGCGCGTCGCAGGCAAGCGGTGGGGCCTTCCACTCCGGCGGGCCTTCATGACCATGGGGCATAGGGTTTCTCCTTCAACCGGATTTCACTGCAGCTTGACGCCGGCCCTGGCGATCACGTCTTTCCAGACCTTGATTTCCTCATTGACCCGGCGCGAAAACTCGCCTGACGAGCCCGTGACCGCGCGTGCGCCCCGCTTCAGGAAGGAATCCTTCAGCTTGGGCTTGTCGGCCGCTCGTGCAACTTCCTGGTTCAGCCGCGACACGACCTGCGGCGGGGTCGCGGCGGGCGCGGCGATTCCCCACCAGTATGACATGTTGTAGCCGGGGAATCCCGCTTCGCCGATCGAACGTGCGGCAACGTCGGTGAACGACCCGGCCGCGAAGGGTACGATGATGCGCACCACTTTGCCTGGCCAGGCCGACTGGGCCTGCGCCTGGAGCGCCGGGAGCAGCGAAAAGAGCGTGGCCAACCACAGTAGCGTCTTGATCATCGGGAGTCTCCCGTCACGGTAGAAATTTCAGGGGAAGTGGTGGATCCGGCGACCGCGGCACGCCACTGGCGCAGGAGCTTGCGCCGGCGCCGCGCATCGAGCAGCTCTTCGAAGCCTTGATCGATTCGGATGGGTGCAGTCATATTCGCGCTGTGGGAGGCGGCAGGGCCGCAGTCGCCACGTACGGGAGGAAATCCCGCCTCCGACAAGTGCCGCTGCCCGTCCTTCGACAGGAGATAGTCCAGGAACAATCCGGCGGCGTTCGGGTGCGGCGCACGGCGCGAGATCAACGCCACGCGCGAAATCGCGAGCGATGGCGCATTCGTGGCGGCGATCGCGAGCGACGAGTTGGAGCGCACCGCGCGCGAGGCATACGAGCCGAGCACGTGGTAGCCGAGAGCGGCGCGGCCGCTTGCTACTTCCTCAACGAGCGCCGGGTTTGAACCGAACATCTTCGGCTCGCATGCGGCGAGCACCTGCATGAACGCGTCAAAGGCTGCGCCGTGGTGGCTCTCATACAGCAGGGCGAGGAACCCCAGGCCGTTGCGCTTGATGTCATAGCACGCTACTCGTCCGCGAAACCGCTCCGCGTCGCTCCTCAGCGCGGCGGTGAGTTCGGCCAGCGAACCCGCCGGAACGCGCGTGTCGAAGCGGTCGCGATTGACCAGCGTCACGAGCGGCTCGATCGTCGTCGCGTAGGCCATGTCGCGGTACACGGCGCCCTGTGGAAGGGCGTGTGCTTTGGAGACGCGGTGCGGCAGCGCCTCGCCCGCGAGCACCAGTCCGAGCTGCAGATCCATCGCCGAGCTCCAGAGGATATCGGCCTGCGGGTTACCGCGCGCGACCTCTGCCAGATGGCGCTCGTGCAGCGCGGTGCTGATGCCCTCGCGGAAGTCGACTTCAATGCCGGGGTGGCGCTCGCCAAAACCGTCGAGCAATCCCGCACAATATTTCTTCTCCGCAGCCGAGTAGACGACGAGAGCGTCTTCTGGCGTTGTCCGCTTGTCGTCAAACAATGCGGGCATGGAAGGGCTCAGCGCAGGACGAGAACGTGCGGTGTTTCGACGTGCAGAAACGTATCCGCGATGGCGACGGATCGGGCCGCTGGGCGTTCGTGCAGTGGCGCAGCGACTCACAGCCATTTTGCATTGTATGTTAGCCCCGTGGAATAATAATGTCCAGCAATGTGAGAAAATTTGTTTCGGGTCCCGGAATATGAACAGTCTCGAAAAAATGCTCAGCCTGCTCGACGTGTTCACGCCGGCCGCGCCGGTGTGGCCCACCGAGCAGCTGATCCGGTACTCGGGATGCTCGCGCTCGACCTGCTATCGTTACATCAAGGTCTTGCAGCGCGCCGGCTTCCTGACCCCGGTCGCCAACGGATCCTACATCCTGGGACCGCGCATCATCGAGCTCGATCGCCACATCCGGATGTGCGACCCGATCTACACCACCGGGGGCCACGCGATCAAGCGGCTCGCGCAGAAAACCGGCCACAGCGCGCTGCTATGCATGCTTTTCAGCGACACCGTGATGTGCGTGCGCGAGGAGCTCAGCGCGGATGCACCCGAGGGATTGTTCAGCCGCGGCCAGAAGCG
>JACQGO010000070.1 GCA_016199485.1 Betaproteobacteria bacterium
CCGGCGCGAAGCTTCGTCAGCACATCGAGCGCCGGTAGTCCGGTCTTGGCGATCGGCTCATCCTCGGTGCCCGCCTCGATCTCGGCCAACACGCGCTTGAGCGGCAGCGAGACGTGCTCCAGCCCTCCGCCGCGAGTCATGTCTTCCACACCCCGCAGCGAGTCCTGTATGGCCGCCGAGACATCGGCGAACGACGCGCCGTTGCCCGCGCGCAACGAAAGCTCCCCGAGCTTGTGCGATAACTGTCGCTTGCGTCCGGCCTCGCAGAGCAGCCGGGCCCAATGGTCGAGGTTCATCGTGGATGGACAGTCGCCAGCGAGCTGCACAGCGAGCAGCACTAGTTTGGGTTCGTCGTTTATCGCCAGCCATGAGCCTACCGTGACTTCATCGATCGGCTCCTCTCGTTCCCACATTGCTTCGATGGCCCACCAGATTTTGGCCAGGCTCGGCTCGCCGAAATACTCGGCCTCGACGAGGCGCACCTCGGGTGGCAACGCTTCGCCGAGAGCGCCAGCGGCGAGAATGGCACCGATCACGCTTCGGCCAACGTCATCAAGATCCTTGTCTTTTGAGCCGATGGGTGGCGGGCCCGGTTCCTCGCTCGCAGTCTCCCGAAGCACCTTGAGCATCGAGGCGGCTTCCTCGTCCGTCAGTGGTGGTGGGCCGACGTTCGACCAGTCGTCAGAATGGCTCGTCATTGGGTTCCTCCTTTTTCTGTGCCGCTGCTGCGGCTTGCTTGGCTTGCTTGACTGCCTCCCATGCTTTTTTAGCTTCGGCTTCCTCGCGGATCATTCTCTCAGCCACATCGTTTAGGCACACGTCGATCGGCGCGATGGGCTTGCGCTTTGCTGGCGTCGAGCCGTTACCTCCGCGCTTCGCCTCGATGAACCGAGTCACTTGCGAGCCGCTCCGCATGATCAGCTCAAGGCCGAGGTATTTCTGGTGCCGCTCGTTCTCGCCGAGATTGTGGGGCGTGGCGTGGCAGCCATCGATCGCATCGCACAGGTCTTGAATCGAGTAGCCCTCCGCGAGCCGCGCCTTGACCGCACGCCACTCCCTGCTCGCTGGCCGTGGTTTCGGATGTGCTTGCGGGTGGCCAGCTTTGCGGTAGTGGTCGAAAACGACCCGCACGTCGAGCGCTTCGCTCGACAAAGAGGTTTTGGTCTGGTCCTGTCCTGTCCGGTCTGGTCCGGTCCGGTCCGGTCCGGTCCGGTCCACGTTACTCGTGCGTGACTGTCGCGTGACTGTCGCGCGACAGTCGCGCGACAGTCGCGCGTGCTTGGCGCGGAGTGTCCGTTGACGTAACGCGACACGATAGCCCTCGGCGTAGCGCATCCAGTTGTGGAGCATTCGACGCTTGCCGTTGTCGACCAGGCCGCAGCCAATCATGGCTTTCAGGAATTTTTCCGCATCGGAATCCCAGCCAGCCGCGCCGGCGATAACGGTTGCGGCATGATCCGTGATGTCGCCGTCCGGCTCGAAGCGCACGACCCATGACCAGAGTCGCACGACGTGGCCTATCGCCAATGTCCGATCGATGCCGAGTGCTGTGGCGAGCTGCTGAATTTTCGGATGATCAGGGAGAGTGTCATCGACGCGAAACCAGGCCATATCATCCTCGCCCGGCCCCGCCCCCGCGCACCTGCCAGATGTGGGGGCGAGACCGGGGAGATTCGGCGAGCCGACGGCGCGCCTACTTTTCGATCTCTGTGCGAGGGCAGGTACGCACGCCCCTCCTCTACCCCACCCAGGCCGCCGGCGTCAAGGGCTTCCTGCAGCCGCTCACACTTGCCTGTGCGTAGTTATTTACGCACTTGCGTACCACGCTACGCACTAAATCGCGCACTATTTTACGCACTAACTACGTAAAATCAAGCACTTACACCGTGGCACGCAAACTGCATTCTTTCGTGGCATGCTGGCCCGAACTCCGAACACCTGCTCCCCCCACCCCGCGGCCGCGGGCCAGCACCTAGAGCCCGGGGTGGGTGGGAGCATTTGGCAGGAGGAGAGACCATGTTAGGACATTGCGGACATTGCGATGAAAATGCAGTGGACTCTCGCGGTCGGTGTCGCGACTGTGGTCACCGGAATCCGACCGGCGAGGCTCAGACGCGAGCCGGCTGGCTCGCGGAGCAGGCGGAGCACCTGCGCCGGGCTGCAGACGGCGACAGCGCGGCCGCGCAATGGCTCGACAGGCACCTGACCATGTCGGCCACTGAGATGCGCGCTGCGGGCTATGGCTATCGAGATGGGCGATACGAGCGGACCGGGAGCTAACAGCCCGAGAGGGCGAGGAGAGAGAACCATGACGCTGCACATTCTCAGTGGTGACTATTCTGAGGAGCCGGTTTCCGCACCATCGCTGCGCGCAGTTTGGAGGCAGCTTTGCGCGCGACTCTCGGTCGGGGGTGCGCGCACGCTCACCGCCGCGGAGCGCTGGAATTGCGGGCAGCCGAGCGGGCGGCAGGTGACCGCGAGTCTCTACGATGGGTACGATCAAATCGTCGACTCGCGCGGGCGGAGAATCTGGGGCAGCTAGCAGCCCGCAAGGGCGAGGTGAGAGCATCATGACGCGAGACGAAATCCCCAACAGCGTACTGCGAGAACTCGATCGGATGGAGGTCTTTGATCTCACCAACCAGCGCGAGGTGACCGACCTCGCCGAGCTGATCGACATCGAATGCCCGCACGAGGCGCCCGCCTGCGAATGCACCGTCTGGCTGTCCGACGGGGTGCGCGGATCGCAGACCTGCCCGGTGCATGCGCCGGAGTGGGACGAGAGGAGCGAGCGATGAGCAAACCTAAAGATGGCGGCCCGGCGCCCGAACCCGTAAGCACCCACTCGTGGGAATTTTCGCTGCGCGATTGGTTCGCAGGGCAGGCGCTGATCGGACTGTGTCCAACCCGCGGCAATCTCGAGAACGGCTGGGCTGCTACTCATCTTCAAATGGGACGAATGCGCCAGCGATGCCTATGCCCTCGCCGACGCCATGCTCGACGAGCGGGAGCGGAAGCCATGAAGCCCACCCTCCGCCTCCTCGTCGACAACCACCGTGAGCTGCGCCGCTTGGCACTCACTCGCCACGAACTGGATCGGCGGCTCGACGGGATCCGGGCTCGGCAGACGGCGCGGGATGCGGGCCTGGCGCTCATGCTCGCGGCGATTCTGCTCGGCGTGTTGTTCGCATTTTGTGGTTGCGCGCAATCAGGCGCGCAAATCTTCTAAGAGGAAGAACGATGCCCACACAAGATCAAATCGTCGCGCGCATCAAAAAGAAACAGCAAGAACTGTTGAACTTCGAGCCCGAGGTCTTGATCTACTATCTCGACTTCGACCACGTGCGCGAGCTTTTGCAAGTGACCACCTTGACGCGCGAGAAGTGGCAGGAGGAAGTTGGCTACCGAACGCCGCTCGCTGAGGCCCGGACCTACATGGCGGAATACGGCTGGCCCAAAACGCTTGGCCACCGTGGCATTTCGGCCGAACGCACAATCCAGAAAATGGCCGCATGGGCGTTCCTTGCGGACGACCAAGAGGCGCTGCGCATCACCGAGGAGACCGACTACGCCCAATACGGCGCGCCGATCCTGTGGGCGCTTTGCCTGCATTGGGGTTTCGACGTGCCTGGTGATGCGGCAGTCACTCGCATGGCCAGCGGGAGGGCGTGTCGGCCAGGCTGCGAGGAAGGATGTGGCCAGTGACTCAACAGGTTGCGCGGGATGGTCTCGCGCAAACCGCGCCCGGCGGTTCCGGGCAGGCGGTCTGGCTTGGCTCGGATCGCCTAATCGCGCGGCCGGCAGCCGTGAGGGATTGCGGCTGTCGGCCATGCGGGTGAGGAATCGAGCATGAGCTATTGGGATGAGCAAGACGCCCGCAAAGAAGGGCGTGACGATTTCAGAAATCGCGGAGCATACGGCTACGACCACGAGAGATATTACGATCGCGCCAGTGACGATGGGCGCGCGTACCGTAACGGGTTCGACGAGGCGCGGCGCGAGGAGGAGCGCCGCCAGGAGGAACGCGACGAGGAAGAAGCGGCCGAGAAACGTGCAGCGCAACGTCGGCGTGAGGCCGAGCGCGAGTACGAGGAGGAACAAGAGCGACAGCAGCCGTGGCCGCCGGCGTGGCCGCCAGAGGAGGAAGTCACATGAGCACATCCATCGTAGAGTACAGCCCCACCGAGGCCGTCTTAGCCGACCTGCGTCAGCGGTACGGCGACGCCCGCTATCCGGTGGAGACCACCGATGGCATGACGGCAGCCAGGCACGCCCGGGCCGAGGTGCGCAAGTGGCGGACCGATCTGGAGGCCGAGCGCGTGCGGATCAAAGCGCCGGCGCTGGAGCGCTGTCGCCTGATCGACGCCGAGGCGAAGCGGATCACGGCCGAGCTGCTGCGCATCGAGACACCCATCGACGAGCAGATCAAAGTCGAGGAGGGGCGCAAGGAGGCCGAGCGCGCAGCGAAGGAGAGGGCCGAACTGGAG
>JACQGO010000283.1 GCA_016199485.1 Betaproteobacteria bacterium
GGCAGCGTCGCCCCCGCGCAGGAATCGCTCGAAGGCGGCGGGGTCGCGGAACAGGCGGCGCGGGGACGAGCGCGACGAATCGGTGCGGCGCCGCATCATCGCCGCCGCCGCGCAGCTCTACCGCGAGCACGGCTACGAGCGGGCCAGCATGAGCGACATCGCCGGGCGCATCGGCATGACGGCGCCAGCGCTCTACTGGTACTTCCAGTCCAAGGAGGACATTCTCGCCGCCTTTCTGGAGCATACGATAGCGAACCTCATTGAGTTCGTCGGCAGCTCCGTGCGCTCCAGGGATTTCCCGCAGCGGCTGTGGGAATTCATGCACGCGTACGTGCTATGGCAGCTTCGGCAGAAGGACATTTCCGCTGCGTACGAACGCATATTCGCGCTCGGCCACCTCAGGAACTCGCTGCCGCCCAGACAACGCGAGAAGATCAAGTCCCTGGAGCGGCAGTTCTACCGCCTGTGTCGCGGCATTGTGGCCCGCGGAGCGCGAGCCGGGCGGTTCAGGCCTCCGGCGGTCCCGCCGGTCGCGTTCGCCCTGATCGGCATGGTCGAGCACCTGATCGCGTGGTTCCGGCCGGCCGGCCGGCTCTCCATCCGCCGTATCGCTACGCTTTACGCCGACCTCGCGGTGCGTATGGTGGGCGCCGGTGCGAAGCGGCGCTGACGCCGCGCAGTTGGCGCGGCTGCACGGAGCGTCGGCCCCGCGCTTCAGTCCCGGCCGACGAGCTGCGAGGCGATGACGAGTTTCTGGATCTCGCTCGTGCCTTCGTAGATGCGCAGCGGGCGGATCTCGCGATACAGCCGCTCCACGGTGCTGCCCACGGTGACCCCGAGCCCGCCGAAGAGCTGCACCGCCGAGTCGATCACGCGTTGCGCCGCTTCGGTCGCGTAGAGCTTGGCCGCGGAACCTTCCAGCGTGACGCGGTCGCGCAGACAATCCCGGGTCCATGCCGCGCGGTACACCAGCAGCGCGGCCGCATCGACCTCCACTGCCATATCGCTGAGCCGCATGCGGGTCGCCTGGAAACGGGCGAGCTTCTGCCCGAACACCTGCCGCTCGGTGACGCGGCGCACCGCCTCCTCGAGCGCGCGCCGCGCGAAGCCGAGCGCCGCGGCGCCCACCGTCGGGCGGAACATGTCGAGCGCCGCCATCGCGATCTTGAACCCGTCGCCGGGCTCGCCCAGCATGCGCTCGCGCGGAACCCGGCAGTTTTCGAAAGCCACCGTGCCCAGCACGTGGGGCGCGATCACCGCGATGCGCTCCGGAACGCTGAGCCCCGGCGCGCCCGCATCCACCACGAAGGCCGACAATCCCTTCGCGCCGGGCGCCTCGCCGGTCCGGGCGAACACCACGTAATGACCCGCGATGCCCGCGTTCGATATCCAGGTTTTCGTGCCGTTGAGCACGTAGTCCTCTCCGTCGCGGCGCGCCTCCATGCGCATCGCCGCGACGTCCGAGCCCGCCTCTTCCTCCGACAGGCAGAACGCCGCGAGCTGCGTGCCGGCGGCGACGCCGGGAAGGTAGCGGCGCTTGAGATCATCCGATCCGAACAGCGTGATCGGCACGCTGCCCAGGCCCTGCATTGCAAACGCGCTGTCGGCAATCCCGAGGTGGCTCGCCAAGACCTCGCGGATGAGACACACGCTGCGCACGTCGATGCGCTCCGTGTGGCCGCCGTGCTGGCGGGGCAGGAAGTAGCGCAGCCACCCGCTCGCGCCGAGCTGCAGCGCAATCGCACGGGTCGCGGCCACCTCGTCTTTCACCTCTTCCCCGCGGTGGCCGAGATGCTGCCGCGTCCACGCGTCGAGATCTTCAGCGAGCCGGCGGTGCGCGTCGGAAAAGAACGGCCATTCGAGGTGGCTTCGGGTATCCATGGCGAGTGCGTCGGGCGCAAGGCGCGACGAGGTTCGCCCCATTGGACAATAAAGCACCCGGCGCGTCAACCCGGGAATTCGTCGGGTAGTGAGTCAGTTTGGCTTTGCTCCCGGTGCGGCAGCCAAACTGACCCGCTACCGGAGCACGGCGGATATGGCAGTAACGCGATAACGTCGTGTACAATGACAATTTAACGGCCATTCAATCGAATACGGAAAGGAACGAGACATGCCCGCCAGAGCAGCCGATATCAAGCCCAGGCATTTCGAGTGGTCGGTCTCCGGCAAGGTCGCAACCATCACGCTCAACCGGCCGGAACGCAAGAATCCGCTCACCTTCGAGTCCTACGCGGAGCTGCGCGACACCTTCCGCACCCTGGTTTACACCGACGATATCAAGGCGGTCGTGGTCACGGGCGCCGGCGGCAACTTCTGCTCCGGCGGCGACGTGCACGAGATCATCGGTCCGCTCGTCAAGTTGAGCATGCCGGGGCTGCTCGAGTTCACTCGCATGACCGGCGACCTGGTGAAAGCGATGCGGCACTGCCCGCAGCCTGTCGTCGCCGCGATCGACGGGGTGTGCGCCGGCGCCGGGGCGATGATGGCGTGCGCGTCCGACATTCGCCTCGGCACCGCGCGCAGCAAGGTCGCGTTCCTGTTCGTCCGCGTCGGGCTCGCCGGGGCCGACATGGGCGCGTGCTCGCTGCTGCCGCGCATCGTCGGGCTGGGGCGCGCTGCCGAGCTGCTCTACTCGGGCCGCGCGATGGCGGGAGAGCAGGCCGAGCGGTTCGGCTTCTACAACGCGCTGCACGAGCCGGAAGCGCTGCTTCCCGCGGCGCAGGACGTCGCGCGCGCGCTGGCGGACGGGCCGACGTTCGCCCACGCCATGACCAAGAAGATGCTGCACCAGGAATGGAGCATGAGCCTCGACGAGGCGATCGAGGCCGAAGCCCACGCGCAGGCGATTTGCATGCAGACGAAGGACTTCCACCGCGCCTATCACGCGTTCGTCGCCAAACAGAAGCCGCAGTTCGAGGGCGATTGATGGCGCTGGCAGCCTGTCGGAACGCTAAGTCCGACAGGCTGCTAGCGCTGCTTCGACTGTATCGCCCGCAGCAGCTTGCCCCACTTCGCCATGTCGTTGCGGATGATCTGGCCGAACTCCTCGGGTTTGTTGGCGACCGGTGCGAAGCCGAGTCCCGCGACGTAGCTCTTCACGTCAGGCGCGTTGAGCGCTCCGGCCATGTCGCCGTGCAGCCTGGCCACGATCTCGGGCGGCGTGGCCGCGGGGGCGAGCACTCCGTACCAGGTGGCCGCCTCGAAACCGGGCAGACCGGATTCGGCCACGGTGGGAAGCTCCGGAACCGCCGGCCAGCGCCGCGGGCTGCTCACCGCGAGCGCCCGTATCTTTCCCGCCTTGACATGCGCAATCGTGGTCGAGATCGCGCCGAACATCAGTTGGATATGACCGCCGATGAGATCGATGACCGCGGGGTTGCTGCCCTTGTACGGGACATGCACCATGTTGATCCCGGTCATCGACTTGAACAGCTCCATCGCGAGATACGGCGAGGTGCCGGTGCCGCTCGACCCGAAGCTCAACTCGCCCGGACGCTGCCGCGCGAGCGCAATGAGCTGCTTGACCGACTTCACCGGGAGCGACGGGTGAACCAGCAGCAGATTGGGAATGTAGGCGACCTGCGTCACCGGCGACAAATCTTTCACCGGATCGTAGCCGAGCTTGCGCTGGAAAGGCGTGATGGTGAACGCGTTCGAGACCATCACCAGCGTGTAGCCGTCGGGCGGCGCCTTGGCGACGAGCTCGGTTGCGATCGACCCGTCGGCGCCCGGCCGGTTCTCGACGACCAGCGCGTGGGGCCACCTCTCGACGAGCTTCTTGCTGATGACGCGCGCGAGAGTATCGGTGCCGCCCCCGGCGGCAAAGCCGACGATGAGCCGCACCGGCTTTGCCGGGAAGGTTTGAGCCCACGCCGCCGCCGACATCACTGCGCCTGCAACGCACGCCGCGACTAGAACCGGTCTCAAAAACCTGAAAAGTTCAGCCATAGAGCGCACAGAGGTCACAGAGTCTTTACCCTCAACCTCGAGAAGCGAGGAGATGGGCCGGGGGAGACCAGGATTTTCTCGGTGTTCTCTGTGCTCTCTGTGGCTAAAGCCTCTTGGGGTTGATTGGATCTTTGAGATGGCTTCTACTGAAAATAACGATCTGCTCTTCATCGGATTTCCTCCTCAGTGGTGTTTGGAACCCTGTTTCTTCTTCCGTTCGCGGAACGCGCGCAGCCGCTCGCGGAATTCCGGCGTGTCGTAGAGCACCGCCATGTGCGATGAAATCATGTCGAGGTGCGCCGCGAGTTGCGTAGACAGTCCCTGGTACACCGCGCGCTTGGTGAGCGCGATCGCTTCCCGCGGCTGCGCGGCGATCTCGCGGGCGAGCCCGCGCGCCGTCGCGAGCACGTCGGCGTCCGCCACCACGCGGTTGACGAGCCCGATGCGTTCGGCCTCCTGCGCGTCGATCACCCTGCCCGTCCACAGCAGCTCGAGCGCGCGCGACCCCGACGACGCGCGGCAGGAAATAGGTGCCCCCGTCCCCCGAGATCACTCCCATGTGGATGTAGCTCTCGGCGAAGGTCGCCGACGCGCCGGCGACGCGCAGATCGCACATCAGCGCCATGTCGAGCCCCGCTCCCCGCGCGGTGCCGTTGATCGCCGCGATCGCCGGCTTCTCCAGCCGTTCCATAGCGAGCGGGATCTGCTGGATGCTGCGCCACAGATAGTTCTTGCGGTCGACGCCGGGGGAGCCCTCCATCTCCGCCATCTCGTCGACGTCGCCCCCCGCGCAGAACGCCCGGCCGGCGCCGGTGAGCAGCACCGCCTTTGCGGCGGGGTCGTCGGCGATCCGCGCGAGCGCGTTGCGCCACTCGGCGATCATCGTCCGGTTGAACGCGTTGAGCCGGTCGGGGCGGTTGAGCTCGAGGGTCGCGACCCCCGCATCGTCGGTCTGAACCCGGATGAACTGGTAATTCTGCACTGCCGCCTCCGAAAAAGCGTTACAACATGACATCCCCTCCTCCTTGAGGAGGGGTGGCGCGAAGCGACGGGGTGGTGGACGCGCGCCTTTTCTCTCAACCACCCCGGCCCTGCGGGCCACCCCTCCTTAACGAAGGAGGGGAGATCACCCCGGCCCTGCGGGCCACCCCTCCTTA
>JACQGO010000284.1 GCA_016199485.1 Betaproteobacteria bacterium
GCCGACGGTACGCGCCGTGAGGTCGAGCGCCCCGCCGGGCGCGAACGGCGCCACCACCCGGATCGATTTGGCGGGATAGGCCTGCGCGAAAACAGGTGCGCCGGTCGCGGCGAGCCAGCCGCCGACGCACATCGCCATCAATTTTTCCAAGCGCGTCATGTATTGTCTCCTCCTGAACAAGTGGACCCGCATTCAATCGAGCCGCATACCGGCAGCCTGCACGATCCGGCGAAATTTCACCGCTTCCGACGCCATGAAACGCCCCAGCTCTTCCGGCGTGCTGGGCGTCACTTCGACACCGGTGTTCGTAAGATATTCGCGGACCCCCGGAAGGTTGAGAGCGCCGACGATCCCGGCATTGAGTTTCGCCACCACGCTTTTCGGTGTCCCGGCCGGCGCCACGAACGCGGTCCAGGTGCTCACGTCAAAATCCTTCACGCCGTGCTCGTGCAGCGTGGGCACCTCCGGAATCGCCGGCGAGCGCCTGGCCGTGGATATTCCGAGCAGCTTGAGCCGTCCCGCTTTCACGTGCGGCAGGACCGGCCCCATACCGACGAAGCCGAACTGCGCTTCCTGCCCGCCGACCAGGGCCGCGGTCGCGGGCCCGCCCCCCTTGTATGGAACGTGTACGATCTGCGTTTCCGTGATCATCTTGAAAAGCTCCCCGGCCAGATGCTGAGGGCTGCCGATGCCTACCGATGCGTAGGAGTAGGCGCGCGGCCTCGATCTCGCGAGTTCGATCAGCTCCTTCGTCGTGTTCGCCGGAAAGGAAGGATGCGCGACCAGCAGCATCGGCGAAGTGATGCCGAGCGCAACCGGCGAAAAATCCTTCGCGGCATTGTACGGCAGCCTGCGGTACAGGCTTGGATTGATCGCCACCTGGGCCGGCCCGGCAACGAGCATGGTGTAGCCGTCGGGCGCGGCCCGCGCCACGATCTCCGCCGCGATTATTCCGCTGGCGCCGGGACGGTTGTCCACGACCACCGGTTTCCCCCAGTTCTCGCCCATCTTCTGCCCCACCGTGCGTGCGACGATGTCAGCGTTGCCTCCCGGCGCCAGAGGAACGACCATCCGGATCGGGCGCCCGGGGAACTGCGACACGGCAGCGCCCGCGGCAAGTATCGGACAGCATGCCAGGACCAACGCCGTGGCGGCCCAGGTTTTTCGCAGCATCCGCTCCTCCTCACGCCGATGAATTTTTCCTCGGCTCCGCGCTTCATCCGCACCCGCGCGTAGCGTCACCCGAACACTGCCGGATAACCCGGCGGCGGCGTGAAACCAAGATCGCCGCGCGCGATAACAGCCTCGCGCCCGCCGTTGAGCTCGAGCAGTTCCGCCTGGCGCTTCTTGGCACGCGCGTCGACCTCCGCCGGGTCGCAGATCGCGTAGAGCTTCGCGCGGCATTCGGCAAGCGCGCCTGCATACGCCGGATCGCCCGCGAGATCGCGCAGTTCCTCGGGGTCGTTCTCCAGGTCGAAGAGCTGCGGCCGGTAGGCGACGTAGTGCACGTACTTGTATTTTCCGTGGCGGATCATGAAGGCGCCGGTGGTCGATCCCATGCCGTGGTATTCGGAGAGCACCGTGCGCCCCGGCTGTTCGCCGCCGGCCAGCCTGAACAGCGAAAAACCGGGATGCCCGTCATACATGTCCGGCACGTCTTCACCCACGCACTCCATGATCGTCGGATAGACGTCGACGTGGCTCGCCGGCGCGCGTACGTGCTTGCCCCGCGGCACGTCCGCTCCCGCCATGATCAGCGGCACCCCCGCGACCTCTTCGTACATCGTCGACTTGCCCCACAGCCCCCGTGCACCGAGGTTGTCGCCATGATCCGACGTGTAGATCACCCGCGTGTTCTCCGCGAGCCCGGTGATCTCGAGCGTGCGCAGCACCTTGCCGATGTTGTCGTCGAGGAAGGTGCACAGGCCGTAATAGGCGGCTACCGCCTTGCGCAGTTTCTCTTCATTGAAATACCGATCGTAGACGAAGCTCGACGCATAGTCGCCCAGATACGGATGATCGGGACGCTCGTGCTTCGCATACTGCTTTGGCACGGGCATCGTGTCGAGCGGGTACTGGTAGTAATAATCCGGCGGCGCGACCAGCGGGAAGTGCGGGCACACGAATGACACGAACAGCACCCACGGCTTGTCGCGGTATTTCGACGCCTCCTCGCGCAGCCAGATCTGCGCGCGCGCGGTGATTTCGCGGTCATAGGCGGTATACGGCGTCTCGCCGGGGCCGGCGAGCTTGGCGATTTTCCAGGAGAGCCCGCGTTCCGGCAGGTCCTTTCTTACCAGCCCCATGAGATCGCCTTTCCCCTCGACGATGTTCATCGGGATGATTTCCCCGGAAAACCCGTTGTCGTCCCCGGGATGGCCGCGGAAGTGAAGCTTGCCGATGGAATCCACGCGGTGCCCCTTCGCGCGCAGGCGATGATGCCAGCCCGGAATCGAGCCGTCGTACGCGTCGGCGTTGTCCCAGAACCCGATCTGGTGCACGTACTTCCCCACGGCAAAGGCCGCTCGCGCGGGGACGCACACCGGGCAGGTCGTGTAGGCGTCGGTAAACATCGTGCCGCGCGCGGCGAGCGCGTCGATGTTGGGGGTCCTCACGATCCGATGTCCACGGCAGCCCATGATCTTGGGGTTGTGCTCGTCGGACATGATGATCACAAGATTGCTCGGCTTCATTGGCTTCACGTCCCTACGTTGACAACGGCGCGAAGGGCGCTCAAACCGGCCACGCGCGGGCCTGATAGCTGTCGGACATCACCAGCTTGCGGCGGGCGGGCGGCACGGAAAGCTCCTGATAGTAGACTTGCCGCTCGCGGCCCGCGCTCGCGACGATTTCGATCACCGTCCCCACGGTTCCTTTCTTCACCTCGATCGCGCGACAGATCCCGGGCCCGAAGCGTGCGCAACGCACGGTCTGCGCCACATGCGTCACCGGGAGATTGAACTCCCGGCTCAGGATCACCTTGAAATTGGCCCCGTCCAGCTCGGCGAGCGGCCGCTTCGCCAGGCTCGGGAACTTCTCGCCGTCGAGATAGAACTTGCTGTAGACGAGGAACTCAGCGTTGATGCTGATCGTGCGGTCGATGCGCACGATGTTGTCCCTTTCCTGGTCGAGCCATTCCGACCACGGGCCGCGTTCGGCCACGCGCCTGCGCAGCACGATCCTGGGGTAGACCGGCAACAGCTTCCCGTCGTCATCGAGAAAACGGCAGTGCCACGGCTCGTCCATCGGCTTGCGGCCGTGCGTGACGAAAGTGCCGGCGCCTTGCTGGCGTACCACGACACCGTCCTCCACCAGCGCGCGGAGCGCGCGCTGCACGGTGCCGAGGCTGAACGGCGTCGAGCGCGCAAGCTCCACCTCGGTGGGCAGCTTCGCTCCCGGCCTGAAATGGCCGCTCTCGATCGCCGCGAGCAGCGCGTCGCGCAGCTGCGCATACTTGGGAAGCCCCGCGATCGGCGGCCCGCGCAGCTTGTCGAGAATGACAGAATGAACGTCGTTCATGCCAACACCACTGGTTCGGATCCTCGTTTTTTGGCGCGGCGCGGTGCGCTGTTCGGTCGCCACCTCCTGCCACTACCCGCAGGCCGTCGCGGAAATACTCTATTGCTATATAGTGAAGGCGTCAATCAGGTACGCGCACCCGTGCCCCAGGCGGCAAGCCCGCTTACCCAAGAGGATTACTCCTTGAGTTGCGCGCGGGAGGTCGAACGACCGGGAAGGAACCACTCAGGCGAAGAGCACGGGCCGTTCTTGCCGGCGGGCGCACCATTACCGCGATCCTGCCGCCAGATGCTGCAACCTCCTCGGGTGCCGACTCGCCTTCTCAGGCTGCGCGATAATAGCTTGCGCGTCGTTGCTCGACGACGTAGCCGTCTCTGCCGGCAGCCTTGGCTCGATACATCGTCTCGTCAGCACACTTCAGCAACGCCGAGGATTTGTCTGCGTCGCGCGGATACAGACTGATCCCGACACTCAGCGTTACCCTGACCTGATGGCCGGCGAGATCGTAGTCCCCGCTGCACGCCGCCAGCAGCTTCTCGACTGCCCTTGCGGCAAGCCATGCATCCGCGACGTGATCGAGGATTGCGACGAACTCGTCCCCGCCCCAGCGGGCGACGGTGTCGCTCTTGCGCAGGCTTTGCGTGAGCCGCGCGGCAAGTTGCCGCAGGAACTCATCCCCCGCCTCGTGCCCGAGCGTGTCGTTGATGCGCTTGAAGCGATCGACGTCGATGTAGAGCAGCGCAAAACCGCTGCGACTGCGCCGCGCCCCGGCGATCGCCCTCGCCAGCCTGTCGTTGAACAGGTTGCGGTTGGGTAGCCCGGTGAGGCCGTCGTAGAACGCGAGCCGGTGCAGCGCCTCGGCGTGCTTGAGCGTGCTCACGTCCTGCAGGAAGTGAACGAAGTGGGTGATCGTCCCCGCCTCGTCGCGCAGCGGGTAAGCCGACTCCAGAACGTAGCACGTCTCCCCGCTCTGCGTACGGAATTGACTCTCTCCCTGCCAGGGTTGGCCCGCCAGCAGCGACTGCCTGATTTCCTCGGCGGGGGCAGCGTGGGTAGCGCGCCTCAACTCCGTCAAGCTGCGCCTTGCTAATTCCGTCTCGCTCAACGCAAGCAGCCGCGCGAGGCGGGGATTGGCGTACTTGATCGCGCCGTCGCGCAGCGTCACCGCCACGCCGACCGGGAGCTGTTCAATGATCTGCGACAGGCCTTGTTTTTGCCACGTCATGGGATGCGACCGACCATTCCGCGCACCGTGTCCGCCACGTAAGCACCGCACGCGGATGTTACTATCGGTTTTCATAAAAAGCAACCGTTCGTAACCGCGCGCCATCCGGCTTGGTGATACTTTTCCGGGCATGACGCTCGCGGACGAAAAGCAGGGTTTCAGCAAGCGGCTCAAGGAAGCGATGCGCAAGGCGCGCGTGGAACCTGGCAGCCCGACCCGTATCGCCCGGGAATTCAACCTGCGCTATCACGGCGATCCGGTAACGACACAGGCGGTGCGGAAATGGCTCGCCGGCGAGGCGCTCCCCTCCCAGGACAAGATACGCACGTTCGCGCTATGGTTGGACGTGCCCCCGCAATGGCTGAGATTCGGCGAGGCCGACCGCAGGGAAATCCGCGCGACCGCCAGACAGGAGACGGCGACGTACAGAGTAGAAACCGCCGCTCTCACGAAAAAGTTCGAGTTGCTGAGCGAGTCGCACAAGAGGATGGTGCTGGAACTCGTGCACGCGCTGCTGCGGCTGGAAGGCAAGCAATAGCCGCGGCGTGCCGTGCCGCTCGCGAGATCGCCCCCCCGGGCGCGGCACCCCGGGAGTCACGGTCAGGTGCCGTAACGCACCGCGGTTTTTACTTCCTTCAACGCGGCGAGCGCGCTGTAGCACGCAAGCCACGCCGTCTTGGGATTGTCCGGGGCGGGCACGTTCTCGAGCTTGATGCTGACGTTGCCGGTCCTGCCACGGACGTCGATATGGTGCGTATTGTGCACGATGCGCGGATCGGCGACGACCTTGAGCCGCGTGCGGTCGAAACCGATCCCCGCCATGCTGAGCACCGCGGCGATGTTCACGTTCGCCGGGAACAGCGGCACGCCCTGCCGCGCGGGGCCTTCGTAGAGAGTACGCGGAGTCTCAAGCGCGTCGAGATCGACCTTGAGGCTGTCGACATAAGGTATGCCTTTCCACGCCGCCGGCGGCTTCGTGACCGCGATCGTAACCTCCTCGACGCCGGCGATGCGTGCCGCTTTCAGCGCATCGAGCCCGCCGATTCCGCCGGAAGGCACGTAGAGCAGCGCGCCGTTCTCGCGCGCGGCGCGTTCGAGGCGCTCGCGCAGCGCATCGTCGGCGAGCGCGCCCGCCGACAGCACGATTACCGCGATGCCCCGTTCGAGCAACGCCTCGACGTGCTCGCGCACCGCCTCGTGCGAGGCCGCTTCCACCACCACGTCCGGTCGCTGCTCCATGAGGGAAGCGATGTCGGTCGCGAAACGCACTCCGAATTCCTTCGCGAGCGGCCGACCGCGCGATGCATCGTTGCGACCGACTACGGCCACCACTTGCGCATCCCCGAGATCTCCGCGCCTGATGTGTTCCAGAAACAGCCTCGCGATGCTGCCACCGCCGATGATCGCTACGCGCATTGCCGCCGCCTTTCGAACTGGTGGAATCCACATTCTACCCGCATCCGTGCCGGACACCGTCTCCCGCACTTACCGCTCGGTAAAATACGGAGTTACGAGCACTCGCAGCGGTACGGCGGCGTCGCGCTGAATAACGCGAAACGCCGGCGTTCCTGCGCCACAGCAACGCGCCCGATTCCGAGCAGAGATCCCTTCGTTATGGGCCCGGTGCGGATCGTGGCACGGGCGGCGCCATCGTGACCTGGTCGCGGGCAAAGCACCCTTCCGTGGCTGGCCCGGCCGTTTCCATCACCACGTTGTCATCAGAAGTCAATGTTTTTACTGGATTTTGCACAGGGCCGGCGGCCCGCCGTCAACGCGCTTGCATCCGGCCCGTTACTGTATATAATTACAGAAAAAGCCTTCCGCGCGATACGGGACGAACCATGCCCCCTCAAGGCGGGCCGCTGTAACCAAAGGAGACCCTCATGGAAAGGCAAGCCGCACTGAAAATCATCCAGCAACTAGCAGACGGCGTCGATCCGCATAGCGGGGAGGTGTTCCCCTCGGACAGCCCGTATCAGCACCCCGACACCATCCGCGCGCTGTTCTTCGCGCTGCATGCACTGGAAACCCGGCCCGTGTCCAGGCAGCCCGCCGGCGAGGGCGCGCCGGAAAACGCCGGCAAACCATGGTCGGAAGATGAAGACAAGGCGCTCGCGAGCGCGTTCGATGCCGGCAGGCAAATCCCCGAGCTTGCCGCGCAACACAAGCGCACGCGGGTCGCAATCCAGGCGCGGCTGGTCAAGCTCGGCAAGATCGAGCCGCCCGCCGACATGCCCAACAGGTTCAGAGCCGCAGCCAGTATGGCATCTTATGTGGTGCAACACTGACTGGCCGTCTTTCCTTAACGCGAAAAAGCGTAAGAGCGATACAAGGACACTGCGTTACCGTTCGCCCTGAGCTTGTCGAGGGGCGAACGGTCATTGCGTCAGGAGCCGCGAGACAGAAGGCAGCCCCTAATCCGGGGTCATGAGGGAAACAACGATGGAAGAACTGACTCGGCGCCAGCAGGAAATCCTGCGGATGATCCGCCATTTCATCGAAGACTCGGGCTTTCCGCCGACGCGCGCAGATATCTGCCGCGCGATGGGCTTCAGCTCCCCCAACGCCGCGGAAGAACACCTCAGAACGCTCGAGCGCAAGGGCGCGATCGAGATGCTCCCCGGCGCCTCCCGCGGCATCCGGCTCAAGGAAGGGCTCGGGATCCCGGTGGTGGGACGGGTCGCCGCTGGCAGCCCGATCCTCGCCGTGGAGCACATCGAAGGCCGTTGCCAGTTCGACCCCGCGCTGTTCCGCCCGCGCGCGCACTACCTGCTCAGGGTGCGCGGCATGAGCATGCGCGACGCCGGCATTTTCGACGGCGACCTGCTCGCGGTGCACCGCACCCGGCAGTTCAAGCCGGGGCAGATCGTGGTCGCGCGGCTGCACGACGAGGTGACGGTAAAACGCATCCGCCAGCGCGGGAACGTGGTCGAGCTCATCCCCGAGAATCCCTCTTTCAAAACCATCAAGGTGGACCTGCGCCGCGAGCAGCTCGTGATCGAGGGCATCGGGGTGGGAGTCATTCGAAAAGCCCTCTGAACCCCAGCAACTGTGTTATATTAACAGCCACAACATAAAGTAGCCCATGCCAATTTATTTACTACATATTGTGCCAAGGTAGGAGAGGAGCGTTCATGCCTAGGACTAATTTTGCCCTTGATGTTGATCTATTCGGTAAAACCGAAGCGACCGGGAAACGATCGCCTTCCCCGATTTATCTGGACCAGGTGAATGACAGGGCAGCACCGGTGATCCACCTCCGTCCGAAGCGCCGTCGGCGGATCGTGTTTGGCTGGTACGGCGGGAAATTCAACCATCTCGATTGGTTACTCCCCCTTTTGCCCAAGGCACACCATTACTGCGAACCGTTTGCCGGTTCTGCCGCCGTTCTTATCAATCGAGATCCCTCGCCAGTCGAGACGTATAACGATATCGACGGGGAAGTGGTCAATTTCTTCCGAGTCCTACGCGAGCATTCAGAAGAGATTATCCGTGCGATCGCCCTCACCCCTTTCTCTCGTGAGGAGTTCTATCGCGCAATCTACAACACCGCTGAGAACATCACGGATATCGAACGTGCACGTCGCTTCTTCATTCGTGCCAGGCAGGCGCGGACAGGTCTGGCTCAGACCGCGACACTTGGCCGCTGGGCAAACTGTAAGGGTACAAGCCGTGGCGGTATGTCAGGGGTGGTATCCCGCTGGCTCGGCAGCGTAGATGGGCTTGCTGAAATTGCACAAAGGCTGTTACGAGTACAAATCGAAAACCGTCCTGCCGTGGATGTAATCAGCACCTACGACAGCACGAACACGCTTTTCTATTGCGACCCGCCTTATTTGCATGAAACCCGTGGTGACGCGAAAGCTTACGGCTTTGAAATGGATGAAGAGCAACACCGACGGCTTGCCTCTCTCCTGAACCAATGCAAGGGCAAGGTCGCTATCTCCGGCTACCGGCACGAATTAATGGACGAATTGTTCGATGGATGGCGGCGCTTCGATGCCCCGGCAAAAGTCTGCCATTCCATCAAGCGTCCGCGGCGAGAGTCTGTCTGGATGAACTATTGAAAGCGAAACAGGCGGGATGCCGATGGGGCGCCCCATCGATTATCAGGCAGCCGCGGACCTGTTATCCCAGGTTTTCGCAACGGCTGAAACGGACTTTGCTCAAGATGCACCAGTTTCCGTTCCGCGCAAAGCCGCTGACGCTGCAGTCATCCTGTTCGGTTCCAAAACACAAGCGTTCCGAGAAGCGCTGCTAGGTTGCGCCTTGGCTCACGTTCTCGATCCGTTCATTGATATCCGCCTTCCCTACGTGAATCAGGGCGCAAACGCGTTCAACGGACGCACCTTGGACGAACGGGTTGTAAACCCGTTTTTGCAGAACAAGGCGATCCCCTGTTCCAAAGGGCGAAAGGCATACCGGCTGCGATCAAGGTTGCCTGGAACGATCTGATCAAAGAAGTGATCGGATCGCGCACAAACGCGTAACACGCTGAAAATGCGCCACGTCCTATCTATATAGCCGTATCCGCTGGAGACCAAATGGGCCCCTCCTGAAGCGTATTGCGCCAGTCGTAAGACGTATATTCCGCCAACAAATTTCCAGCAGCTTAAGGACTTGATCGTCTTTCGTCGGCAATTGATTGCACAAGATGTCCTCCCTCGGAAATTTTTCGAAAATTATCGAGCCTCCTCTCATCTGGCGCGGGGCGGAGTGCGCGCGGGTTGCGGTGCCGAGCGTGCCGACGGGGTTCCCTGCGCTCGATGCGGCGCTCCCCGGCGGCGGCTGGCCGGCGGGCGCGTTGACTGAAATCCATTTCGAGCACGCAGGCACAGGCGAGCTGCAGCTCATCATGCCCGCGCTCGCCCGCCTGGGCCGGGCGGGGCGCTGGATTGCGCTCATCGCGCCGCCCCACGTGCCTTACGCTCCCGCGCTCGCCGCGCACAGTGTTGCGCTCTCCCGGCTCATGCTGGTGCGTCCGAAGACGACCGCGGACGGCTTGTGGGCGTGCGAGCAGGCGCTGCGCTCGGGAAGCTGCGGCGCGGTGCTCGCCTGGCCCGATCACGTAAACGAGCGCGCGCTGCGGCGCCTGCAGCTCGCAGCC
>JACQGO010000301.1 GCA_016199485.1 Betaproteobacteria bacterium
GCCGAGGTGGCGAAATTGGTAGACGCACCAGGTTCAGGTCCTGGCGGTGGCAACACTGTGGGGGTTCGAATCCCTTCCTCGGCACCAGAAAATCCTGTTCCAAGTTCCAAGTTCAAAGTTCCAAATTCAAAGTTCCGAGTTCAGGGCTGGCTTGCCGTTGAACCTTGAACATTGAACCTGGAACCTGGAACATTGAACCTGGCACCTTGAACACTAGTCAAACGGATGCCGGCGCACGATGGTCTGTTCGCGATCGGCCCCGGTTGAGATGATGTCGATCGGCACTTCGCAAATTTCCTCGAGGCGGTTCAGATAGTTCCGCGCCGCCCCGGGAAGTTGCTCGAAGCGCGTCAGCCCCACCGTGCTCTTGCCCCAGCCCGGAATTTCCTCGTAGATCGGCTCGCACTCGGCGAGCATCTCCGCGCCGAACGGCATGAGGTCGCTGCGCCCGCCGTTGAGCTTGTAGCCCACGCCGACCCGCAGCGTTTCCATTCCGTCGAACACGTCGAGCTTGGTCACGCACAGCCCGGAGACGCCGTTGATCTGGATCGAGCGCTTGAGCGCCGCCGCGTCGAACCAGCCGCAGCGGCGCGGCCGGCCGGTGGTCGCTCCGAACTCGTTGCCGCGGCTCGCGAGCTGCTTGCCGACGCTGTCGTCGAGCTCCGTTGGAAAGGGACCCGAGCCGACGCGCGTGGTATAGGCCTTGGTGATGCCGAGCACGTAATGCAGGCAGCGCGGGCCGATGCCGGCGCCCGCCGCCGCCGCGCCGGCGACGCAGTTGCTCGACGTGACGTAGGGATAGGTGCCGTGGTCGACATCGAGCAACGTGCCCTGCGCGCCCTCGAACAGCAGGCTGTCGCCCGCTTTCTGCGCTTCGTAGAGCAGCCGCGGCACGTCGGCCACCATCGGCCGGATGCGTTCGGCGAGCGCAAGGCTTTCCTCGAGCGTCTTATGGAAGTCGACGATCGCGGCGCGGAAATAGTTCTTGAGCACGAAGTTGTGATAGTCGAGCACCTCGCCCAGCTTCTCCGCAAAGCGCTCGCGATGAAACAGATCCTGCAGCCGGATCGCGCGCCGCGCGACCTTGTCCTCGTACGCCGGGCCGATACCGCGCCCGGTGGTGCCGATCTTGCCGGCGCCCTTGGCGGCTTCGCGCGCCTGATCGAGCGCCGCGTGGTGCGGCAGGATCAGGGGGCACGCCTCGCTCACCTTGACCCGCGGCACGACCTCGACCCCGGCGCTTTCCAGCGTGCCCACCTCTTCCAGCAGCGCCTGGGGCGAGAGCACCACGCCGTTGCCGATGTAGCACGCGACCCCCCTGCGCAGGATGCCCGAGGGAATCAGGTGCAGTACCGTCTTCTTGCCGCCGATCACCAGCGTGTGCCCGGCGTTGTGGCCGCCCTGGAAGCGCACCACCCCCTGCGCGCGGTCGGTGAGCCAGTCGACCACCTTGCCCTTGCCCTCGTCACCCCACTGGGCGCCGATCACTACGACGTTTTTCGACATAAACCCGAATTCCTGGCCACTGAGATCACAGAGTTCACAGAGATCTCGTCTTGCGCCTCGTTTCGTGGGGCCATGCGGCCTCTGTGCCCTCTGTGGCTGGAGACCCGACGCGTTTCAAATCCCGACGACTTTCCATGCACCGCGCACTCTTGCAAGCCGCCGGTCGCAGCCCAGCTCGCTACGTGATCTCGCATGCCCCGGCAGATCAACGATGACGATCTCGCCGCGTGCGCGCAGCGCCTCGATGCGCCGCTGCAATATCCCGTCACGCGGAGCGTACGGGGCGAGTATCGCCCGGCGTATCCCGTCCTGTGCCACGGCCCCCGCCAGCTCGCGCAGGTCCATGCTGAACCCGGTCGCGGGCCGCGGGCGTCCGAACGCCTTGCCCACCTCGTCATAGCGCCCGCCGAGCGCGAGCGCGTCAGGCCAGCCCGGTGCGTAAGCGCTGAACACCACGCCGCTGTGATAGTGGTACCCGCGCAGCTCCGCGAGGTCGAAGCAGCGGATGCGGGCGATCGGCCGCAGTTTCTCGGAGATCGCTGCAAGATCGCGCAGCGCCCTCCGGATTTCGGGATAGGCCGGCAGTTCGCGGCGTGCGCGCGCAAGCACCGCGGCATCGCCGTAAAGTTCCGGCAAAACCTCGAGCGCGCGCCGCGTCCGGCGGTCGAGCGGCCGCGCGAGCCGCCGCAACACCGGCGCGTCTTTTGCCTGCATCGCGCGAAACAGCTCCGCCTCCTGCTCCGTACCGACCCGCGCACGCCGGATGAGGCTGCGGAATACCGAGACGTGGCCGACATCGAGGTAGGGATCTTTCACTCCGGCGCGCGCGAGCGCCTTCATCATCAGGCTCTGGATCTCGATGTCGCTCTCGATGCGGGCGTGCCCGTAGATCTCCGCCCCGACCTGCAGCGGTTCGCGCGTGCGGTTCACGCCGGAGGGCAGCGTGTGCAGCACGCTGCCGCAATAGCACAGCCGCGTCACCCCCTTGCGGTTGAGCAGATGTGCGTCGATGCGCGCTACCTGCGGCGTGATGTCCGCGCGCAGCCCGAGCGTGCGCCCCGACAGCTGGTCGACCAGCTTGAACGTCTTGAGATCGAGATCGTGGCCGGTGCCAGTCAGCAGCGAGTCGAGGTATTCGAGCAGCGGCGGAACCACCAGCTCAAATCCGTGCACCGAGAACAGGTCGAGCAGCGCCCGGCGCAGCCGCTCGATGCGGCGCGCCTCTTGCGGGAGGATATCCTCGATGTATTCGGGCAGCAGCCAGCGCATAGCAACAGGATTGAGGAATCAGGATTGAGGATGGAGAGAACCGCACGCAAAGGGGTGGCGGCCCCTCACTCCTCGATCCTCACTCCTCGATCCTCACTCCTCGATCCTCAATCCTCGATCCTCAATCCTCAATCCCTAATCCTACAGCCGTCGCACGAAATAGAGCAGCAGCAATCCGGCGAGCATCGAGGTCAGGCCGATGAACCTGATCTGGCCATCGGTCATCTCGGTCAGGCGCCGGAACGTCTCGCGCCATATGCCCGGCACCAGAAACGGCAATATTCCCTCGATTACGAGCATCAACGCAAACGCCGTCAGCAGGACGTTACCCATGGCGGGAGAGATCTGCCGTCCATTCCGCTTCACGCGGGGGGCGGACGGCGCGCAGAGAGCTTCGATGCATCGGCATCGGCGATAGCACGGCAGCGCGGGACCGGAGCGGCAATCTACTTCGACGCCCTGCCGCTCGACCTGAAGTATTTGAAGAACTCGGAGCTGGGCTCCAGCACCAGCACGTCGCTTCTGTTCTTGAAGCTCTGCTTGTACGCCTCGAGGCTGCGGTAGAACGCGTAAAACTCGGGGTTCTGCTCGTAGGCGCGGGCGTAGGTCGCGGTGGCCTTGGCGTCGCCTTCGCCCTTGATGCGCTGCGCATCGCGGTAGGCCTGCGCGACGATGATCTCGCGCTGCCGGTCGGCGTCGGCCCGGATCCTCTCGGCTTCCGCGGCGCCAGTCGAGCGCAGCTCGTTCGCCACGCGCTTGCGCTCCGCCTCCATGCGCCGGTACACCGACTCGCTCACTTCCTGCGGCAGATCGACGCGCTTCATGCGCACGTCGAACACCTCCACCCCGATCTTGCCCGCGTCCTCGTTCGCTTTCTGGCGCATGAGTTCCATGATCTTGTCGCGCTCTCCGGAAACGACGTCGTGCACCGTGCGATTCCCGAATTCGGCGCGCAGGCCGTCGTTGACCGTCTGCAGCAGCCGCGTCTGCGCCCGCACCTCGTCTCCGCCCACGCTCACGTAGTACTGCCTCACGTCGGCGATGCGCCATTTGACGAACAGATCCACCAGCACGTTCTTTTTTTCCGAGGTGAGGAAGCGCTCGGGCTCCGCCGTGTCTATGGTGAGGATGCGCACGTCGAAATAGCGGACGTTGTCGAGAATCGGGACCTTGAAGTAGAGCCCGGGCTCTTTCTTGATACCCACGACTTCGCCCAGGCGGAATACGATCGCGTTCTGCCGTTGGTCGACGATGAACACGCTGAAGGAGGCGATGATCAGCGCCACCACGGCGCCGACCAGCGCGCTGCCGAGGTTCAGTCTCATCAGCGTGTCTCCCTTTCGCGGCTGCGGAAAGCCTCACGCGAGCGCGTGGTGGAGGCTTCCGGCGGATGCGGTGGCTCCGCCGGCTTGGCCGCGGCCCCCGGCGGCTGCGCGCCCGTCATCTGGATGATCTTGTCGAGCGGCAGGTAGAGCAGATTGCCCGAGGACCTCTGGTCGATCACGATCTTGCTGGTGCTGGAGAGCACCTGCTGCACCGTTTCGAGATAGAGCCGGTCGCGCGTCACCCCCGGTGCCTTGTTGTACTCGGCGAGAACCTGGCGGAAACGGGACGCATCCCCTTCCGCGTTCTCGATCACGCGCTGGCGGTAGCCTTCCGCCTCCTGCACCAGCCGCGCCGCTGTGCCGCGCGCCTTGGGAATCACGTCGTTCGCGTAGGCCTGCCCCTCGTTCTTCTGCCGCTCGCGGTCCTGGCCGGCCTTGACGGCGTCGTCGAACGACGCCTGCACCTGCTCGGGAGGCTGGGCGTTCTGCATCGTCACCTTGCTGATGTTGATGCCGGTCTTGTAGCGGTCGAGGATCGCCTGCATCAGCTTGTGCGCCTGCGCCGCGACGTCCGCGCGACCCTCGTAGAGCACGAAGTCCATGCTGCTCTTGCCCACGATCTCGCGGATCGCGGTCTCCGCCGCCTGGAGCACCGCGTCATCCGGCGAGCGGTTGGTGAACAGGTACTCCTCCGTGCTCTTCAACACGTACTGCACGGCGAACTGGATGTCGATGATGTTCTCGTCGTCGGTGAGCATCAGCGATTCCTTGAGCACCTTGCTCTTGACGTTGTTGCGGTAGCCGACCTCCACGGTGCGCACTTGCGCGAGGTTCACCACTTCGGCGCTCTCGATCGGGTACGGCAGGTGCCAGCGCGGCCCCGGCAGCGTCGTCTCCACGTAGCGGCCGAAGCGCAGCACCACGCCGCGCTGGCCCTCGTAGACGATGTAGAAGCCGCTTGCGAGCCATGCGGCAAAGATCAGGCCCGCGATCAGACCGGCGCCGCCCAGACGCCTGACGCCGGGCCCGCCGGGTCCCTCCCCGTCCCCGCCGCGCCGGCCAAACAGGCCGTTGAGCTTCCTGTTGAAGTTGCGCCACAACTCTTCGAGATCAGGCGGGCCGTCCTGCCGGTGCCGGCCCCACTGCGGATCGTTGAGCGACATGATCGCCCCGGCGAGGCGCTTCAAGCGGTCCGCACAATAGGCGCGGAAACTCCTGAGGTAGGAAACCATGGGTGAAAGTCTGAATGCGCTACGCTGCAACCGGGCTGCGGCGAGCCCCGTCGCTGATCGTTGCCGCCACGTGTTCTTCCAGGGCAAGACGCACGGATTCGAGCCCCGTGCCCGACCCGGCACTGATCCAGACGCGCGCGATTCTACCACATTCGTCACGCTCGAACCGCGGGGCGAAACCGGCGAGATCGATCTTGTTGAACACGAGCACCTGCGGAATCCGGTCGGCGCCGATCTCGGCGAGGACCTTGTTGACCTCCGTGATCTGCACCTCGCGCATCGCGCTGCTCGCGTCGACCACGTGCAGCAGCAGATCCGCCCGCACCGTTTCCTCGAACGTCGCGCGAAACGCCGCGATCAGCGTGTGCGGCAGGTGGCGGATGAAGCCCACGGTGTCGGAGAGTACTATGGCGCTGCCGTTGGCGCTGTACATCCTGCGCGTCGTCGTATCGAGAGTGGCGAACAGCTGGTCGGCGGCGTAGACGTCGGCCCGCGTCATGCGGTTGAACAACGTCGATTTTCCAGCGTTGGTGTAGCCGACGAGCGAAACCGAGAGCAGCTCGGCGCGGCTGCGCGCGCGGCGCTGCACGTCGCGCTGGCTCTTGAGCCTGGTGAGCTTGTCCCTGAGCACCTTTACACGCTTCGCCAGCAGCCGCCGGTCCGTTTCCAACTGCGCCTCGCCCGGTCCCCGCAGCCCGATGCCGCCCTTCTGGCGCTCCAGGTGCGTCCAGCCGCGCACCAGCCGCGTCGCCAGGTGCTCGAGCTGCGCGAGTTCGACCTGCATTTTGCCTTCATGGCTCCGCGCCCGCTGTGCGAAGATGTCGAGGATCAGACTGGTGCGGTCGACGACGCGGCAGTCGAGGCGCCTCTCGAGATTGCGCTCCTGCGCCGGGAACAGATCGTGGTTGAAGATGACGAGCCCGCTGCCGGTCGCAGCGACAATACGCGCGATCTCTTCGACCTTGCCGCTGCCCGCAAACAGCGCCGGGTCGGGCCGCACGCGCCTGCCTTCGACGGTGGCGGCGGTCGTCACCCCGGCGCTGGCGGCAAGCTGCTTGAGTTCTTCCAGGCTTTCGGCATAGCCGGCCTCGCCGAAATCGAGGCTCGCCAGCACCGCTCGGGTACCGTTGCCGGGACGTTCGAACATCAACTGTCGCTGGACTGCTCGAGCTGGAAATTGACGGGCCGGGCGGGCACCACGGTCGAGATGGCGTGTTTGTACACCATCTGCGTCACCGTGTTCTTGAGCAGAACCACATACTGGTCGAAGGAGTCGATCTGCCCCTGCAGCTTGATTCCGTTGACGAGGTAGATCGAAACCGGGATGTGCTCTTTGCGCAGCGTGTTCAGAAACGGGTCTTGTAGCAACTGCCCTTTGCCGCTCATGGTGCCCTCACGATTGTCGTTAGTGACGCGATCACTCTACTCGATTTTTCAAAGTAATGCCATAGGGTTAGCGTTCGATGCGCGCCTATGGTATCAGCGTCCCGCCGCCTCCTTGACGTAGGGATTGCGCCCGGTCCTGAAGCTGACGGCAAGCGGAGTCCCCTGCAGTTTGAAAGCGTTGCGGAAAAAACGTTCCAAATAGCGGCGGTAGCTGTCGGGCACGTGCTCCAGCGCGTTGCCGTGAATCACGATGCGCGGCGGGTTGACCCCACCCTGATGCGCGTAGCGTAGCTTGGGCCGGATAACGCCGGCGCGTGGCGGCGGCTGCTGGGTGGTGGCCGCGATCAGCGTCCGCGTGAGCCGCGGCGTCGGCAGCCGCGCCATCGCCGCCGCGTAAGCCTCGTCCACCGACTTCATCAGCGTCCCGACACCGGCGCCGGTGGCGGCGGAAATGTAATGAACCCTCGCGAATTCGAGAAAATTCAGCTTCCTGGCGAGCGCCCGTTTCACCAGCTCGCGCTCGCCCTGGTCCAGGCGCTCCCACTTGTTGACGGCCACCACCAGCGCGCGCCCCGCTTCGAGAATGAAGCCCGCGATATGCGCGTCCTGATCGGCGATCTCGCTGCGCGCGTCAAGGACAAGGATCACGACATTCGCATCGGCAATCGCCTGCATCGTCTTCACCACCGAAAACTTCTCGGCCGATTCGTGCACGCGCCCGCGCCTTCTCAGGCCCGCGGTGTCGATCAACGTATAGCGCCGGTGAGCATGCTCGAAATCGACGTGTATCGCATCGCGCGTGGTGCCCGGCTCCTCCGACACGATGACCCGCTCTTCGCCGAGCAGGGAATTCACCAGCGTCGATTTGCCGACGTTGGGGCGCCCGACCACCGCGATTCTCGGATGCCTGTCCGCCGGCACGCGCTCCTCGGCTGCACCGGGAAAATCCGCGAGCACCCGTTCCATCACGTCCGCAACGCCCTCGCCGTGCGCCGCGGAGACCGGCAGCGGCTCGCCCAGCCCCAGCTCGTGGAATTCGGCGGCCGCAGCCGCGGCGGTCATGCCTTCGGTCTTGTTGACGACGAGCCACAGCTTGCGCCCCGTCTTGCGCAGCTCCTCGGCGATCACGCGGTCCTCCGCGGTCAGCCCGTCGCGGCCGTCAACGACGAACACGACCGCGTCCGCCTCGTCCACCGCCTGCAGCGTCTGCCGCGCCATCTTGCGCAGGATGCCCTTCGCCGCGACCGGCTCAAACCCCCCGGTATCCACCACCAGACACGCCTTTCCGCCGACGCGCCCGTGCCCGTAATGACGGTCGCGCGTCAATCCCGGGACGTCGGCGACGATCGCGTCGCGGCTGCGCGTGAGCCGGTTGAACAACGTCGATTTGCCGACGTTGGGGCGGCCGACAATCACGATCGTGGGCTTCATTACTGAACAGTGATTGCGTACAGCCCGCCATTGCGCGTCTGCACCACGAACGCGTCGTCGAGCGCGACCGGCGCCGCGGTGATCGGGCTGCCGTCGGTTGCGATGCGCGCGGCAAACGAGCCGTCCTCGCGCGAGAGCACGTGCACATAGCCCTGCAAATCGCCGACCACGACGTAGCTGCGGAACGCGAGCGGCGCGCTCACGCGCCGGCCGGCGAGCTTGTCCTGCTTCCAGATGCTCGCGCCGTTCGCCTTGTCGAGCGCGACCACGGCGTTCTTGTCGTCGGTCACGTAAACGTAGCGCGTATCGAGCGTCATGCCGGCCACGCTCGACATCTCACGCGTCCAGTTGCTGCTTCCCTTGAGGATGTCGAAACATGCGGCGCGCCCCTGGAACGCCACCGCGCACACCTGCCTGCCGTCCGTCACCGGAAGGCTCGTCACATCGGCCACGCGTTCGAGCTCGGTCGCCCCGCGCGGCAGCGCGACGACGGCCTCCCAGCCCACGTTGCCGTTCGCAAGCGCGAGCGCAACCAGCCGCCCGCCCGGGAAGCCCGCGAACACGGCGCCACGGTAGATCATGACGCCCACGTGCGTGCGCAGCGTGAGCGCCGGCGTGATGCGCTGATAGACCCATCTGCGCTTGCCGTCGCGCGCATCCAGCCCGTAGACCCGGCCATCCCCGGTGCGCGCGACGACGATGCCGTCGGCCGCCTCAGGCGGCGCCAGCACCTCGCCGGGAAGCTGCGTCTTCCACAGCTCCTTGCCGTTCGCGTCGAACGCCAGCACTTCCCCCTTGGGCGTGCCGACCAGCACGAGCTGATCGCCCGCGCCGACTCCGCCGGACAGCCGCCGCTGGGCGTCGGTCCGCCAGACCTGTCGTCCGCTCGCCGCGTCGAAACGCGCGAGCTGGCCCGCAAACGACGCCGCGTAGACGCTGCCGCCGTAGACCGCCGGAAACAACACGTTGTTCTCGGCCGCGCCGGCCGACGTCTGCCAGAGGATGCGCGCGCGCGCCTTCTCCTGGAACGAGGTGAGCTCGGCGGGCTTTTCCGCCGGGGCGCTCCTGCCGAACCAGCGGTCATAGCTATCCGTAATCGTGGTGCACGCGGCAAGCGCGAGCGTCGCCGCAACTGCGCCGCAGAGCGTTTGCCCCGTCCTGCTCACTTCGGCTCCCCGAGAGTGTCGATCTTGAGCTGGATCACGCCGCGGTACGGGCTCTTGGCATCGCTCTTGTCGAGCGCAAGCTGATACGCGTTGCGCGCTTCGGCGAGCTTGCCCTGCGCTACCAGAACATCCCCCTTGAGGTCCGCGTAGAGGCTGCTCAGCGAGTCCGCGGGTTTCGCGTCCAGCAGCTTCAATGCTTCTGCGTAGTTCTTCTCGTCGAGGAGCACCGCCGCGAGCCGGAGCCGCGCCACGTCGCGCATCTCCGCCTCCTTGGCATGCTCCATCGCCCACGCGAGCTGCGCCTTGGCGTGGGGAAGATCGAGCGCGTCGAAGCCCGCCTTGGCGCTCGCAAGGGCTCCCGCCACGGCGTACGTGGTCGATGCGTATCCGCCCTCGAGTTGCGCGGCGATCTCGCGCACCCGCTTGCCGTTGTTGTCGCGCTCGGCGTTCTTCAGCGCGTCGTAGAGTGCCGCCGCCTGCAGCGCCCTGCTGTGCTGGTAGTAGCGCCAGCCCTGAAACGCGGCAACACTGAGCACGGCTACCGTCGCCGCGAGCATCACCAGCCATCCGTGCTGCTTCCACCACGCCTTGAGCGTTTCGAGCTGTTCCTGTTCTTCGAGATCGAATGCCATGCTTATCCTGTCCATTTGCTTGTTGAGACCAACCCGTTTCTACTTCCGGGCGATCAGGTCCGCGGCTTCCGCGACGCTTACGCGCACCTGCGCGGCAAGCTCGCGCAGCGGCTTGAGGCTCACCTCTTCCGCCCGTGCCTCGTCGTCTCCGATGATGACCGCGTAGCGCGCCTCGCTCGCATCCGCCTTCTTCATCTGCGACTTGAAGTTACCGCCCCCGCAATGCAGGATCACCGCAAGCCCGCGGTCGCGCAGCGCTTCCGCCACCTTCCGCGCGTAGCGGCCGGCCGCCTCGCCCTGGTGGACGAGATAGACATCGGGCGCCGGCCGCTCCACGTTCGCCGCGTTGCCCTGCAACAACGCGAGCAGGCGTTCCACCCCCATCGCAAAGCCGCACGCCGGCGCGCTCTTGCCGCCGATGTGCGCGACCAGCCCGTCGTAGCGCCCGCCCGCGCACACCGTGCCCTGCGCGCCCAGTCTGCCGCTCACCCACTCGAATACGGTTGCGTTGTAGTAATCGAGGCCGCGCACCAGCCGCGGGTTGAGCGTATAGC